>CAZZGE010000107.1:0-15350 GCA_964653665.1 uncultured Porifericola sp. | reverse complement strand
GGGCTGGTAATCCTCAGTATGAAACCAAAGCGGCTATCCTGGGAGGCACAGCCGGCAACGGGCTGGTATGGGATGGAGCGAACGGCGAGATAGACGCTGATCTGGATGGCACTACCCTAGGGCTGAACGGCAGCGATCAGATAGAAGTGATTGATGGGGGCATCACCTCGGCCAAGATTGCTGACGGTACGATTGCTACGGCAGATATCGCCAATGATGCCATTGACGCGACAAAGATCGCCACGGATGCAGTAGGTTCAGCTGAAATTGCAGCCAACGCAGTAGGCACGACTGAGATCGCCGATGATGCAGTAACTTCAGCCAAGATAGCCGATGCTACCATTACAGCAGCAGACCTGGCCACGGATGCGGTAGCGGCTGATGAGATTGCAGCCGGTGCAGTAGGTACTGCTGAAATAGCTAATGATGCAGTGACGGTGGCAAAGATAGGTACCGCAGGAGCAGGAGATGCTAACCGGGTATTTATCACAGATGCTAGCGGTAATCCTCAACTGGAGGATCGCACCAACTTTTTGAGCAGTAGTCTGATTGATGGCCAAATCTTAGTAGGAGATGGGACCAATACGGCACAGGCGGTGACTATGTCAGGTGATGCCACGCTTTCCAACACAGGGGCTCTGACAATCAGCAATGATGCCATAGGCAGTGCAGAAGTGACCAATAACTCACTTACATCCGATGATCTCGGTACGGGATCAGTGGCTTCAGATGAGCTAGCCGACGGTAGTGTGGCGACGATTGATTTGGCCCATGATGCCGTGACGACAGCCAAGGTAGCTAATGGAGCGGTAACGGCCGCCAAGTTAGAAGGTCTGTCCAGTGGAGAACTCATCATCGGGGCGGATGGTACGGCAGCCAACAATGTGAAGGTGAAGGTGAGTGGTGATGCCAGTTTAGCCAATGATGGTACCCTAATGATCAGCAATGATGCAGTCACCTCAGCCAAGATAGCTGATGGTACGGTCGCCACGGCAGACATCGCCAATGACGCGATTGATGCTACTAAGATCGCTACTGATGCGGTAGCGGCTGACGAGATAGCTGCCGGTGCAGTAGGCACAGATGAGATTGCTGACGGTAGTATTGCAGACATAGACGTGAGCAACACAGCGGCGATAACAGGTACGAAGATCAATCCCGATTTTGGTGCACAGAATATCAGCACTACAGGCACACTGAGTACAGGTGCTGCTACTGTAGCTAGCTTAACAGTTACTGATTTAGCAGGCGCTGAAAGCGCAACTTACGACGACGACGATGGAGGAGGAGGAGGTAAATCTTTAACAATTAATGCTAGTGGTGTATTTTCCACTTCCGACCGCCGCTACAAAGAAAACATCGTCCCGCTCAATTCAGCGATGGAGCAGATCAGCCGGGTAGAGGGTGTGAAATATAACTACAAAGCTGACAATGCTTCCCAGATCCACTTCGGCGTAATTGCCCAGGAGATTGAAAAGATCTTCCCCAACCTGGTCAAAACCAATGACAAAGGCTACAAGTCGGTCAATTACATTGAACTGGTGCCTATGTTGCTGGAGGCTATTAAGGAGCAGCAGTCGGATATTGACCGCCTGCAGAAGCAGCTGATCAACGGTGACCGCCGGGTGATGCAGACCGAAAAAGCCCTGGCTGACCAGGGTGAAATGCTGGGTATGCAAAAGATGCTGGTTTCTACGCTACAGCAACACATTCTTCAACTGCAGCAGGAGAACCTTTCTGTGATACGGGACCTGAGTCTCATTAAACAGCAGCTGGGCTTAGACGTCACTTCTCAAAAATAAAACGAAACCCTGATGCTGATCCGACATATCGTTTGTACACTCCTGCTGGTCATAGGCAGCCTGAGCTTCACCCGGGCCCAAATGGTCAACAACCGGGCACTGCTGCACATCAGTGAGGGGGCTACCTTCAGGGTGAACGGAGGGCTCCATAACCAGTCGCAGCTCAACAACCGGGGACATATTTTGGTGAGTGGCGATTGGCAAAACCCGGGAAGCTATTTTCCTTTCCAGGGCATGGTTACGCTGGACGGTGCAAATGCCCAGCAGGTGAGCCACGCCTCGGATAGCATACATACGCTCCGTATAGAAGGAGCCGGTGAAAAGCAACTGATAGATACGCTTTATGTGGTGCAGGAAATTGATTTTTCCTACGGTATCATGAATACTGAAGCTGAAGGCGCATTTTTGATGGTCACTGATGAAGCAGAAGTGGCCGGCGGTAATTTTGATTCCTTTGTCAGCGGTACGCTATATCATGAAGGCACTGGCGATAAATTCTACCCACTGGGACGCTACGGCTACTACTACCCGCTGGTAGTGGAAGATTTGACAGGTACCAATCCTGTGACAGGTTTTTATTACGAGGAACCCAATCCGTCACCGCTGGCCGGTACCAACCTGGATTCAGTCTCCCAAAGCCGGTACTGGCAACGGGTTCAAGCAGCTGGTAGCTTTGAGCAGGCTTATGTTACCATTATCCTGGATGAGATGGACGGTATCACTGATGCCGACCTGGACAGAGTCGTAGTGACTGAAGCTGATTCTATCACGCAGTATTTTCGCAGTTTAGGTGCTTCTGAAGTAGTGGGCAGTACCTTTGATGGAACCGTCAGAAGCGAGGTAGCAGCTACTGCCTGGACATTGGCGTTAGGCTTTGCCTCTGAAGTCCAGGTGCAGGGAATTTACTACGTGCCTACCGCTTTTTCTCCTACTTCTGCTACCGAAGCAGACGACCGGGTGGCCCGGGTCTACGGGCAGAATGTAGCCGAAGAAAACTTCATTTTTCGCATTTACAATCAATGGGGCAGCCTGGTTTACGAAAGTATGTCCTTTACCGAAGCTTCCACCGCAGGTTGGGACGGAACACACTTTCAGACTCAGGTGGAGATGCCACCGGGAGTCTACACATTTATACTGAATGGGCAGTTTGAGGGGGGGGATCGTTTTCAGGATAAGGGGACCATAACTTTGCTCAAATAGAGATGAGAGGTATACAAAGCTTTTGTAATATAATCGTTGGTTACCGCATACTGGTGATGGGTATCGTGATGGCCTTACCGTTGATTTTACAGGCTCAGGACGTGCATCTGTCGCAGTACTATGCGGCACCCACCTCCCTGAACCCGGCCATGATCGGCTCACGTACCGCTACCAACCTGCACATGAACTACCGTAGCCAGCGGCTGACCTACGATGTGCCGCTGGACGTGGGGCAGGTAAGCTTCCTGATGCCAGTCGTGGTCAAAGGCACCCGTCGGCCAATGCAGATTGGTAGCTTAGGAGTGTCTTTGTTTAACATGACCGGTGGACCGCAGGGTAGCTACAAAGTGCAGGGTTTGCACCTTACTGCTGCCTACAATGTGCTATTGGATAGACAGGCAACCCAGATGCTGAGCTTCGGTTTACAGGGAGGATTGATCCAGAAAAGTATCAATATTAACTCTTTTCGCTGGGGTACACAGTATGATCCTTTTGTAGGCTACAACGAACTGATTACGCCATCTTACTCACAGATAAGTGACCAGGTGTACTTTCCTGAATTTAATGCCGGGGTGATGTGGCACTACGGCGTATCTTCGGGCAGGGCCAATAACCGCAAAAAACTCCGGCTTTTCAGTGGTGTGTCGGTGGCTAATCTCAACCGACCCAACCAGTCGCTGGTCAATGAGCAGCCCCGCACGGCATCCCTGCTGTATAGGTTCCACGGCGGAGCAGATATGACCCTCTCCCGACAATTGGGGCTGATGCCCAACTTGTTAGTCAAAATGCGGGACGGCGTCTATAGTTTCAATGTAGGCACCTACCTGCGCTATAACTTTGGTAACAACTACCGCCGGAGAGATGTGGATATCAGCCTGATGGTGGGGAGTTGGTACCGGCTGAATGACTCTTTCATCTTTACGGTGGGAGCCAGCGGTAAGCGCTACGCCCTGGGTATCAGCTACGACATGAATGTATCTAACCTGCAGTATAATTTCAATGGACCCGGTGCAGTAGAGATATCGCTTTCCTACAATATCGGTAAAAACAAAACGAATCCCCGCCGCTTTTCTACACCTCTTATCTAATGTATATTTTCATGAACCGTATAGCATTGATAAGCCCTCCTTCATTTTTTTCCTTCACCCTCTTAATAGCGCTTTTCCTGAGCGGATCGCTGCTGGCCCAGTCGGAGAGAAAACTGATTGCCGAGGCAGATGCCTACTTCAAATCGGAGCAGTATAGTGAAGCGGCTAAATTATACCGGAAAGTGCTGCGGGAAAATGACACGAATGCATACGCCTTCTACCAATCCGGACACTGCAACCGTTTTCTGTTTAAATACGCGCTGGCGGAAATCCATTACAACAAAGCTTACGAAATAGCTCCCACAAAATATCCTTTGGCGCTTTTTTACCTGGCACTGATGCAGAAGCTTAACGGCCGTTATACGTTTGCTGTGACTACGTTTGAGGCGTTTCAGGAAAAGGCTGCCTCCGAAGAGGCTAAGATCCTTTATAAGGAGCACTTCCTGATGCAGGCAGAAGTAGAGAAAAAAGGCGCTTTGCTAGCGATTGAACTGCGCGAACAGCCCTTCCGCGACTTTGATTTCAGGAACGAAAAGAAACCGCTCAATAGTCAGTTCAATGATTACGCACCGGCACAGAGCAACGTAGATACAGTGTTTGTGCTGACCTCAGGCCGTCCTAAGAGTAACAAAGGAGAAATCAACCCCCGGCTGGGAGAAGCATTCGGTGATAACTTTCGCTTCCAACTGACTGATAAAGGCTGGGAGTCTTATCCGGGAGAAGATGGCTTTACCAACCTAAACTCCGCTTTGGGAGATGGCGCCGGGACTTTCTCACCGGATGGTAAACAGTTTTACTTCACCAGTTGCAACGAGATTGACGACCACTGTTACATTTATGTATCGGAATACCTGAATAAAACCTGGCAGATGCCCCGCCGTCTGGATAACAACATCAATCAGCAAGGATACGATGCCAAGCAGCCTGCCCTGAGCCCCAGCGGAGATACGCTATTCTTTGTCTCTAACCGCAAGGGTGGGCAGGGGCAGAATGATATCTGGATGAGTGTGAAGAAGAGTGCGGCTGCCTGGGGCAATCCGGTCAACCTGGGCCCGGTCATCAATACTCCTTTTAACGAAGTGTCACCGTATTACTACGACGATGAAAAAGTACTCTTCTTTTCTTCTGACGGACACTATGGCTTAGGGGGGCTGGACATCTTCCGGGTCCAGCTGTCAGATGAAAGCTCCATCGTCAATCTGGGCAGGCCTTTTAATTCCAACTACGACGATGCCTACTTTATCATGGGACCAGAAAGAGGCTACCTGGCATCCAACCGGCTGGAAGGTAAGGGTGGATTTGACATTTACTCCTTTCTTCCGGAGAGCAAAGAGGCAGTTATTGCCACCATTCTGGAAAGGAAACCCTATGCAGCGCGTGACCTTTACCAACCTGATGAAGCCTTTCGTTATTTCATGCTGCAAAGAACGTTTTACAGCGAACTGCCCGTCAGAGAACAAAAGCTACTGGAGGAAGTCATCACCGCATCCGCCAACGACGTGCCTCTCAGCCAGGACCAGGAAGCTTTCGTAGCCGGACTGGAGCCCGCCATGAAGGAAAAGGTAGACCAGCTCATAAGCGGCGAGTTTGAGAATGAACTGGCGAAGATCAAGCCTGAGGAGGATGAGCCATACAATACGGTTAACGTAAGTGGTGTTCTGAGCTTTGCTCAAAATGATGAAGCAGCCCCTTCGGTGATTATCTCACTGGTGGATGCCAGTAGTGAAATCGCCAAAACCACAACCACCAATGAAGACGGGAGCTTTCGGTATACTGAGTTGCCCTACGACCAGTCTTACCGTATCCTGGTGAGTGGCGAAAACAGTCAACTTACGCAGGGAGTGATGTATCACATCAGCGATTTGAAAGTAGAAGGTAAAGTACAGGCGCCGCTTACCAAATACTTTGAAAATATCTACTTTAACTTTGACTCTCACCAGCTTCGTCCGGAGGCACGTTTTGTGCTGGACGACTTGCTGGCATTTTGCCAGGAAAACCCTACAGTCCAGGTAGAAATCAACGCCTTTACGGATCATGTTGGCCAAAATGCATATAACAAAGTCCTCAGTCAAAGAAGAGGGAAAACAGTATTTGATTACCTTATTGCACAGGGCATGGACCGAAGTTCACTCGTCATTCGGGCCTGGGGCGAGGTAGAAAGTGCAGAAGATCCGATAGATCCCTACCAGCGCCAGCAGAGCCGTCGCTGTGAATTTATCCTGAAGGGAGAAGTTCCTGGTACCTACAATGCTCAGTATGCCACGTACCTCATCAAACCCAAAACAACGCTCTACAGCCTGGGAAGAACTTCTGGAATGAGCGTTGAAGAGATCAAACGAATTAATGGTTTAATATCAAACCATATTGAAGCTTTTCGTCCTATACGCCTTAAGAAGCTGGCTGACATAAACCCCTTGGTAGAGGAAGTAGAATAACATTTTGATTCGCTTTAGCTTACTCTTTATCAACCACTTACACTTAGTTTTAGGATCAAATATTTGAAAAGTATCTTGATCTTAGTCACGTAGTTATTATATTGGCAAGAATTAAATATCAGAGGCTATGACTATTTACTAATGGTGCGTACGTTGCCTTTCTCTGGTCAAAAAGATACGGTCCGGTATACTGTTGTGCCACCCATGAATGATTGAATGTAGAACTTCAGCCTTTGACTACTAGTGTTTTCTGTACTACATCACCTTCCATCGTTGCCATGAGATTATAGGACCCTTGAGCCGCACGGGTATTTAAGTCTGTTTTTACAAAAATTAATTGTATTACTGGTTAGCGAAATGTGGGTTGTCGTGTGACTGAACATGAAAAACTGATACCGGCTGTTTCTCCTTCACTGAACTGTTATTTGCACCATCTTAAAAAAAATATATCTGAACATGAATAAAAAGCTGATCTACGGGATTCAACAAGTAGGAGTAGGAGTCACGGATGCTACTGAGGCCTTTGCGTGGTACGCGACCCGCTTGGGTGCGGATGTAAGTGTATTTGAGGATGACAACGAAGCCACCCACATGGCGCCCTACATGGGTGGAGCACCCCATAAGAAAAAAGCGATTCTGGCAATCAATATGCAGGGTGGTAGCGGTTACGAACTATGGCAGTACAAAGATCGGATTCCTCAAAAACCTGAATACCCGGTGGAAATAGGTGATTTGGGAATCAATACTGCGAAAATCAAATCCCGGGATATTGATCGCAGCTATCAGCGTCTGAAGAGCCAGCATGTAAATATTCAATCCGATATACACACCGATCCCTGTGGTAAGAAGTGCTTTTACATTCGTGATCCTTACGACAATATTCTCAAGATCAAAGAATCCGACAGCTGGTATGCCGAGAACGGCACCGACGTAGGAGGGGTGTATGGATGCAGCATTGGAGTTTCCGACATTGATCTGTCACTCAAATTATACGCCGATATACTGGGTTATAACCAAGTGATCTATGACAAAAGCGGAACCTTTGAAGAATTGGCTGACTTACCGGCTGGCAAAGGGCAATTCAGGCGCGTGCTCCTTTCTCATCGGGATGAAAGGACTGGGGGCTTTAGCAAACTGTTTGGCGAAAGCCAGATTGAGCTTATTCAGTGTCTGGATCGTACCCCCCGCAAGATTTTTGAAAATCGCTACTGGGGAGACATCGGCTTTATCCATCTCTGTTTTGACATCCGGAACATGTCCGATTTGGTATACGAATGCAAAGAGAAAAACTTCCCTTTTCAGGTACTTAGTAATCCTTCTTTTGATATGGGTGATGCCAGCGGCCACTGGGGATACATTGAAGATTCTGACGGTACGCTGATTGAGTTTGTAGAAACCCACAAAGTGCCGCTCATCAAAAAACTTAACTGGAACATTAATATGAAGAACCGCCATCCGGAGAAGCCGCTGCCTAATTGGCTGATCAAAGCGATGTCCTTTAAGCGGGTGAAGTTTGATGAAAAGATACGGGCCTAATGCCTGAGTGGGCTGCTTTACAGCCTGAAATGGCGTTTGGTTCATTCAGGAAGCCTTTTTTTAACACATCAATATTATTTGGCCGTCCTTACAACCGGCTTTTTTGTTGTAATCATCCGATGACCCCGAGCGCGTCTTTCCTGTTTACGACATATACTGTTTCCACCAACGCTGAAATACGATGAGCGCCCAGACCGTGGCATGTACGTCTCCCGGGTCTTTGGAAAAGAGCTGTTGTCTGATGTTGCTTATCCCTTCCGGATCAAAGATGTCCTGCTCCCTGATAAATGCGTCGTCCAGCAACTCTTCAATGGTACCTCTGAGCTCAGAACGAAACCAGCCCAGGAGAGGCACCTCAAAACCATGCTTCGGCCTTTGGTAAAGTTCGGGAGGCAACAGCTTACGGAACGTATCCTGAAGGATACGCTTTTTCATTTTTCGGTTGATCTTAGATTCTTCCGGCAGGCTAAAAGCATACTCTACCACCTCGTGGTCCAGGAAGGGTACACGTATCTCCAGGCCATGTGCCATTGACATCAGATCTACTTTGGTAAGCATATCGTTGGGGAGCACCAGT
This sequence comes from uncultured Porifericola sp., assembly GCA_964653665.1. Lineage (GTDB taxonomy): Bacteria > Bacteroidota > Bacteroidia > Cytophagales > Cyclobacteriaceae > Catalinimonas. Next base: position 6,712 of record CAZZGE010000107.1, on the reverse strand, counting down.
TGTACGTCGGTATAAAGCCACTGGTTGATGGTCTCGCCCCGGTTATGAATGCTTGCCAGAAGGGCGTCAATACGGTGGCCATGCTGCTGGAAGTCAATTCGGTCCAGTACGCTATTGCTAAGTAGCCTAGCCGCTTCAGTGTTATCCATATAAGTAGCCCACTTTAGGTAGCGCTCCCGTGGGCTTAACTGCACACCTTCGGCAAAGCGACGAAACTGTCTGAATTTGTTGGTGAGTGCATTGCTGCGGGATTTTGGCAACTTTTCCCACAGGCCCGACAAGTGACTTACTGCGCTTTCAGCCAGACCGGGATGCAACGCCCGCCAGGCTGCATGGTGCTTGTTGTAGCCCGAAAATACCTCATCAGCACCATCACCGGAAAGGGCTACCGTAACCCGCTTCTTAGTCTCTTTGCTCAGGATATACACCGGAATCGCCGACGAATCAGCAAAAGGTTCATCAATGTGGTCAAGAATGTCAAAGAGGTGACTGTAAAGATCGTAGTTGCTGAGCGAGAAAACGGTGTGGTCGGTCTTATACTTATCTGCTACCAGTTTCGCATAGTTTGTCTCGTCAAAAAAGGGTTCATCCCGGTACCCGACAGAGAAAGTATTGAGCCGATCTACGTGCCGACTGGCGAGGGCGGTAATTACTGAGGAATCAATACCACCACTTAAAAACGCTCCCAGCGGTACATCAGCTACCAAACGACGCCTGACCGAAGTATCCATCAGTGTCATCAGCGTTTGCTGCTGCTGTTCGTAATTTTGACCACTCGGATTGAGCTTAGTCTCGTCAAAAGGAATCTCGTAATACCTTTCTAGACGTACCCGGGGGTCGCTGGCTTTGCAGATTTCTATGAAATGACCGGGAAGTAGTTTTTGTACACCTTTAAGAATGGTGTTTGGGGCGGGCATGTAGTTAAACTGAAAGTACTGGTAGAGTGAGTTGGTATCCAGGGTTCTCTCACTTCCGTAGGCTAGTAAAGACTTCATTTCGGAAGCGAATATCACTTTATCTTCGTCAGCAGCAAACAGCAGTGGCTTGATACCCATCCGATCACGGGCAATAAAAAGATGGTCGGCTTGCTCATCGTAAATGGCGAAGGCAAAAAAGCCGTTGAGTTTTTGAAGGCAATCTTTTCCTTCGTGAATATATAATTGTAATAGCACCTCCGTATCAGTAGCCGACTGGAAAGTTACTCCCTTTTGCTCCAACTCCTGCCGCAATGCCCGGTAGTTGTAAATTTCACCATTATAGACGATGGTGTAGCGCCCGCTGCTATCCTGCATGGGCTGGTTACCGTCTGAGCTGGTGTCAATAATGGAAAGGCGCCGATGTCCCAGTCCCACCCGATGCACGGTTGTGCTGCTCTCAAAATCAGGCCCCCGCCGGATCAGCTCATCGGTGGCAGCCTGTAGCTTGATCATATGAAAACGTCCTATCTCATTGAAAGCATATATTCCTGTGATACCGCACATAAAAATGACAATTTAGTCCTGAGCTGTCAGCATATAATGTTAGCCAATGAATGTACTTCTAAAGTTGATAAACCAAAAACTGATTACTGTCTGAGGGCACGGGCAAAGCCTTTAAGAAAGGGCAGCATGGGAACAGAGTTGGCCACCATAATTTCCTCCCAGAAGCTAGTATGTTCGTCGAGAAACTTAAATACTCGCTGTGGAGGATTATTTTTGAAAAGGTGGGTAAAAATACACCAGGCGGGTAAGTTTCCTTGGGTCATCACATTGAGCAATGTGCTATCGTATAGCATAAAGCGCTGCTGCCAGGCATTGTCTTCACGGTGTGGGGACTCACCGTATAGGAGCTTCGCGACCATATGGCGGCTGTCTTCCTGAATGCGCATGAAAGTATACCCGGTAGAGGGTTTAGTCTGACCGCCTGTAGTACCAATGTTGACAATACGGGCCCCCTCGGCCGAAGGGTAGCGCATATCCGTCATGGGAATGATCCCGAACTCTTCGTGCTCAATGGTGTAGTCATCAAGCTTGAGGAAATTTCGCAGGTAATCAATCAGTGCCTGATCGTACTCGGCATCTGCCAGCAGAGCTTCCGAAAACAACGTGTACTCTACCAGTGCCGTTTTATGGTCAGTAGGAAGCACGTACATAAAACGGCAGTCTCCGTGTTGATGGACCCGAAAATCCATCAGGGTAGCCTGCTCAGTGTCAAAGAATGCTTTGGGCGTACGAATGACCCATCCTTTGAAATGCTGCATCAGGTAGTTATGCCCCGCTGCCTTTTTACGTTCTTCCGGGTCACGCAGACTGTTAAAAATCCAGGATGATTGAAAAACCTTGCCTCCTGCTCTCACACTTACCTGCTCATTATCTTCCTCTATTTTTTCTATTTCCGCCTGTAAAAAGTGGACGTTGGAAAAGCCCTTAGCCAACTGATGTATATGGTGGTAAAAATCAATACCGCGGATCATTTTGTAGCGATAAGGCTGGAGATCAAGTTTTTTAGAGAGGGTCTGACTATAGAACATGACCTCATCCCACTGGTGAAAAACAATTTTATCAAAAGGATTCTGATCCACATCCCAAAAGCACCAAGTACGATCGTTGACATTTTTTGCTACCTTATCTACTACCAGTATATTCTTATGGCGTAAAGGGCTCTTTAATAAATGATAGAGCAAAGATAAGCCTGAGGCACCGCCTCCGGCAATGATATAATCATAGTTTGATAAGTAGGTCATGAATACAGTGAAAATGAGCCGCTGGTTAAACTTATATGAAAGTAGCTTATTGTAATGAAACTACTAAATTTTACTGCAGCTCATGCATGAAACTTTGGGTTTACTGGCAGTATTTTTTCAGAAAGAAATCCGCACGGTCATCCCCCAGTTTTTTGGCCTGCTCCCAGTCATCACAGGCCTGAGAGTCGCTTAGCTGAAAATAGGCCGATGCCCTGCCCCGATAATACTCCGCCCTCTGGTCATCATGCTCAACGGCTTTGCTGAAGTCTTTCACTGCACCCTCAATATCTTCTAATAGTATTTTAATATTGGCCCGATCGTAGTAAGCGGCTGCGTCATCAGGAGTACGGGAGAGCACTTCATCGTAATCCTTGACAGCACCTTTGTAATCTTCCAGTTCCTCCTTCAAGTATGCCCGGTTGTAGTATAAATTGGTGTTTTCTGGATTAAGCTTCAGTGCCCGGTTAAAGTCTGCAATGGCGTCTTCCAGATAATAAAGATACGTGTATGCAGTGGCTCTTTTGACATACAGTGTAGCATCTTCCTTATCCAGACTGATAGCATTAGAAAAATCCACTGCTGCTCGCTCGTAATTTTCTCTTTCAAAGTGGGCCATTCCACGACGGAAGTAAGCGTTTTTTTCCTTAATACCTTCCTCTATTACCAGATCGTAGTAGCCAATGGCTATCGGATAGTTTTCTAACTCATAGTGAGCTTCTGCCAGGTAGTAGAGTAAAGTGTTGGAAGGAGATTCTTCCTCTTTTTCAACACGTCGCAGGTCTTGTTGGGCAGCTTCGTAATTCTCAAGCTGGAAGTGGGCGATTCCCCGGTTTTCGTAAGCACGGGTGTAGGCTGAATCCAGAAGAATGGCCTGATCAAAATCGGGAATGGAGGCTTCGTATTTATTGAGCAGAAATTTAGCTTTTCCTCGGTTATTGAAAATGACAGGATTCTTCACACCCTTGTTGATGGCCTGATCGTAATCGGATACGGCTGCCGAGTAGTCCTTCATTCTGAAGCGAGCGTTGCCTCTTACGTAATACGCCTCGGCCAGGTCCGCATCTTTGGCAATTGCTTGATTCATGTCGTTCAGGGCTACCTCATAATTTTTACTTTCATAGTTCGCAAAGCCACGGCGGTAGAATACTTCAGCTTCATCAGCTCCCATTTCAACGGCACGGTTCAGATCAGAAAGTGCCCCGGCGTACTGACTGATGGCAAAGCGGGCGTTACCGCGATAGGTAAGTAAATGCTGATGGGTAAAGCCCCCTTCCTCGGCCTGGTTCAGGTCGGCGATGGCCTGCTCGTACATGTTGACCTTTTTATCGTCGGCAGCTTGCTGAGCCAGGAAGTAGTAGGTAGCGCCTCGGCTGAAGTAGGTGCGAGCATCTCCCTGATCTGCTTTGATGGCAGCATTGAGTTCTTCCAGTGCTGCTTCGTACGAGGCTGTTTCAAACAGGCTGACGCCCATGAGCCGATGGATTTTCTCCTCCTGATTATCCAGGTTACGTGCTTCCCGTAGATCAGCCAGCGTAGCTTCATAGTTTTCAACCTCAAAGTAAGCTTCTCCCCGGTTCAGATATGGCTTCTGGTAATCAGGTTTGAGGCCGATGGATTGGCCGTAATCTGCGATCGCTGCCTGATAGTCCTGCTGTAAGGCTTTGGCTTTCCCACGGTTATTGTAGATAATCGGAGCCTTTTCAGCGTCCTCATCGGCCCCCTTTGCCAAGGCCTGATCGTAAGCCTCTACGGCCCCCGTAAAGTCATCCGTAAGAAAACGTGCGTTTCCCAGGTTGTACAAACTCAGCACATCGGTGGAGCCCTGGCTGAGGGCTGTCTCCAGATCTTTGACTGCCGCCACATGGTTGTCAAGTGCAAAGTAGGCATTACCCCGATCGCTGTAAACCTTGGCTTTATTAGCTCCTTTTTCCAGTGCTCTGCTCAGGTTGCTGATGACTTCCTCATGGTGTCCCAGGGCCGCATGTGCATAGCCACTTAGCTCAAACGCTTTAACTTCATTGGCACCCATACTCAGTGCTTTTTCCAGATCCTTCAAAGATTCCTCGTATTCCTGTGCGTAATAGTAAATCTCACCTCTGTATAAATAAGCCAGTATATCGTTAAGTCCCATTCTGATTGCTTCCGTGAGATCTTCCCGGGCCTGATCATATTCAGCGATTTCAAAGTTAGCGTAACCCAGGTGCTGATACAGCTTCAGATCCGAGATGCCCATCTCACGGGCTTTACGTAAGTTACTGACTGCATCGGTTTGCTCCTTGAGCAGGTAGAGGGCTATTCCTTTTTCCAGGTAGGCTTCGGCATATTGTTGTTTTTTGGATAAAGCTTTGTCAAAATCCGCCAGCGCTTTTTCAGCCTGATTTTCGGCCAGGTAGGCACGGCCCCGCTGTACATACAGATTTGCTCCCAGAGCACCGTAAAGAATTGCTTTTTCCAGGTCTTCTAGTGCACCCTGATACTCCTTTTGCTCCAGCCGAAACGCCGCCCTCAGCGTATAAGCAAGCGTATCCTGAGTTCCGTTGGCAATGGCCTGGTTCAGGTCGTCCAGTGCGGATACATCTCCCAGCTTTTGCTTTGCATTGGCACGCATCAGATAGATCTCCGGGGTTACTTCGCCGGCATCAATGGCTTGGGTTAATGCTTTCACCGCATTTTTGTAGTTTTTTACATGATACTCCGCCTGCCCCAGGTGAGTATAGGTTTGTGCATCAGCCAATGCTGACCCGGCTGCTTTTTGGAGATCAGGCAGTGCTTCACCAAACTGCTTCAGGGTAGCTCTGGCATTTCCCCGGCAGTAGAACAATGATACGTCTGAGTAGCCTTTGGTCTGGGCCTGGGATAAATTTGATACGGCCTCTTCGTATCGCTGAAGGAAGAAATGTGCTTTTCCCAGGCCGGCGTATGTATCTGCATCATTTTTCCCCTGCGATAAACACGCTTTAAAATCTTTCAGCGCTGCACTGTAACCCTCGTTACGATATAGGATATCCCCCCGAGCATAGAGGAGGTCAGCTTCCGTGATATTGGCCTCTATCGCTTTATTGATGAAGGATAAAGCCTGGTCATATTCTTCCAGACGATAATATGCCAGGCCGGTCATCGCTGCTATTTCGGGGCTACTAGGCGCTTTTTGGAGGGTATTGATCGCATCCTGGTAGGATGCGCTATGAAAGTAGGCTTTTCCCAGCGCCAGAAATACTTCATCTTTTGTCTCTCCTTTTTCCAATGCTGCTTCCAGAGCGGGAATGGCTCTTTCGTAATTCTCTACACCGACGTATGACAGCCCAAGTGTACTGAAATACTTAACATCCTGCAGGGATGAAGACGGGTCTGCTTCAATTTTCAAAAGGTCTTTGATAGCCATATCGTACATTTGCAGGCCATAGCGAGCATACGCCCGTAACTGGAATACCTTGTAGGTATGGAGACCGGCATCGTACGCCTGATCCAGGGCAGTCACGGCTTCGCCATAACTTTTGGTAGCATATAATGCCGCTCCCCGGTAGAGGTAGTAATCGGAGGGTAATGCCCCGAGGGCGGCTGCTTTGTTGAGATCGGCTATTACGCTAGTCCACTGCTGAAGACGGTAGTTCACTTCTGCCCGGTTAAGCCATGCCTTTTGGTAACTCTCTTTTTGATTGATGGCCTGGCCAAAAGCTTGGCTGGCTTCCTTTAATCTGTCTAGCAAAACCAGCAATTCACCGCTGAAGTTATACGTTTTTTCGTCTGCCTGTCCAATTGCTATCAGTTGCTGTAGGTCTTTTTGGGCATCATCATACGCTTCCCGCTGATAGTAAGCCTGGGCTCTCGCCTGGTAAGCGCGCGCATCCTTACTTCCTTCCTGCAGTGCTTTGGACAAATCACGTATAGCGGCGGAATGATCATCTTGCTCTGCAAGGCATAGGCCGCGGTATAGAAAGACTTCCGCATTATACACCCTTAATTTAACGGCCTTGTTCAGATCCTCCAGGG
>CAZZGE010000106.1:0-15362 GCA_964653665.1 uncultured Porifericola sp. | reverse complement strand
CTTCATAAAAAAAGTGAACCCCTTTCTGTATGTGTCAGTTCTGCTACTGTTGAGCCTCTGCAGTAGTCCTCAGCAGAACGAAAATCCCGTAACACCTGAACCACAGGGGGAAGCCAGGCCTTTTGACTGGAGAAACGCAACCATTTATTTCCTGCTCACTGACCGTTTTTTCAACGGCTTGCCCGAAAATGATGTCAATTTCGGAAGAGACCGTGCCACTGCCCGGCTACGGTACTTTGAAGGTGGTGATATTGCTAGGATTACGCAAAAGATTAAAGAAGGCTACTTTCAAGTACTGGGAGTCAATGCTATATGGCTTGCCCCGGTGGTAGAGCAGATTCACGGCGCTACGGAAGAAGGAACTGGCCTCACCTACGGCTACCATAGCTACTGGGCCAAAGATTGGACGACACTGGACCCTAACTTTGGTACCATGGACGAACTGGCTACGCTGATAGAGACAGCGCATCAACATGGCCTTCGCATTTTGCTGGATGTGGTCGCTAACCACACAGACCCGGTTACCAAGCAGGATGCGCAGTGGCCCGATCGCTGGGTTCGCGTGGATCCCAGCTGCACCTATGAAGACTCTAAAACCACTGTTGAATGCACACTGGTAGAGAATCTACCAGACATCCGTACTGAAAAAGAATTGGAGGTAGATTTGCCGCCGCAGTTGCTGGCAAAATGGGAAGCCGAGGGCCGACTAGCGCAGGAAATGGAAGAGTTGGCGGCTTTCTTTGATCGTACCGGCTATCCGCGTGCGCCAAGGTACTACCTCATCAAGTGGCTAACCGACTACGTATGGGAACTGGGCGTAGATGGCTTCCGGGTGGACACCGCTAAACATACTGAAGCCTAAATCTGGGCTGAGCTGAAAAAAGAAGCACTGGCAGCATTGCTTGCATGGAAACAAGCGAATCCTGCTAAAGAACTGGACGACAGCCCCTTTTGGATAGTGGGAGAAGTCTATAATTACAGCGCCGGTACCGGCCAGCCCTATGACTACGGCAATACAACAGTCAATTATTTGACTACGGCGATGAGTCGGATCGTTCTTTAATGACTCCTGGCACTGAAGGAGATGCCACGCTGCGCTCTTTCATGAACTGGGAAGCCATACAACAAACCGACAGCGTGCAGCAGGTGCTGGCGCACTGGCATAAACTCGGTCAGTTTAGAAACTAGCATGTAGCAGTAGGAGCCGGCCGCCATCAGTTGATTGCACAAAGCCCGTACACTTTTGTCCGGACTTACCGGCAGCAGGGTTTAGAGGACCGGGTCGTCATCACGCTGGATGCCCCGGTGGGAGAGAAAAAAGTGGCCGTAGGTGAAATTTTTACTGATGGTGTATCGCTTACTGCATACTCAGGTCAGTCGGCTCAGGTAAATGGTGGTATGGTAAGCATCAATTCACCACATACGGTGGTACTATTGTCTGTAAACTACTCTTGTAACAGCACGCTAAGCGATTAATTATACCAAAAAAACTACCATGACATCGGGAGTCATCTCCCTCCGGATCATGGTAGTCTGACATGGAGAAACAATTATATTTTTGGCAGGCTTGCCACCAGTTCGGCCCACTCACCTAGCTGGGGAATGCCTGGCTTTCTCAGGCCAAAAAACTGGGCAACCAGATTCTTTTCTGCATCAAAAAGCTCTACTGCCGTCACGATGCCGTCTTCGGTAGGCTTCTTCACCACCCAGGCAGTATCTACCAGGTTCATTTTCAGGTGCATGTTGAACTCGGGATCCAGTACATTCAGCCAGCGGTCAGAACCGTTATGACCACGATCCAGCATTCGGATGGTACGAACTTTATCCTGATGAATCTGCAGGTTACCATGATTACCGGCAAAAATCATGATGGGTAGCTTGGTCTTGGAGGCTTGCTTGAGCATGTCTTCCAGAGATTCCGGATTTACCTGGTAAGTGTACTTCTCTACGGCGAGTTCCAGCGCGTGGTAGCGGTGTACTTTGTACTTCCGCAGCATGGGGAAGAAGTCGTGGGTATCTTTCAGATTGTCCCAGTCGGACAGAAAGGAATCCTGATCCACATCGTCGTTGTAGGACTTTTCTTCCAGTCCGGAAAGTGGCTGCTCCGGTAACTGATCCTCACTTTTGAAGTCGTTGACCAATGCTTGGTAAGCATCCCGGTTACTTTCTTTTTGTAGGTAAATTTTGGTAATTGCTTCCCCGGCTTTGTCAAACACCTGCAGGCTGGTGAGCTCACGGCCGTTCTTTTCCTGGTGAACGGCAAAAGCCACGTGCCAGGCTTTAAAAAACACCCGGGTTTCAATAGGACCAATCACCGTTGCCATCCAGTGATCGCCCCGGCCAAAGGTATTAACTTTCTCAAATACGCCTTTATGCTCCAGGATACAACCGTCGTTACGGGTCAGAGACATCACGTAGCCCAGTTCAGGCAGGCGCTTCAGGAATTCGGGCCATTCCCCTTTTAGGCGTACGCAGTCTTTACCAACCGTAGTGGCCAGCAGATGGGCTTCACTCAGGCCGAGTTTTCTGGCGGCATCCCTGATTCTGAGGTTAGGCTGCGTTTCCAGCAGTTTTTGCCAGTCCTGGTGGATATTTTTGGCGGATAAGGTTGTAGTTTCTGTCATGTTACTCATGGTTTTGTTCTTTTAAATTGACGAAATGTACGTTCGAGTATGCTTGTGGTACCACTACCCACTGACCTTGGTCCTGGAATAGGCGTACCGGATGTGAAAAGGTATCTTCAATAACCGTTTGCGTCACGGCTTCCGCTACCGGACCGTATGCTACCGTCTGCCCTTTTTTGAGAAATAGGATGCGGTCGGCGTACTGCATGGCCAGGTTGAGATCGTGCAAAATGGCCAGTACACCTACTTCTTCCTGGCAGCTGTCTCGGGCCAGGCTGAGCAGTTTTTGCTGTTGGGCCAGATCCAGGCTGGAGGTTGGCTCATCCAGCAGCAGGTAACGGGGGCGAGCTTCTTGGGCGTGGTAGCCGCCGTGCCACAGTTGGGCTAGTACGCGTGCCATCTGTACCCTTTGTTGTTCCCCACCCGAGAGGGTCTGGTAAGGCCGTTCACGGAAGTGCGTTAGCCCCGTCCGTTGCAGAATATCGGCGATGATCTGCTGGTTTTGCATCTCACTGGTAGTATGTGCGTAGCGACCAATCTCTACTACCTGCTCCACGGTGAAAGGAAAGTTAATACTCGTACTCTGGGGCAATACTGCTCTCAGGCGCGAGAGTGACTTGCTGTTGTAGCTGTGTTGAGGCCGGTTGTTTAGAAGAACCTCTCCCGACGATGCCTTATCTTCTCCAGACAAAATGCGAAGCAGTGTACTCTTCCCGGCGCCGTTAGGTCCTACGACGGCCGTAAGCTCACCGGGAGCAATGTTCAGTGAACAGGGCTTGAGGATCCTTTTGTCCTTGATCGTTTTGGATATGTCTATGGCTTGTAGCATCAGATTAGGCGTCTTTTTTGGGTGGATCTCAGTAAGTAAATGAAAAACGGCGCTCCGATGGCAGCCGTGATCACACCGATGGGTAGTTCGGCCGGTGCGACAAGGGTGCGGGCCAGCATATCCGCCAGCAGCAGCAGACAGGCACCCCCCAGAGCAGAAGCTGGTAAGACCAGCCGCTGGTCAGACGAAAAGCTGATACGTACTATGTGAGGTACGATCAAACCGATAAAGCCAATGATACCGGCAAAAGCTACCGAAGTTCCCACCGCTAGCGCACTCAGTAGGACAATAGTCATTTTAACCTTTTCTACTGCTACGCCGGAATGATAGGCCTCAGCTTCTCCCAGGGCAATGGCATTGAGCGGACGCGCTACCGCCAGTAAGCCTACGACGGCTAATCCGATGAGAGGGGCTATGATACCGAGTTTTTCCCAACTGGCTACACTCAGGTCGCCCAGCGTCCAAAAAGTGTAGGAACGCAGCTGTGCATCATCCGCGTAGAAAATGGCCAGGCCAATCGCCGCTCCGGACAGCGCGCCGATGGCCACACCCGCCAGGATCAGGTAGGTGATGTGGGTTTTACCCTCCGCCTGACTCATTTTCAGTGTTACAATAGTGGCCATGAGGCCCCCTAAAAAAGCAAAGAAGGGTAGGAGGTACGACTGAAACTGCTCGGCCATGGCGGGGGAAAGGCTGCTGATAAATATGATCACCACGATGGCACCCAACGCTGAGCCGCTGGAAATGCCGATGATGCCTGGCTCTACCAGCGGATTACGAAATAGCCCCTGCAAAGCAGCACCACTCAGGCCCAAAGAAGCCCCGATCAGTACGGTGAACAGCAGGCGGGGCAGGCGAATATCCAGCAGTACCACCTGTGTAGTGATATCCGCTGCATCTCCAGCAACTCCCCATCCCAGCTTCCGGTTGAGAACCATGAGCATGTCAACAGTAGAAACAGACACAGCCCCCGTAGCTAGCGAGGCTATCATTAACCCGAATAGAAAGGTGCCCAGCAAGCTAAGCGTAAGGGCATGTCGGTTATTTTTCTTAATTGTCAGACTGTAAGGCATGGGCTTCAGGGTGAGTGAGGAAAAACAGTTCTCGGGCCGCTTCAGCAACTCTGGGCCCCCAACTGGTAAGCTTCACACCATCCATCGCGATGATCTGCCGCTTTTTGCCGGCGGTAGTTTGTGCTACGCCAGTGATTTCCAGGGCGCCTTCAACACCTCCGATACTTTCCAGGCCGGAGGAGAAAAAGAGAATGTAATCGGGATTGGCTTTGATAAGTGACTCCGTGTTTAAGGGTTTGAAACCATTGATCTGTGGAACAGCGTTCTGCGCACCTGCCAGTTCTAACAGGGAGAATGCCGAATTGGAGCCACCTACCTGAAGGTTACCAGCGCCCCGGGCGTAAACGGCAAGCACCTTCGGGCGGGCATCAGTAGAGGCTACCAGTTTTTGTACCTCAGCCAGTTCTGATTCAACCCTGGCGATCAGGTTTTCACCCGCTTCCTCATTATTAAGAGCTTCGGCGATCGCTGTTATGCGTTCCTGTGTGCTCTCCCAGGAACGTTCCTGCGCCACGACCAGCGTTTTGATGCCGGTGGATTCAAGTTGCTCTATCAGCGCCTCTTTCACGTATTCTTCTTCCAGAATGACCAGGTCAGGCCTTTGCGCGATGATGCCCTCGGCGCCGATGCTGTTACGATAGCCGATGGACGGCAATGCCTGCAGCTGAGTGGGGTACACACTGGTACGATCCGTAGAGATAATATTATCGCAATAACCCAGCGCACATACTATCTCGGAAGAAGAACTACCGGCCGTCACAATACGGTCTTGTGCTATCGCCACCTGCACCGATAAAATGAAGCATATGATAATGATCTTTTTCATGATTATGAGATTTTTATGTAAATGAAAAAACTACCCTGTGACAGGCAGTAAAATTTTGACTACATTTATTATAAACAAGTAAGCCATGATCCTTATAATAATGAAACCCCTGGAAACCGGAGGCTACCTATACCTGTTCCGGCTCCGGGGGCTTCAGGGCTGCGAAAAAATGCACTAAGCCGCAGCCGATAAACATTTAAAAATCTCGACTACCGTTAGGCTGCACGACATACTGAAAAGTGTAGTGCCTACCCTCAGGCCGGGTATTAAAATTGATAAATTCCTCTGTAGAGGTATCGGGATTACCTTCGTAGTAGCTTAGTATCTCCATTTTGGCGTAGTTACCCTCAGCTGTCTTTAGAACAATAACACTTCCGGGAATAGGGATGACAGCGTTAGGAGGATTACCTCCACCCGTATAGTTATACCAGCCATTACCCGATCCGGCAGGAATGGCGAAGCCCGTTTCGCTATCGGTCTGGTACCCAGACTCAGGTGCTTCTGCCAGTTCATCAAAGGTACCACTGACGATCTGGGCGGCTCCCTGTCCAGGCCCTGAGGTGCCTCCGTTGACTAGGATGGTCGTTCCGGCCAGGGCGATATCCCAAAGGGTGGATGCAGAGTCGGCTTTGTCTACGATTTCACCGTCGGTCAGGCTGAAGAAGGTAAAGCTAGGAGGAGGTGTTGACCCATCTGGACCACGCGTCACATCCGGGTCAGCCGGTATATCCTCGGCCATCTGTACTTCCAAATCGGCCTGTACATCGTCAGGGCCTTCTGCGTCTTCTTCGCAACTGGTGAAAAGTACCAAAGTAGCGATCAGAGTAAGGTAAGTGAGTGTATTCAAGTATTTCATCGTAAATAAAATTTGGGATTAGTTATTGGTAAAATTGAATTGCAGTCCGGCAAAAAAGAGCCTTCCGGCCAAAGCAGGTTCATTGACAGTCGTTTGCCCGAAGAGGTTATTGATACCGGTTTCCAGCGAGAGCCAGTCACCAAGATGCTTACGGGCAGATATATTGAAAATCCAGTAGCCGTCGGCATACTCGTTGTCGGCATCCAGGACGGTATTTCCGTTGAAGTCACCTATGCCCCAGCGGCCGCGGTAAAGGGCTCGCAGGTTTACATCAAACTGGTGGCGGGTGTTAGTATAGAATACCTTAGCGTTTCCGGAGTGGCGCGAACGATTAAACAGTCCGCCATAATTTTCGGTAGTAACCGCTACGGTACGATTATTTTCGTCCCGGCCAAAAATTTCCCCGTTTTGTATTTGCTTGTAGGCCTGCTGGTCGCGGGTGTCCAGGTACTGGTATCCCAGGCTGAACGACCAGGCCGGAAAAGGATCGTAATCCAGCTGTGTTTCAGCGCCCTGCGTAATGACCTCAGCAAAATTGAAGTAGCTGAAAATGTTTTGACCGTTGGTTTTACGGGCAATGGGAGCAGTTTCTATCAGGTCCTGTATGTCGTTGTAGAACAGGTTGACCTGCCAGTGGATAGATTCTTTAGGTTTAATGTCAACGCCCAGGTTATAAGCCAGGGAGCTTTCGGCACTGATTTCTTCTACGGTAGTAGGATCAATGAATACCCGATCAATCTGCCCCTGCTGCTCCAGCTCGAGAAACTTTTCCTGCACTACACTGGAGCCAAATACGCTGTAACCAACCACCGGGTTGGTAAAGGCCAGCAGCAACTGACGGAAGTCGGGTGCTTTGTAACCGCCACCGAAAGAGGCCCTTACGTTCAACCACTTGTTGGCCTGGTAACCAATGGCCAGCTTGGGGCTGAGCCGATCAGCATAAGCACTATGGACATCAAAACGGCCGCCAGCGACTACATTCCACTGATCTGAAGGCTGCCACTGGTACTGGATGAAACCGTAAGTAGAAGTAAAACGATTGACATCATCGTAGCGGGTCGCTTCTACTTTTTCACCTAAATACCCGACACCGGCGGTGATGGTATGCGCATCGCTTTTGTACCAGTCATACTGTGCCTCTGAACGCTGAAAGGTCTGGTTAAAGGTACTGCGATCGTACAATTCACCTCCTTCGCTGTAGTTGATTTCGCTGAGCGTTTCGTAGCCGCTGAAGTACTGGCGGATTTGTAGCTTATGGCGATCATTGGGGCGGAATTCCAAGATGGGCAATACATTCCAGTCGGAGCGCTGGTTAAAGCCGTTCATCCTAGTAACGTCACCATCCAGCGTAAGGTCCAACTGGTCTTGGCTGCTTTCCTGGTAAAAGCGGCCGCTGACCGTAAGTTTGAGCTGGTTGGTCATCTCGTACGATAGCTTAGGACCCAGGGTAAAAGCTTCGTAAGGGGCCACGGTTTGCGAAACTGATTCGGACGCCAGGTCGTAACCATCGGAGGCCAGTCGGTTGGCAAACATTCTCACGGAGAGCTTGTCGTTACGGAAACCGGCTTCAGCTTGCGCATCCAGCGTGTTGAAAGAGCGGTATTGTGTGCCCAAGTTTCCCTGCCACCCAATGTCATTGCCCTTGGTGATGATGTTAACTACGCCTGCCATAGCTTCGCTGCCATACAGCGAGGAAGAAGGCCCCCGGATGACTTCAATACGTTCTATATTGTTGACAGTCAGGCGCGAGAGGTCTACAGTGCCTGCCGTACGACCGATCACCGGCTCACCGTCTATTAGGATCAGGATATAGTCAGAAGAGAGCCCCTGCATTTGTAAGCCGGAGCCGTGGTCAGAGATCATTTGTAGCCCGGTCTGCTCCTGCAGCACTTCATCCAGCCGGAGGGAGCCCATACGTTCAATTTGGTCGTTGTCTATTAAATGTACTGGTATCGGCACTTCATCTACTGGCCGGGCGGTCCGCGTAGCGGTGACCACCACGTCGTTTAAAGCTTCGGCTTTTTCCTGCAAACTTACGGTTAGCGAAAGACGTTGCTGGTCACTGATTTTAACATTCCTCTGCTGCGGTTCAAATCCAACGTGGGAGATGAAGAGGGTATAAGAACCGGGAGGAATGTCTTGAAGTTGAAATCGGCCGTCGGGGTCGGTAGCGGTACCCTGACTGTTCTCTTTAAGCATCAGGGTGGCTCCGGGCAGGGCTTCTCCATTGGCATCTTTGATAATCCCCTCAATGCGCTGGGCCCCAACGTCATTCCACAGCAGTAAAAAGCTCGCTAAAAGAAGCACATATTTAAGTAGTAGTAATCTCATAAGTCTATGTGGTTGGCATTCAGT
Organism: uncultured Porifericola sp.; assembly: GCA_964653665.1. GTDB lineage: Bacteria > Bacteroidota > Bacteroidia > Cytophagales > Cyclobacteriaceae > Catalinimonas. Next base: position 6,799 of record CAZZGE010000106.1, on the reverse strand, counting down.
GGTTATTGTGATTGGCTGATAATCGACTTAGCTTCCAGCAACATCTCAGTCCGTTGCATGACTTCCAATAGCATTTCCAGCTCGCAAAGGCTAAAATTGAAAGCCATATTTTTTACAGAAGTCTCTATGATGATGTTGCGGCAACTCGGACATGCATTGCTACTGCTAAAATGCCTGAAAGTATCTTCTACCTGAGAGAGTAGCCGGGTAAACTCATGCGGCTTCATCTGCAGGGCAATGTTCCCAAAACCTAACTGGAGCTGTTGGGTGTGAGCGCAAATCGCGGTATAGGAAAACGCATTGTGATCGGTAAGCTGGTACTGATGGCTCATATTTTAATATTTGACTAATTTAAAGTACAATTCTCTGCTCAGTATTTATTTAGACTTAGTATAAATAGAATTGTAAAGGTACTTGCTGACCCAATCCCTGTCAATTACTATTTCTGGTATTTTTTTGATGCTACTGCCGGGTAGTAGCCATAGCCATCAGAAGCTACTGGGTTGATTTTCAGGCATTATGCTCCTCACCGGTGAAGGCGTTATTCAGGACAATGTTACCTTCTCTGAGCTGTAGGATGTTCAAGTGCAGGGCACGTTTGATCAGGCCAATGGGCGAACTGGCACCCAATTTTTTCAGGATTTTCTTCCGGTGGGCATGGATGGTATGGGGGCTTAGGGCCAGCCGGGCAGCAATTTCCTGGGTAGATAAGTCCTGTGCAATGAATTCCATGATTTGTAATTCCCTCACGCTAAATTGGGGTGGCTGGGCCGTATCTTCAGATTGGTCTTGTTGGGTGCGGGTCAGGGTATCCAGTACCGTACTGCAAAAAAACTTCTGCCCGTCACGGACCATCTGTAGCGCGTAGAGTATTTCCATACGGCTGCAGTTTTTTGTCAGATAAGCATGGGCTCCGGTCTGTATCATTTCCAGGGATTTAGACCGGTCGTACTCTTCGGTTAGGAAAAAAATTTTGAGCTTGGAGTAGCTGTTGACAAGGTGACGGCAGTCTTTGACTGAAAATTCCCGAATAGCACTGTCGTCAATGATTAATATATCAGGAATTTCGGCCACCAGCTGGGCAAATAGTTCGCTCCGCTCTTTTACTCGGGATGTGATCTGGAAGGATGGATCATCAGCCACAATGTGAAGCAGGCCATGAAAGATGATGTCCTGAGGATCTGCCAACAAGATTTTAACCATCTTTTATAAGTAATTTAGAAAAAAACTAAATCTAAATAATACACTCATCAATTACAACAACAAAGGTGATGACACCAGCGAAACCACCTTTTAAATTGAGCCCAATTCTGAGTCCTTAAGCTTACTTCATATGTTCTACCATTTATTAAGTAGCATTACCAGTTTTTTATTAAGTAGAAAAGCTTTAGTTTTTTGCCTGTAACAGTCGCACTATGCAAAGACGTAGATTCCTGAAATCTTCATTACTTGGTAGTCTTTCAATGGCCGGATTACCATACTTAAACCAGGCAGCCGTGGGTCAGACAGCTAAATGGGAGGGGAAGAAAATGCTCATTCTGGGCGATAGCATCACCCAGGCTGGTGACTATATCAATTTTCTGGAAAGCACCCTCCTGACGGCTAACCCGACAGCCAGTACCGAACTCATCAACCTGGGTTTAGCCAGTGAAACCATCTCTGGGTTGTCAGAGGAGGCTCATCCCTTTTCCCGGCCCTACCTGCACGATCGCCTCCCCTCCATCTTATCGTATACTTCGCCAGATATCATATTTGCGTGCTACGGTATCAACTGTGGTATCTATCATCCGTTTGATCAGAACATTTTTAAAGAATATCAGCAGGGGATTCTCCGGCTCATGAAAGCGGCAGAGGCACAAAAGGCTGAGCTTATCCTGATGACACCACCACCCCACGCGGCTCCGGTAGAGGATTGGAAAGCCGCTCGTGCTGATGCAGACAGGAAAGACTACAGCTATGCCAGGCCTTATCTGGCCTACGATGATGTGATGCGTAGATACGCAGACTGGTTGCTGAGTCTAAACGGCAACGTACCAGTGGTAGATCTGCAGACGCCTATGCGCCGTTTTCAGTCACTCTGTTACGATCAAGATTACATTCACCCCAATACCTACGGACATCAACTCATGGCATTGACCCTACTGGAGGCCCTGGATTGAGTAGGGAAAAAACCGTTGATAGCGTTGGAAGCCAATCCCTCGGCTCAGCCGGATGCCAATAGTTTTGGTCAGCCCTGGATAGCCCCTATGCCGCGGCTCCCATACCGGCTTAGTGCCGGGGTGTCTGAATATGATGAGCGTGTCGCCGGACCTAAGGTGAAACTCGCGTTACGGCATTGTCCGGCAGGTACCTACCAGTTATTGGACCGGCACCATCTGATCGGTCAGTACGAAAGTGATACCTTGAGAAGGGGCATTGTGGTGGAGGAAAAGAGCTACACTGAAGTGATGCATCCACTAACCCCCTGGCAGCTTTCTGCCTCCCTCTACGACCTGCTAGCCAGCCGAAGAAAGCTATATGACTATAGCCTGTTGCAGCACATCGGGCACGAGCGCCCCATGCACCGCAAGGGTCTTCCCATACAGTTGGCCGAAATGAAAAAGCGTGAGCTGCAGCATCAGATTGTGGATATGCTTGACGTCTCTTCCTGGGAACTGCACCTGGTGCAAGTTCGCTGACAGCCTAGCTTTTCTACTTCGCTATTCCGCTTTGTGGATCTTCGGCAGTTTTGTAGGATGTCACTTGCTGTCCGCCTTAATTTTTCCGAGATTTCCACAAATCATCTTTAAATAGCAGGGTGTATGCACTGGGATAAACTTTCACACAAACAAATCAAGGAGCAGGTGCAGCAGGCACTGGCCAAAAACCTGGACTTCCGCCGGGAAGATTTACTGGGTTTACCCGGTACCTTCCTGGATCCTGAAGTTTTTTATAATGATGCCCCTTTTTTGAAAGATGCTCCCTACATGCAGACGATGATCGCCAATCCCAATCACATCGGCTGCCATACCCTGGGGGAGTCAGAAGCGGCATTTACCGGCACGCAGGCGATTGAGCGCGAACTGATCGACATCTGTGCACAGCAGATTTTTTCTGCTGAACCCGGTACGTACGACGGGTACGTAGCCTCGGGCGGTACCGAAGCGAATATTGAGGCGCTCTGGGTTTTACGGAATTACTACCAGCGTGAGCATCAGGCAAAGCTGGATGAGATTGCCATCGTGTATTCTGTTGACACGCATTACTCCATACCCAAAGGAGCCAATCTCCTTAGCCTGCGGTCGGTCATTTTGCCGGTAGATGATGATACTCGGCAGATCAAGCCAGAGGCGATGGAAGTGGCGGTAAAGCAGGCCCAAATTGATGGGGTTCGCTTCTTTATCCTCATCATGAATATGTCTACTACCATGTTTGGGTCGGTGGATGACATTACGCAGGCTACCGCTGTCATGGATGGTACCGGGGTAGAATACCAAGTACATGTAGATGGTGCTTACGGTGGCTTTATCTATCCCTTTACCACCTCTGATGAAAATATGACCTTTAAAAACCCCAAGATCAACTCTTTTTCGCTGGATGCCCATAAGCTGGTTCAGTCGCCGTACGGTACGGGCATTTGTTTGGTACGTAGGGGGATGATCCAGTACGCACTAACCGACGAAGCCCGCTACGTAAAAGGGAAAGACTACACCCTGGTGGGAAGCCGCTCTGGCGCCAATGCCATTGCGGTATGGATGATTCTGATGACTTATGGAGCTACGGGCTGGAAAGCGAAAATCCAGAAGTTGATAGACCGTACCGACCGTATCTGTGAAAACCTTGACGAACGGAACATACACTATTACCGGCATCTGGATATGAATATTGTCACAATAAGGGCTGAGGAAATACCCGCTAAGCTAGCAGACCAGTTTTTACTGATACCTGATTCACACGGGCAAAATGCGCGCTGGCGGAAGATTGTGGTGATGGATCATGTGACCCAGGGAAAGATTGATAAGTTTCTTTTTGCCCTGGACGGATGGCGCAAAACACAGAAGGCATAAGCGTTCTAAGTATTGATCAATCATCAAAAATATCATAACCTATGAAGTACCTGTATTTCAGCCTGTTGGCCTTTCTGCTCGCCTATCAACCGACAACGCAGCAGCAGGAGCAAATTTCTGAAACCAATGCTAAAGCCCCTGTAGAAGACAAAGCTTGGCAGCTAGTAGACACACAAAACGAACCTACTGCCCGCCATGAAAATGCCTTTGTACAAGCAGATGGTAAGTTTTACCTGATCGGTGGAAGAGGAGAGCGGCCGGTAGATATTTACGATCCGGCTACCAACACCTGGAGTGAGGGGCAGACGCCTCCCCTGGAGATGCATCACTTTCAGGCAGTTTCGCATGAAGGCAAAGATTATGTGATGGGGGGCTATGACCGGCAGCTATCCCGACGAGCAGCCCATTCCCGACATTTATATCTATGATCCGGCTGCTGATGCGTGGAGCCAGGGCCCAGAGATACTGGAAGACCGTCGTCGGGGAGCAGCCGGAGCCTTCGTCCACGACGGAAAATTTTACCTGGTCGCTGGAATACAAAATGGCCATACCGACGGCTACGTCAACTGGCTAGACGTGTATGATCCGGCCACCAATACCTGGACACAATTACCGGACGCTCCTCACCAGCGTGATCATGTACAGGCAGCGGTGGTAGATGGTAAAATTGTGGTGGCCGGTGGGCGGACTACCTCAGCAGCCACAGGGCAGACCCTGGAACTTACCCGCCCCGAAGTGGATATCTATGATATGGAGAGTGGCACCTGGACAACTTTAGAGAACGATATCCCTACCGAGCGGGCGGGTATTACTTCTGTCGTCTACGACGGAAAACTGCTTGTCATCGGGGGTGAAAGCGGCGCTATGGAAGCGGCCCATCATCAGGTAGAAGCTCTGGATGTAGAAAGCGGAGAATGGACGGCACTACCTTCTCTGAACCAGGGACGCCACGGTACCCAGGCGATTGTCTACGATGGCAAAATTTATATCGCTGCTGGCAGTGGCAACCGGGGTGGCGGTCCTGAGTTGACCAGCATGGAAGTGTATGAATGGTCTGAGAAGCGCCGGTAGTTCTCAAAACCGGTTCTGCCGAGCCGAATTTCCAATTCTGCCTGATCAACGCGCCAGCCATGGTCATTGGCGTATCTGTAAAAAGTTGAACAAAAGTAAATATTTATGACTCCATTGTTAGTCTCAGGTGTCACTAGGAATGCATTTTCTCAGAAGAAAAGCAGCGTAAATTTTTATTTGTACCGGTAAATTAGCAAGGGTTTTTACCAGTAACAGCTCCGGTGATACATTTATAAAAAATCAAAAAAATCAGATGGCAGTTTACTTGAAGGTAATGTATCCAAGTGGTTGATAATCAATAACTAAATGCTTGAACCTCATTTTTTTGAAAAATATTCTGAAAGAGTCAATGTTTTTTATGGTTGTTTAATCCTTAAATTAGATATCATATTTTTTCCAGAATTATTGTCTAACACATTACACGCTTACCCCTTTATGCTTGACGCCGATAGGTTGCTAAATTCCATCTTACAGGTATCACACCTGGGAATTTGCGTTGTTGACCAAAGAAACTATATCGTTGACGTAAATGACACCTTCTGTACAATTTATGAATATACCAAAGAAGAACTTATGGGTCATTCTTTCTCCAGGTTACAACCGGAAAATTATCTTGAAAGAGCCAGGCTACAGTACCAAAATTTTGTAGAAGGTAAGCAGGCACAGTATCAGAAAAGAATACAAACTCGGAGCGGCCAGCAGAAGGTCGTCTACGCTGATGTTATCCAAACAGAAGACCCTTCAGGAAATCTGGTAAAAGTTTATACGCTGGTGGAAGCATCCGCCGCCGCGCCCCAGGAAGTAAAACAGGCACCTCGGAAGCAGGTGGCTGACCAGGTAAATACGGGGCTGATGCGTATAAGTAGTGAGGGCGAACTCCTCTATGCCAATGCATTTGCGCGCAGCCTGTTATACATACCTGCTGGTGTACGTGTGCTAGACAACGAAGTAACCCACCTGGGCGAAAATGGCAGCCGCAGGATCAAGTTGCTCACCCTGTTAACGGAACAAAGGTACCTGGATAACCGGGAACTGTTGGTAGAACGTCCTGCTCACGCTCCCATCTGGGTACTCGTTTCGGCGGCGGCTGTGATCAATGAGAGTGATCAGCTCTGTTTTGATATAAGCCTGGTTAACCTGGAAGAGCGTAAGCTGAATGAACGTAAGCTCAACAAAAAGATTGACGATCTGAAAGCTGCCAACAAGCGTCTCGATCACTTTGTCTACGGAGCCACCCATGACCTGAAGGCGCCGCTGGCATCCCTCTCCGGCTTGCTCTATATTATGCGCAGGGAGACCGATCCGGAACAGCAGACGCTCTTTCTGGATATGATGGAAAAAAGCATTCGCCGTCTGAATGAGTTCATCCGGGAGATTGTGGATTATTCCCGCAATGCCAACCAGGTGCTCAGGAGAGAGGCAGTAGAGTTTCGTCCGCTGCTGGAAGAAATCTTTGAAAGCATGGAGTACATGGAAAATGCGCACAAAATCCGGCGGATTTTGCACGTTGAGCAGGCGGCTCCGTTCTACACCGACCTGCACCGGCTCAAAGTAGTCCTGAATAATCTTATCAGCAATGCCCACAAATACAGCAGTACCCACCGCAGAGACTGCTACATCAAGGTTACAGTCAACGCCAGTCACGAAAAAGCCACGATTCGCATAGAAGATAACGGGCAGGG
>CAZZGE010000105.1:0-15398 GCA_964653665.1 uncultured Porifericola sp. | reverse complement strand
AACACTAAAACCGAAAGAATCCTCGTTTAGAATGGAATATTTATTTATTATTGAAAGATTAAAATTATTGTAAGCATCAACCATACTGCAAAATCCTATCCTACAATCTGATCATTTATGCCCGTAAACGAATACGACTTAATCATCATTGGTGCTGGGGTTTTAGGCTCCTTCCATGCTTATCATGCATTAAACAAAGGCCACTCTGTTTTACAAATGGAAAAAGATAATCAACCCCGCTCTGCGACTGTGAGAAATTTTGGTCAGATTGTACCATCTGGCATGAAGGCATCATGGTTTGAGTTCAGCCGACGGAGCCTAGATATTTACAGTCAGATACAAAAACAATATGATCTTAGTATAAGGCAAAATGGTAGCGTGTACATTGCTTCTGATGAAGAAGAGCAGCAAATTCTTCATGAACTTAAAGCCTCCTTTGATGATCGGGACTACAATAATCATCTGCTTAGTAAGCAACAATGCCTTGAAAAATGGCCTGCTCTACAGTCTTCTTACGTAAAAGAGGGCTTGTTCTTTCCTGAAGAAGTTAGCGTAGATCCACTTATAATGATTCATAATCTGATTGCTTTTATGAAGGCTAAGTTTGATAGGTATACTTACCTTTCATCAACGCCGATTAGCCAACTAGAGCATGGACAAAATCAGGTTAAAGTATATTGCCCTAATGGCGATACCTTTCTAGGAAAGAAAATATTGATCTGTAGTGGAGCTGAATTTAATCTCTTATTTCCAGAATTATTTCGAGAATCTCAACTGGAAGTCAGCAAACTGCAGATGTTGCGAACAAGGGCTCAGCCACATGTAAACCTGAAGGGTAATATTTTAACCGGCCTAACGATAAGACGATATGAATCTTTTACTGAGTGTCCTTCTTTTTTAAAACTAAGCCTGCCTCCTCATTACAAAGAACTTAAAAAATGGGGTATTCATATACTTTTTAAGCAGGCAGATGATGGTAGTATCATATTGGGTGATTCGCATGAATATGCTTCTGCTGCCGATAAGGATTCGCTCAATTACGAGATCAACCACCATATTAATGAACTCATCACTCGCGAGGCTGAAAGAATTGTAAATATGAAATTAGATAAGTTAGCCAGCAGTTGGATAGGTTTTTATAGTCAGCATCCTGATGATATTTATAGTAAAAAAATTGGAGATAATGTGTATGTATTGACCGGAATTGGGGGCAAAGGAATGACCTCCAGTGCGGGTTATGCTGAGCAAAACCTCCCTTTTATTTTGGAGAGTTAATCTTATTGGTCTATTCTTTTCCTTATAAACATTGTATAATAGCTTATTAATAACAGAATAGTAGCAAAATTGGAAGATTGGTAATGATATCTTATAATACATTTTTACATACGACTCAAAGGCTGACTTATAACTCTTGTGATCCCTAAATCTTGGTCATCCTAAATCTGATAACCCCATGATGTAGCAGTGTCAGTCAGTGATTGACTAATTACCAAAAAGGTATTTGAAACTAGAAAATGCGCTGACTAAAAAACCAGGTGAAAGACTGATATTTTTAAAATAACATTAATAGGAAAGAGTAGGCCTTATTTTTCAGTGCTTTATTCAGAATTATTAATTAGTTTTTGTGCTTTAAGTATCAAGACCTAAATATATTAAAATAAATAGTATACTCAGAGAAATTAATAAATAGCTCTTTGCCCACAACAGTAAGAGCTAGATTTACGGTATAGAATAAATTTTCAGCTGAATAATACTGAGGCCGAACGCAATGGCTGGTCACTAACGATATGTCATTGGACTAGGGGCAAATTACCACGATCTATGAGAAACGATGGAAACCGGGTCGCCAAAGCATAACGCTTTGTTGGGAAAATCTCCGACCAAAATGGAGCGAACGCAGTGCAACCATTTTTTGCAAAATGCTTGCTTTTCTAAAACTTGAACGCTTAAAAATCAGAGAGCAAATCAATCAATTTGCCTTTAAAGCAAAGCTAAACATCAAAATCGCCAAGCTGCTTTTGATGATCTACGCATTTGGCACACTGCGCCAACAGGATAAACTAATTATCCAAAAGTTTCAAAAGTTAAAAATCGGCTAGTAAGCTTCATTATCAACTTCAAAAGTACATCTCAGCCTAAACAATGTTAAGCCTTTGTTAATCTTAGGCTTCATTATTAAAGATTTATTAATAAAATCTTGAACAGTGTTCATTTTAAAAACACGTCTTTTGCAATACATTTTCTCACTTACTAAATCATCCTGAAAAAAGGATGATACTAACCCCCTACCTAACTAGCATGAAAAATCACTTCAAAATTTTCTCTGAAAGGTGGAGTAACCGGCTTTTATACAGCCTGTTTCTATCACTCTTTCTCGTTGCCCCTGCCTTGCAAGCACAGCAAAATACCATTAACGGTAAAGTAATTGACCTTAATAACAATCCTATCCCCGGCGTGAATGTGTTAGTGATAGGTACATCACAAGGTACCATAACTGATATTGAAGGTAATTACCGTCTTGATGTTAATAAAGACAATGAGAGGCTATTATTCTCTTTTGTTGGTTACGAAACTAAAGAAGTAAATATCAACGGGCGCAGCACTATTAATGTAAGCCTCACTGAGAGCTCTCGTGAATTGGGTGAAGTAATTGTAACTGCCCTGGGTGTGGAACGTGAGACAAAAGCTTTAGGATATGCTGTTCAGGAGGTAAAAGGTAATACCATCACAGAAGCGCGTGAAACTAATCTTGTCAACTCCCTCGCCGGCCGGGTGGCGGGCGTTAATGTTACTGGCTCTTCTACCACTGTGGGGGGCTCTTCTCGTATTACCATTCGTGGAGAATCTTCATTGGACATCAATAAAAATCAACCGCTTTTCATTGTTGATGGTGTACCTATCAACAACAATGTAGTGGGCTCTTCAGGGTCAGGTAATATGGAGACAGACTACGGAAATGGTGCTGCTGAAGTAAATCCTGATGACGTTGAGTCTATCAGTATTCTCAAAGGCCCTAATGCTGCTGCTCTTTACGGCTCTCGTGCTGCCAATGGCGTAATTATTATAACAACCAAATCCGGTAAAGGAGTGAAGGGCATAGGAGTAAGTGTCAATTCAACTACCACTTTTGAAAAACCACTCTTACTACCCGACTGGCAGGATCAGTACGGACAAGGTAACCGGGGGCAGTTTGCTTTTGTCAATGGTTCCGGTGCCGGTATTGCAGATGGTGTAGATGAAAGTTGGGGCCCCCGATTGGATGGACAATTAATACCTCAGTTTGATTCACCCCGCGACGTGGCTGGTTTTCGTGGCGGTGATATAGATGCGGCCCCGGCAGGCAGCACTATTAACCCTACACCCTGGACTTCAAATCCTGATAATGTCACTGACTTTTTTGAAACAGGCGTGACACTTACTAACAACGTTGCTGTATCTGGAGGAAATGAAAATGGAAGCTTTCGTCTCTCATATACCAACCTGGATCAGAGCGGTATGCTTCCAAATACTGACCTAAATAGAAATACACTACTTTTCAGCAGCAACTATCAACTTACTGATAAGCTGAAGGCCAACGCGATGGTCAACTACATTCGTTCCCGAAGTGATAATCGCCCCTCTATCAGCTACGGTACCGAGAGTCCAATGTATCTCTGGGTTTGGTACGGACGTCAAATCAATACCGACAATTTGCGCGATTACTGGCAGCCGGGTCTGGAAGGTCGTCAACAATTTAACTACAACTATAACTATCACGATAATCCTTACTTTACCATGTATGAAAATACCAACGGTCAGGCTAAAGACCGGGTGTTGGGTAATATATCTCTGACCTACGATTTCACTGACGAACTGAGTTTGATGGTACGCTCCGGTACAGATTTTTACCGAGAACTACGCGATAGAAAGAGGGCTTTTAGTACGCAGCGTTTCCCTTTTGGTATGTATCGTGAAGACAATATCTTCTTTGAAGAGCGAAATACTGACTTTCTATTATCCTACAACAAAAATTTTGAAAATATTTGGGACATAGGCCTTTCATTTGGTGGTAACCGCATGGATCAGACATATGAATATAACGAACTGGTAGCTCCTCAGCTTTCTATCCCTGAAATCTACAATTTTGGTAACTCCAGGGTAGACTTGCAGGCTGAAGAATTTGTAAACAAAAAGCGGATCAATAGTCTATATGGTCTAGCCCGTATTGGTTTTAAGAATATACTTTTTCTTGATCTGACTGCTCGAAATGACTGGTCCAGTACCTTACCGACAGATAATAACTCATATTTCTATCCCTCCGTTTCAGCCAGTGCAATTATCAGTGATATTGTAGAGCTACCTTCCTTTTTTGCTTTTGCCAAGCTGAGAGCTGGCTGGGCCCAGGTGGGTAACGACACCGATCCTTATCGTCTGTCAAATGTTTATAATTACCTGCCCGCTTTTGGTAATTCTCAGCGAGTTACAGAATCTTCTGTCATCCGAAATCCTGAACTGAAGCCTGAAATTGTTTCGTCTTACGAAATTGGTACTGATCTGCGTTTTCTAGATGGACGCATCGGTCTTGACTTCACTTACTATAATATGAGTAGCCGAAACCAGATTTTACAGATAGATGTAGATCGTACATCAGGCTACAGTAGTACGGTAATCAATGCCGGTGAAATCAAAAATCAGGGACTGGAATTGATGTTAACTGGTACTCCGGTACAATTGAGTAATGGCTTCCAATGGGACTTCAATCTTAATTGGACACGTAACCGTAGTGAAGTGGTAGAGCTTGCAGAAGGTATCCCTTCATACCGAATCGCAGGCAACCGTGGTGCAGAGATTTTGGCGGTACCCGGTGAGCGTATGGGTGACATTTACGGATCAGTATTCCAGCGTCATGAAGGGCAGATTGTCTATAACGAATCAGGATTTCCACTAAGAACCTCTGAATTAGAAAATGTTGGTAACTACAGTCCTGACTGGATGGCTGGTATTTACAACACACTTTCATACAAGGGATTCAACCTTGGATTATTACTGGATATTCGTCAGGGCGGCATCATAGTTTCTCAGACTACCTGGATTGGCCGGAATGCCGGACAGTTAGAAGGCACTGCCTTAGGTCGTGAGAATGGCCTGGTGGGAGATGGTGTGATCGTTACAGACCGGGATGAAGCAGGAAATATTACTTCAGTTCGCCCCAATGATGTAGTTGTACCTGCTCGTGACTGGAACTACCAATATTTCCGCCGTGAGAATAATGTAGAAGCTGCCACCTGGGATGCTTCTTTTACAAAACTTCGCGAGATTAAGTTTGGCTATTCTTTCCCCAACAGCCTATTTGGTGACATACCCATCAGGGATGTTAATCTTTCTATAGTAGGAAGAAACGTGGCTCTATGGACACAAAACCCCCATATTGATCCGGAGAATTTGTCAATGACCGGCGGTACACTGGTGCCTGGTGTAGAAAATATGGCTTATCCTACACCCCGCAGCATCGGTTTTAACCTCAACTTCAAACTTTAATTTCACATCCAGAAAATACTGAAATTATGAAATTTTATCATATTATATGTATAATCACAATGACATTTGGCCTGTTGGCCTTGGGAGCCTGTGACACTGACTTTGAAGAAATCAACGCCAACCCTAACCAACCTGAAGTTGTTACCTCTGACCTGTTGCTTACTAACATCATCATAGGTTCAGTACGTGAAATGGACGGTATGGCATGGGGTTCGGGAAATGTGATCGCCCAGCATACGGCTAAGATTCAGTTTACTGGTCGTGATCGTTATGACTGGGGACCGGAAGGCTCTCCATGGTTCGACTTTTACAATTTGCTGAGAGATGTAAATAACATACAGGACATAGAAGAGTCGGATAACAGCTACGTTGCTATTGCACTTATCTTAAAATCCTGGATGTATCAGATTATGACTGATCTGTATGGTGACATTCCCTACAGTCAGGCTATTCTGGGTAAGACGGATGGAAACTTTACACCTACCTTTGACCGTCAACCTGATATTTATGCCGGTATTCTTTCCGACCTTGAACAGGCCAATGATATACTGAACAGTAACCGTACACCCATTTCCGGAGATGTGCTTTTCAGTGGCGACCAGGATCGCTGGCAAAAACTCGCTAACTCCTTACGCCTGAGAGTACTGCTAAGGCAGTCTGCACAAACTGATCCTTCTGCGGCCATGACAGCCATTTTAAATGATCCTAACTCACCAGTTTTTACCAGTAACGAAGATCAGGCTGTTTTTGATTATCTGGCATCTGCACCAAATCAGCAACCTTTGTTTACTACTCGTTCCGGTTCATTTGATGAATATCGCCTGAGTCAATTGATGGAAACTACACTCAAACGACTGAACGATAATCGTCTTTACGCTTATGCCCAGCCTACTACTAGTTCCGGTGCAGGTCTGGTTGGAGAGCCTGATGACTACGTGGGGGTTCCTAATGGTCTTGCCGATGAAAGCGCTTTGATATTCAATGGTGGTTCTAACTTTGTTTCTCGTGTAGGTTTACTTTACTCTTGTCTGGTTTGCGATGACAATGCTTCTCCCACGGCGCGTCAGGGTATGATTATGACTTACGCCGAACTACAGTTTATACTGGCCGAGGCAGCGGAGAAAGGATTCATTAGCGAAGATGCTGAATCTTATTATCTAAAAGGTATTCAGGCATCTTATGACTATTTTATAAATAGGACTGCACTGATCTCAGCCGATATCAGTATGGCGGTTGATCCTGCCGATGACTACTTTACTCAGCTTTCAGTAGCTTATACCGGTTCTCAGGCAGAGAAGCTAGAGAAGATCGGTACCCAGAAATGGATATCATTGTTTTTTAATGGTACTGAAGCCTGGGCTGAGTGGCGCAGAACTGGATTTCCCACTTTGCAACCCGGTCCTGATGCATTGATCAATCAGGTGCCTACCCGATTTATGTATCCTTTAGAAGCGCAATCACTGAATGGTGCAAATTACCAGGCTGCTGTCAATACGCAGGGTCCGGATAATATAACTACCCAGGTTTGGTGGGATGCTCAATAAATAAAGAAACAACTTCAAACTATTAATAAAATGAAAAATATATTTAATATATCTCTTTTGAGCCTGCTACTGATGATAAGTAGCTGTTACGACGAACTGGATAAAACAGAGGCTTTTGAGCCATTTACCCGGCTTAGCTTTACTCCACAAGATGGTGATTTTACCGGATCTACAGATATTGTAGTTGAAATCAATGCACCTGGCCTTGAGAGTGCAACCGCTGTTGCAGTGGGAGGGGTAGATGAAGTAGATCTTGGCACCCTTAGTTTTAGTGGTGGCGTAGCTACGCTGACAGTACCCGTAACTACTCTGAATGGAGCTGACCGTATCAACTTTACAGCAGTCGATCCTAATGGAAAACCATTCACCTCTCGTTATCAGATTACCTACTAATTCAAAATTAATATTTAAGGAAAGCGTGGGCTCTTCAATAGTTTCACGCTTTCTATTCTTTATTAGATTGGTGACTTCATTAAAACTATCTCAGCTTCATAAGGTCACCCCCGTACTCACCTAAACCTATTCATTGAATGAAAACTATTTGTTACTTTCTCGGCATAGCCCTGCTGGGTCTGATGTCCTGGACATCTGAAAGTACTGCCGACAAAAAACGTTGGATTGCTCAGGCTCCTACTGGAGAGCGTTATGCCCAAATAGACACCGACGGGACTACAATAATTCCCAACGGCCGCCTGATAAAGCCCCGGGGCAAAACAGTAAGAGTTGCTCCCCACCCATATGGTCTCATGCTAAGTCCTGATGGTACAATGGCAGTTAGTACAAATTTTGGTGCAGGTCCTTTTTCTATATCTATTATTGAAAATGTCGACGCTTAAGAACTCAGCGTTCGCCAGATTCCAGAAAGTGCTAAAACTGATGATGACCTGCTGGGTGCAGTTTTTATGGGACTGGCTATCTCCCCTGATAATCAAACCGGGTATGTGGCTGGTAGTTAGGAAAAAAAAGTCTTCATTCTCGATATTGCCAGTGGTCAGCCTAAGGGAGAGATTGACTGTTCACTGCTGAAACCGATTTAAGTCCTTACAATGCAGTGATGGTAGACAAGAGAGCTTTTGACCCTCAGAAAGCTCTTGATCCCTTTGATAAAAAATTTAATTGGGACGCCAGGCTGGGAGGTAGTAAACATTTATGCAGGTTATACCTGGTGTTGGGTTCAAGTGAATATTGGAGTGCAAAACAGATTTGATCAGGCATACAAAACGCATGGACCGGGGGCGTATGGCTATGGTAGAAGTGTGTGGCTGGCCATGAATATTAGTCTGTTTTAGAATTGCTATTTTGCATTATCAAGATCAAAAGTATGTTGAAAAATGATTATTAAACGATCTGTTACATGGGTATCAATCAGCTATGAGAAAATACATAATTAGCCTTCTTATTTTTTGTGTTGCAGGAAAAATTATTGCGCAGGAGGTTGATGGCAAATTGGTAGGTTCCTGGAATTTTACGCCTCAATATAAGCTGCCGGGCAATGCTGCCAACATTCCTGGCGACCCTTATCCTTTTCCCTCTACTATGTACAAATCGGTAGATACACGTGCATACCCATTTATCTTTCACGGTGAGGAGCCTGGCAGTCGCCTGATCAATTTTATTTCGGCAGATAGCTTACCCACAGGTCCCTTTAGTATTGAAATGTGGCTTATAGATCATGTCAATCAGCCGGTAGGTGTACTCGCTACTTTGAAGGGAAAAGATATCAATATGGAACCTGACTGGCTGCTGGGCTACTACGATCAGGATGTGATCTTCTCGATGGTCACTGAAGACGCTCCTATGGGTACCTTACTAAATGCAAAAGCAAACAAGCCCTGGAAAGGGTATTGGAATCACCTGGTAGTAACCTATGATGGAAAAAGAATATCCTTATACATCAATGGCGAATTGCTAACTAGTACGCCTACTAAGGCTCGTGTAACAGACCGTCTTTCTTTTCCGCAAATAGAGGTAGCTGCTTATTTACAAAATGAGCCCTACATGGTACTGGGTAACCTACTGAGATCATTAAGGATTTACGATTATGCGCTTGATCAGCAAGAGGTATTAGCAAGGCTACAGGCATTACAGCAAGAAGTGGAAGCAGGCAGCCTTTACGAAGACCAGTTTCACTTTAATGCGGGGCCCTACCTTCATTATGCTACTACTCACAGTATCAACCTAAGCTGGGAGAGTGATCGCCTGTCTACTGCAACTGTTAAATATGGAAAAGAACTCCCTCTGAAGGAGCAAATAATCCTTAATGATGCCAAAAAGATTCAGGTATTAAATATTGATGGACTTGAGGCTGGTACCACATATTTTTATAATATTCTATTACAAGATAAAGAAGGAAAACAAATAAAATCGGGTGTGCTGACATTTCAAACGGCTGTTGCAGAGGATCGCTCCTATGCCTTCGCACTGATCGGTGATACAGAAGCTCGCCCTCACATTAACGACCGGATTAGTAAACTGGTATGGGACGAAAGACCCAACTTTGTTGTAAACCTTGGTGACCTGACTGATGGTGGCGTAGAGGCTAATAAGTTCCAATGGAATTACGAGTATTTTGCCGGGATGCGTCAGTTGCACAGCCGTATCCCGGTGTATCCAGTACCAGGTAATGGAGAAGATGATTTGTTTTGGTACAAAAAATATCACCGCTTACCTGGCAATGAAGCTTACTATGCTTATCGCTACGGAAATGCTGAGTTTTTTATGCTCAATAGTAACGAAAGAAAGACACAACTCTTGCCGGGAGGAGAGCAATACGTGTGGCTGGAGCAGGCTCTGAAAAACTCTACAGCCTCATGGAAATTCGTTGTGCATCATCATGCACCCTATTCAGCCGATGAAGATGATTATGGTAATAGTTGGGAATCACAATCCAACTATGGTGACCCGGCTATGCGGCTTGTTGTCCCGCTTTACGAAAAGTATAAGGTAGATATGGTTTTCTTCGGGCATCTGCATACCTATCAGCGCAGTTTGCCAGTACTCGATGAGATGGTACAGGAAAGAAGTGGCGTTATCTATGTGCAATGTGGTGGTGGCGGCGGTAATTTGGAAGACTTTGCTCCCGCACGTGCCTGGTTTAGCGCAAAGACCTATCGTGGGCACCATTATGCCATTGTTACCGTCAATGGAAACCGACTGCGATACCAGGTTTTTGATTCAGAAGGACGAATGAAAGATTTTATGGATATAAAAAAGTAATTTAATTCGGCTTTATCAGCATCACATTATCAATACTTTTAACTTTCACTACAAACACTAATACTTTTACCTATGAGCTCTTATAGACTTGCAGTTTTTGATATGGCAGGTACCACCGTAGAAGAAGGGGGAAGCGTGTACCGTACACTTAAAGAAAGTGTAGTGGATCAGGGATTTGTGGTCACTGATGAAAAGTTATCTCAGATAGCAGGCATGAATAAATATGAAGCTATCACATATCTCTTGCCGGATATTGCTGCGAGTGACAAGTCTCTTACGGACAAAATTTTCAAAGAATTCAAAAGAAGACTAGATCAGATTTACCTTTCAGACCCTTCGGTTACCGAAAAGCCGGGGGTTACAGCATTATTTAACAAACTCCGGGAGAAGGGAATTCGAGTTGCGCTTAATACCGGATATGCACGCCCACAGGCTGAAATTCTTATCAATCGTCTTCAATGGCACGATCATATTGACGACTCTATCACCAGTAATGAAGTAGCTAAGGGCAGACCTCATACCGATATGATCCATGCACTGATGGAGCGTGCATCTATCAGTGACAGCAAACAAGTCATTAAAGTAGGTGATACCATCAATGATGTAAACGAGGGTAGAAACGCAAATTGCGGTTTGGTTGTGGGTGTATTAGGAGGTGCACACGATAGCGAGAAACTTGCCGATGCAGATATTATTCTTGACAAAATAGCTGATCTTCCCCAATACCTATTATTGCATTAAGCGTGCTAATTTTGGTGAATGTCTCATCTTAGCACTTTTTCATGTTTTACTTATTTGTGTAACCAAGTTGTCTAATCGTATTTTCATATAGATTTGGATTGACATCTACCTTCGTAATCATGTACATTAAAACCTAAAAGCAAATGACAGAGAGCCTTCCAAACGTGATATCAAAAATTTTCTCAGTCTTCGATAAAAAAGGAGATGAAAGCTATGCAGATGAACCGGTCACTCAACTGGAGCACGCTCTACAGACCGCAAATTTGGCAACAGAAAATAATGCACCTGAAACAGTGATCTGTGCGGCACTTTTGCACGACCTGGGTCACATACTTGCAGGGGATCAGTTACCTGCTTCAGTTGGCGAAAACCTCCACGACCAGCATGAGGAGAAGGGCTACCAGTTTCTAAAATCACATTTTGGTAAGGCAGTAGCAGAGCCTGTCAGGTTACATGTAGCTGCCAAAAGATATCTCTGTTCAACGGATTCCACTTATGAAGTGGCTTTGTCTCCAACTTCCCTGAAGAGCTATTATGATCAAGGGGGTAGAATGTCGGATCATGAAGTTGATGATTTTGAAAAAAACCCTTACTTCAAGGATGCTGTGCAGCTAAGGCGTTGGGATGATCTTGCGAAAGAAGCCAATAAAAAAGTGCCTTTATTACAAGAATATTTGCCTGTACTAAAGAAGTGCATACTTCATGACAATGAAACCAGCTATGGTTAAATATTTCAAACGATTAAAAAGTGATGTAAAAAATTCACATAATCTTATCACAGCAGTAAGTATTATAGGGGCATTCTTGACCTACTTTAGTATGTATGCCTTTCGCAAACCTTTTACTGCAGCTGAATACGAGGGGCTATTTTTTTTGGGTATAGATTTCAAAATATTTCTTATAATCAGCCAGGTGATGGGCTATACATTTTCCAAGTTTATCGGAATACGACTGATCTCGTCTATGCCTGCCCATGCCAGAATCAGTTACATTCTGGGTTCCATAGGGGTAAGTTGGCTGGCATTATTAATATTCGCTTTTGTACCCCCCTCATTTAAAGTTGTCGCGATATTCATGAATGGTCTTCCCCTGGGACTTATTTGGGGTTTGGTCTTTGCTTTTCTGGAAGGGAGGCAACGTACTGAACTCCTGGCGGCAGGACTGGCCTCTAGTTTTATAGTTTCTTCCGGAATTGTAAAATCAGTGGGCCTGGGCTTGATCTTGGAAGGAGTAGGTATTTTTTGGATGCCCTTTTTTACCGGTATTTTATTTATCCCTACTTTATTTTTGGGTGTAGGCTTATTGTCACTCATACCGCCTCCTTCTCCGGAAGACGAAGTCGCCCGAAGTGAGCGTCCACCAATGAGCCCGGAAGATCGTCGCAGGTTTTTCAGAGACTTTGCTCCCGGTATTCTGGTAGTAACCCTGATTTATATGGCCCTAAATGTATGTCGTGATTTTCGGGATAATTTTGCTGTGGAAATATGGAGTGCTTTAGGTTATGGTGATCAGCCTAAAATACTAACCTGGTCTGAAGTACCCATCGCGGTGGTAGTACTGGTGTTGACTGCATTAGTGATTTTTGTAAAAAGTAATCAAAAAGCGTTTTACCTGAACTTTGTGATCATACTTTTAGGTGGTTTTACCCTAATCGTGACAACATTCTTATTTCTGCGAGGGGTTTTATCACCAATAGTATGGATGGTCAGTGTAGGTTTTGGCATGTATGCCGCATATATAGCTTATCATGCAGTGTTGTTTGAGAGATGGATCGCACTGTTTAGAGGAAAGAGCAATATAGGCTTTTTGATGTATTTTAACGATGCTTTTGGCTATCTGGCTTCAGCAGGGGTACTCATGTTCAAAAACTTTGGCTACCCCCAAATGAGCTGGCTCAATTTTTTCAGTTACATCTCATACGGTTCAGGATTTATATGCCTGTTATTTGCAGGATTCGCTATTGCTTATTTTAAAGCAAAAGAAAAAAGCATCAATCGTTCTTCGGTACTATTGCCACCCGAAACGGCTTATTCTTCTTAGCGAAGTCTATGGCTTCATTGATTTCGTGCAGCGGGAAGATTTTCTCTATCAATGATGCAAAAGGAAAATGATGCGAATAGTCTTTCATAAAATTGACAGCCTTTCTGAAATCCTCTTCATTATAATTGTGTAAACCTTTAATTGTGATTAACTTCTTAACTACCATCTCAGTGTCAAGTGGCAATAATGGTTGAGGAAAAACAGCACCTAACCAGATAGCGATTCCGCCAGTTGCTAAAGCATGTAATCCCTGCTGCATTGCACCAAGCTGTCCACTTGTATCTATCGTAATATCAAATGAATGATCCTTTTCAGCAATGAGTTGTTTAGGAGATAAAGCCTCAAGCGCCCCAAATTTTTTGGTGATTAGCCTTCTTCTTTTATCGGGTTCAACAATCACTACTTTGCCAGCGCCTTCTGCGTGGGCATACGCACAGGCATAAACTCCCAGCATACCACCTCCGAAAATAAGTAAATTTTTACCACTGATATCGCCTGCCAGTCGGAAGCCCCCTACTACAGTCGCAAGGCTACAGTTTACCGGACAGAAACTAGCCAATGAGGTGTCATTGGCGATCTTCATGATGCAGGTGTCTGCACGTAAATGACAGTGAGAAGCCAGTCCTCCGGAAAAATAGTGCTGTTCACTGAGTTGACAATGTCCGTATTTAATAACTTCCGGAGATTTTTGTCGCATACCACGTCGGCACCAATCGCTTTCAGCTGGCGCCGAAAAAATAGACCAACTTATCCTGTCATCAATCTTTAACTTTTGACCTTCCATATCATATACCGAGTCTTCGGGAAGTTTGTAAACTTTTCCGATGCTTTCATGGCCCAGAATAAGAGGAGATGGCTCTTGCCTTCTTCCGCTGATGGTGTGCAAGTCACTGGTACATAATGAAGTCATTTCTACCTGTACTAAAACTTCACCTTTTGTGGGTTCTGAAAGTGGGTGTTTAGCCATGTAAAGCGGCTCTTCCTTTGACTTAAAAATTGCCGCCCAACCAGTAGTAGAATTTTCTTCCATTATTAAATATAGCCATAAAAATTGATTCTGAATTTGAAATTTATTTTAAAAATTCAATATCATTTTTTTAAATCAACATGCCAGACACCAATAGCTTTGAGTCAGTACAGAGCTATCTGCACGTGTTTTATCATGAGATGATCCACTCATTAGGCCATAGCAGCAGATTGGCTAGAGAAGCCATTACTGATCCTAAGCCCTATGGTAGTTTCTGCTATAGCAAAGATTATCCAAACTGAAAGTTTATGCTCAACTTTTGATGTAAATCATTTGGTTCACAGCGTTTTACACCATAAATAGTCGTGATAATATTTCCTCAAGAAGGTGGCATGAGTCTGAACGATAGGCATCTTCTGGCAGAAGATCGTGCTTTTGAACGTTTCGAGAATTTGATGATTGATCACATAAAGTAACAGAAGAAGTAGCTCCATGTAAGTTCTTCAGATCATCATAGATTTAACAAAGACGACTCTGCTACAGAGAGCCATCTTTGCTCATTCTTAAATTGGCTACCCCTTAAGAACAAGATATTCTAGTAGGCCTTTCTTCTTGCGGATCATCTTCCGCTTTTTACCAGTGTCTTTTATAACATCGTCTTCAAGGGTTGCCAAAGCCTGATTTTTTTGCTCCGTAGAGGAAAAATATAGCGCATGGTCGTGTTTATGTCAGTATGCCCCATCAGTCTTTGGATGGCTATGATATCGAAATGTTGCTCCAGCCAATGACTGGCTCGTGCATGGCGTAGCTAATGGCAGTGCATATGATCAGGCACTTCGGTATTAATACTATGTGCTTTTTGCGCGTATATTTTAAGACGCTTGTTTACACCCTACTGGGTGAGTTTCTTTTTTCCTCCATCATAGTGAATAAAGAACAACAGGTCATTGAGATGAGGCATTTTGCCATGGAACATTTGTATCCATCCGGTAAAGTAGTCTTGATTACTTGCTGAATAGCGACTTAATATAGCAGGAAAAAGTCATATGCGCACTTCAGAAGAGATGTTTCCCGTAGTAGAGGACTGGCTACAGAGTGGGCTAAGCCAAAAAGACTATAGTCTGCGTCATGATTTACCTTTTTATATCCTGCCCTATTGGGCAGGCAGATACCGGAAAGCTCAGCAAGGTTCCATAGATCAGGCCTCACAACCCTCATCAGGGCATTTCATTCCGGTATCCACTGACAAAAAAATGAATGTTGGTATGTAAATCGTCTTACTTACTGGTGTGGTGATCCGCTTCGCCGACCCGGTACCGATAAGTTACCTTCAGCAAGTACTCAAGGCATGTTCGGCCTGAGCCATCATCAGC
>CAZZGE010000104.1:0-15422 GCA_964653665.1 uncultured Porifericola sp. | reverse complement strand
ATTGTAATTCAAAGATTAGCTTAAAACAAAAATTAAATTTTTAAACATGCTCTTATGGAAACTAGAGAAAGACTAGAAATCAAAGAAGAATTCGAGCATAGTGATATTTTTTTTGTTGAAAACAGGCCAGTCTTAATTATCAAAGCCAGTGACACCTATATTCCTACAGAAGAATTTAAATCGCTGTTTACCAAAGCTACCGAACTCATCAAGGAGCATGGTATACAAAAGGTAATTTTTGACAAAAGGAGATTACAGACTTTTCACCAGCCCTCTATGGAGTGGTATTATGTGCACTGGAAAGAGGATTTACTGCAGGAAGGTGTCAATACCCATCGCAAGCTGTTGCCGGACGATCAGATATTTAAAAAAAGCGTTGAACTGGGAATAGCGAAAATCAAGGAGAAGTATCCTCACATTAGGCTTAGTGAAATGGATATCCAGTACTTTGACACGCTACAGGAAGCCATTGAAAATTAATTATTGGTGCATTAGTGGAACAGTTTTTTAATGAGATATCCCATGTTTCCGCATTATATGATGTAAAATTTTATATTTTTTTAAATATTCCGAAATTTATTTTTCATACACTTAATTTTTCTTGGATATTCATCAAATTCTTTAAAATCAAATTTTTTCCAAACACTACGCATATCGCTGTGTTCTATAAGTATAGTTAGTAGCTAGTTTTTTAAACTAAATTTAAATTAAGCAATGAAGTATTTAAGTACATTTTTTACACTATTATTTTCAATCACTGTAGTATTTGCCCAGGATAAGGATGTAATTATGAAGGAAAGACCTGGCGCAAATTACGAAGCGTATGAGTCATATGCATTTGGAAACAATTTTATTGATATAGAAGATGGCCGGTGGTATTCATTTGGTACGTTGAACAGTAAAATGGTACAGAATGCAGTCGTGCATGAGTTTGATACTTATGGTTACAAACTGAAGACAAATAATCCGGATATTCTTGTTAATTATATGATTTTTGATCAAGAGTATAATGATAACTACGGATACTACAAGGATCCATACATCGTAGATCAGAACGTAGGTGAGGAAAATATCTTGACCGAACTTGAAAATGGTAGTCTGGTAGTAAGTATGGTGGACCCAGATAACGGTAAGTCCATTTGGGTAGGTTATATGCCCGAAGCGGTGGATCCAGATGATGGTCTGCGACAACAGCAAGTTGATGTGAGAAGTGCGGTAAATGATGTACTGGAATCTTATATGGCAACTGCCAACTTTGACGAATTTGGTAAGTAGTTGATAACTTATTAGAGTTTGGCCAAGCCAGCGAACGCAAGTCTGCTGGCTTTTTTTTATGCGTCAAACAAGGTTCCGGCCCGGCCCGGAGGAATTAATTTTAAATGCTTGTAGGCCAATTCGGTAGCTTCGCGGCCTCGTGAAGTACGCTTAATATAGCCTTCTTTTATTAAAAAGGGCTCGTACACCTCTTCAATCGTTTCTGCTTCCTCACCGCAGGCAGTAGCGATGGTATTAATGCCTACCGGTCCGCCTTTAAACTTCTCAATGATGGTGGTAAGAATACGGTTGTCCATTTCATCCAGACCATTCTGATCTACATCTAAGGCTTTAAGGGCCATTTCTGCAATTGCTTTGGTAATGATTCCCTTTCCTTTGATCTCAGCAAAGTCCCGGGTACGGCGCAGCAGCATGTTGGCGATACGAGGTGTACCCCGGCTACGACGGGCAATCTCAAATGTAGCATCTTCCTCAACGGGCGTGTTCAGAATACTAGCGGATCGGTTAACAATCGTCTGAAGGAGCGCGGCATCATAGTACTCCAGCCGGGCATTGATACCAAATCTGGCACGGAGTGGGGAAGTTAACAAACCAGAACGGGTAGTCGCACCGATGAGTGTAAAAGGGTTCAGGCTAATCTGTACGGTCCGTGCATTGGGACCAGAATCTAGCATGATGTCAATCTTGTAGTCTTCCATTGCCGAGTAGAGGTACTCCTCCACGATGGGGTTAAGCCGGTGAATCTCATCAATAAACAGAACATCTCCGCCTTCCAGATTGGTAAGCAGCCCGGCCAGGTCTCCGGGCTTATCTAATACCGGGCCGGAAGTAGCTTTCAGTTGTGAGCCCAGTTCATGAGCAATGATATGAGATAAGGTAGTTTTGCCCAGTCCGGGAGGGCCGTGGAGCAACACATGGTCAAGCTGTTCTCCCCGTTTCTTAGCGGCCATCACAAATACTTTCAGGTTATCAATAATCTTATGCTGCCCTGTAAAATCGCTGAAGGTGTAGGGCCGCAGGGCCTTTTCCAGTTCACGCTCTCCGTCACTCAAATGATCGGAATCTCCTCGTAGATAATCTTCTCTCATATACTTATTAAGTCCTGCAACTCCATGCTGGTGTTGCTTGTTAAAAGGCTGTAATCTGGGGGTAAAAAAAGTACTGTCTCACAGATACTGCTGTGCATGAACAAAATAAAGCTAATTTTGCGTCCCTAAAAATATGTCTGCAACAGAATAACGTAACCACAGAAAGAATAACGCATTTCAACATATGAATTCATATCAGAAAAAGAATATCATATACTCAGTCGTACTGCTTGGCCTGGTGGCGATGGTCTGGCTCTACCGCAGCAGCGTCGACGGCAGTACTGAGCCCAAAGCAAAGCAGGTGGCATTTCGTGGCCAAACCATGGGTACGGTCTACAACATCAAGTACCTGGACGATCAGGAGAGAAACTTTAAGCAGGAGGTGGATTCCCTGTTAAAGATATTTAACCAGTCACTCAACCACTATCTGCCCGAGTCGGAAATTTCCCGGTTCAACCGCCAGGATACCTTATACTTTGAGCTACCCTATTTTTACTCGGTGATGGAGGTCAGTCGGTCAGTATTAGACGCCACCAATGGCGCCTTTGACCCTACCGTTGCCCCTCTGGTCAATGCATGGGGCTTTGGACCAGAAGGAGGGGATTTGCCTGACAGCCTGGCGGTAGATTCGCTGCTCAGCAAAGTAGGGTTTGATAAATTATTGCTTCACAAAAACTACATCACCAAAACCGATCCGGATACACAGCTGGATTTCAGTGCGATTGCGAAAGGCTATGGAGTAGATGTAGTGGTGGACTTCCTGTCTCGACAGGGGATTCAGGATATGATGGTAGAAATTGGAGGAGAGATCGTGTGCAGAGGCGTAAATGCCCAGGGCAACGTCTGGCGGATCGGGATTGATAATCCGATCAACCGGGGAGACATGACGGCCGCGATCGTAGTTGATAATCGGGCTATTGCAACTTCCGGCAACTATCGTAACTATTACATGCGCGACGGGAAAAAATATTCGCACACCATCAATCCTAAAACCGGTTATCCGGTAGAACACTCCGTGCTTAGTGTATCAGTCATTGCCGATGATTGTATCACTGCCGATGCTTATGCAACAGCTTTTATGGTGATGGGACTGGAGAAAACCCTGGCCGTACTGGAGGATATGCCGCAGTTGGATGTCTATATCATCTTTGACGATAACGGAGAGATAAAAACTTACCAGACTAGTGGGGTGGAAGACAATTTGCTTAATCTTTAGTAGTTTCGCCGCGTCAACTCATTTTTAATGCGAGTTCTCCTACTGCTGTCGGCGGCAGTATGTGTTTTTAACTGTCTAAATTTGAACTACAAAGGATACAAAGTTTTGGGGCTGATGTCAGGCACATCGCTGGATGGGCTTGACCTGGCATATTGCTATTTTTTGCATGGAGACCAGGGGTGGCGTTTTGAGATCATCGCCTCTGATACCTACGAGTACGACGCAAACTGGAGGGAGCGGTTAGCTACGATTACCAATGCCAGTGGCGAACAACTGATGCAGATCCACCAAGAACTGGGCGCGTGGATGGGTGACGCTGTTAACCGCTTTATGCAGAAGAATCAGGTAGATCCGGAGTTTATCGCTACCCATGGTCATACGGTGTTTCATCAACCTGAAAACGGATTTACCCTACAGATTGGTAGCAGCTTTGCCATGCAGGCCAGGTGTCACAAGCCCATCATCAGTAACTTCCGGGATATGGATCTGGCGCTAGGTGGACAGGGAGCTCCCCTGGTACCCGTTGGTGACCGTTTGCTATTCGGTAAATACGACTTTTGCCTCAATATAGGAGGCATTGCCAACATATCGGCAGAGGCAGGGGAACAGCGATTGGCCTACGACATCTGTCCTGCGAATATGGTGCTGAATCACTTTGCTCAAAAAGCTGGTCAGCCTTACGATGAAAATGGGGCTATGGCAAATCGCGGCAATGTACACCAAAAGCTTTTGGATCAACTCAATGCGCTGGACTATTACCAGGCTCCTTTACCTAAGTCTCTAGGCTATGAATGGGTACTGACGCATGTCATACAACCTCTGGAGAGAGAGAATATTTCTGCTGAAGACATGTTGGCTACCCTTACGCATCATGTGGCACAGCAGATTGCCAGCAACGCACACCTACTCCAGGAAAGAGAAACTGAACTCAGGGAAGAAGCAGATATGCTGGTTACGGGTGGTGGTGCTTTTAACAGTTATCTGGTGTCATGCATTCAGCATTACGGTAAGGGAAGATTCCGGGTGGTATCGCCTAATGAACTGATCATCAGCTACAAAGAAGCGCTGGTTTTCGCTTTCTTAGGTGTACTAAAGGTTAGGAAAGAGGTAAATTGCCTGAGTTCAGTCACGGGAGCATCTCGGGATCATAGCGCTGGCTTGATATATGAATGAATGATGGAAGTTTTTTTTAAAGGATATCAGCCAGTTAAGTATAAATCTAACACGTCCTTTTTACCGGTAAGTAAATGGTTATTCGGCCTATGTCTGCTGCTAATTTTTATCGGTTCACGACCACTACAGGCCCAGACCGAGATACAGGTAGAAGACACTGCTGCCTTTAAGCCGGTGGATAGATCTTCCCGACTCAATATTGGTACTCGGGGAGGGAGCACAATTTCTTACGTGTTGGAGCCCAACGACCTGCTGACAGCTTCTAATCCACGGTTGGGTCAGATACTGGGCTATACGAGTGGGCTTTCCGTGCAATACTACTCGAAGCCTAACTTCAGTCTGCAACTCGGAGCCAATTACGCTGAAAAAGGCTGGGAAGAAAATTATGTGATAGAAACCAATGTCGGGCCCCGCGAGACCGATAGTCTCTTCTTTCGGCAGCGGCTCAACTATCTGGACTTTCCGTTGATGGCACATGGTTATGTAGGAAAGGGCGTGTTTCGGGTGTACCTGGAAGCGGGCTTTTTTGTCAGTTATCTTTTTTCGCACACAACAGAAAAACGGCTGGAAGAAGATAATACCATTACCTACCAGTACGTAGAAGGCCGTGACAGTACCATTGGCGTAGGCGTAAACGGGGGTGCCGGATTTGAAATCGTCACTGCTATTGGAATGTTTCAACTAGGGGGCCGTTATAACCTTACCTTTACCAGTCCTATTGACAAGAATATCACACCTATCCCCAATCCCTTACTGATGAACAACATCAAGATTACGCTGGGCTACTTTGTTATGTTTAAATAATGGATTCACGGGTGAGGGGAACGAAGCTAAAAACTGAAAGATCTTCTTCCCGTAGCATATCTTGTGCAATTTCCTGTAGCTGCCGGGCGGTGACGTTACTGATCTTTTTGTAGAGGCTTTCCAGGGTTTCCATTTCGTAATCATCCAGTATACTACGTGACATCGTGAGCATGGTGTGCTGGTTGTTCTCACTGCTCATCGCAAGTTGCCCCATTAGTTGCTCCTGGGCGCGGTGAAGCTGTACGCTCCCTAGTGGTACTTCCCGCAGTTTTTTGATCTCCTTCATGATATAGCCGGTAGCTTTGTCCAGGCGGCGAGGTTCGGTGCCAAAGTAGATACTGAAAATGCCAGTATCAGTGTACGACTGGTACTCGGCGTCAATAGCGTAGACCAGCGCGTGTTTTTCGCGGAGTGCCAGGTTGAGGCGGGTATTCATACCGGGGCCGCCCAGCAGGTTGGTGAGCATAAAAAACGGCAGGCTGTTATCGTGTTGCACCGGGTAAGCATCACGGCCAATCGCGCACTGTGCCTGGGTAAGGTTTCGTTCTACCCTGATACGTTTTGGCTGATAGGTATCAAACGGAATCCTATGTCGGCTGGAATGATGGACTGGAATATCCCGGAGGTGCTTTTCGGCCAATTTGATGACTTTCTTCATGGGCAGGTTACCCACACAAGAGAAGACAAGCTTATGGGTATCCAGATTTTCCTGGATAAAATTCTTAAAATCTTCGTGATGAAAGCGGCGTATGCTTTCCCGGGTTCCGAGAATGTTCATGCCCAGTGGATGTTTTCCGAAGATCACTTCGTCAAAATCATCCTGAATGGCATCTTCAGGAGAGTCGTAGTACATCGCCATCTCTTCCAAAATCACATTACGCTCCCGCTCAATCTGCTTCTCCGGGAAAACCGAATCAAAGGTGATGTCAGTGAGCAGTTCTACGGCACTCTCAAAGTGACGGTCCAGTACCGAAGCGTAGAAACAAATCTTTTCTTTGGTAGTGTAGGCGTTTAGCTCGCCACCTACCGAGTCCAGGCGGTTGAGGATGTGAAAAGCTTTGCGTTTCTTGGTACCTTTAAAAGCCATATGCTCCCAAAAATGGGCGATACCTTGCTGCTCAGGCTTCTCGTCGCGGCTGCCAATATCCAGTACAAATCCACAGTGAACGACTTTGGTATGGTTGATTTCTTTATGCGCTACCCTGATTCCGTTGGATAGGGTATATAGTTCGTATTCTGCCATGTTGCTTATCTGATCTCAGCCTCTTGCCAGATCAATATCTACACCGGAATGTAACAGGAAGAGACTGCAAAATTAACAGTTTTGAGGACAAACTTAGTTTGAAATGGGTAGTCTAATTTTATAAAAGGTTTAAAAAACCTGGCCGTGAGTACGCTTCATAATCTGCAAGGCAAGTGGCTTACTGTTACTCACTAGCCCTACACCCAATTCTGAGACAAAGCTACTACCAAACAGGCGTTGCACCTTCCTGCCCACCCACAGCCGGCGAGCAAACATCTGACGCCATGCCTGCGCATAAGCCTGCTCCAGTTTCTTACGCTGAAAGCCAGCGGGCGAGTAGTGTTGTATGATCAGTTCAGAAAGGATTTTGGCAGAATGAATGGCCATCGCCATGCCGTTACCGCAGAGCGGGGTGATCAGTCCGGCCGTATCACCCGACATCATTATGTGCTGCTCTACCGGCTGCTTGGGTGCAAAAGAGATTTCATTGATCACTTCCGGCTTCTCCAGCAGAAACTCTGATTCAGTCAATAGTTTTTTCAGGTAAGGGTTTCTCCAAAGTACCGCCTGTTCCATCGCTGGTATATTTCCGTATTTCCGGAGATCACTGCGGCTGCCCAGGTAGCACATATTGTAGCGCCCATCCTCTACACGGCTGATGCCACAATACCCGCCGCGGAAGTTGTGCAGGGCAATCAAGTCATCCGGGAAATTAGTTTTGAGGTGATATTTCACACCGATGTAAGAAGACCTTTGCTCGGTAAATTTCCGTTTTAACTGCTTATCCAGCCGACTGCGCTTTCCGAAAGCGCCTATGACCAACTGGCTACGGAGTGTCTCGTGGTTGGACAGCGTAAGCTGAAAATAATTGTCATCAAAAGTGACGTTCCGGACGGTCGTGCTGGTACGCACCTCAGTGCCAGCCGCTTTTGCCTTTTCTGAGAGAAAATGATCCAGAGCAAAGCGACTGATCCCAAAAGCTCCCATATCAAGTGGCATGTAGCTACCTCTCCCGGACACTGAAGTCAACAAAAAGCGACTGATATGAGCGGGCTTGAGTGCTTCCGGGTAAAGGCAGTGGCTTCGTAGAAAAGGAACTACCTCGTTAGAAATGTACTCTCCACATACCTTATGATGCGGGTAGTTTCTCTTTTCAATGAGCGTTACCTGCAGTCCGGCCCGTGACAACAAAATTGCGTTGATAAGTCCTGCCAGTCCCCCACCGATAATGATGACGTCTTTCAAAGTGTATGGTGTAATAGTGTTAGAGTTTGTCTCGAAAAGAACTATAACACTAACTAATCACGCGGAGATTTCTTCTTTTTCTTTTTTCTTCTCTTCCTCATGTTCTTTTTGGGCAATCTTTTGCTGCACTTCTTCAAAACGAATGATCCGTTCAGCCATGCCCGGGAAGATAAAGCCATGAAGTGGGTAGACAGCCCACCAGTACGCTCGGCCAGCCAGTCCCTGTGGGCGGAAAGTAGCTGTTTGCAGGAGATAACGCTGATTATTTTCTTCCATTACCTGAAATTCTAGCCAGGCGTCACCGGGAAGTTTCATTTCAGCGTAGAGCAAAAGTCGTCCTGTAGGTTTGTCGGCTACCAGCACCCTCCAGAAGTCCAGCGCATCACCCGGTACCAGGGTGTCAGGGCTGCGTCGGCCTCTGCGTAAGCCTACGCCACCGACCATCTGGTCCATAAACCCACGAACTTTCCACAGAAAACCCAAGTAATACCAGCCGCGCTCGCCACCAATGTTCCATACGTTATTGATTACTTGTTCTTTAGGTTTATCAAATGGAATCTTTCGTATGTCGGTGTAGACCCCGTGCTCAGGTACTTGGACATTTTCCAGTAGATTGATATCAATCTTTGAACTGTTGAGAGAATCTTTCCAACTGGAAACGACCTCGTTTTGCCGTATTCTTTGGAAAGCTCTCTGTACGGCTTGCCGGTAGGTAAACAGATCCACCTGTACGATATCTTCTATACCTTTGTGCTTTACGATCACTTCGTTTTTCATACTGTCGACCAGTCCGCGGGCCAGTTTGAACGATGTACTGGTGACGAAGTACAGCCACAAAGACGAAAGACGAGGCGTAAGTACTGGTACAGAAATAATATAGCGCTTCAGGTTTCGTACCTCGGCAAACTGAAGTAGCATGTCTTTGTAAGTAAGCACCTCAGGGCCCCCGATGTCAAAAATACGCTGGTAGGCTTTTTCCTGATTCAGTACACCGACCAGGTACTGTAGCACATTACGTAACGCAATCGGCTGACTTTTGGTACTGACCCACTTGGGAGCGACCATTACCGGAAGCTTTTCAACCAGGTCACGGATAATCTCAAAGGAAGCGCCTCCCGAGCCTATGATAATACCAGCACGTAGTACTGTAGTGGGTGCTGCGGCGTTCATCAGAATATCTTCTACATTTTTTCGGGAGCGTAGGTGCTTAGAAAGTTTGTCGTCGTTTACAATACCACTCAAGTAAATGATCTGTTGGCACCGCGTCTTATTGATTGCATCAACAAAATTATGAGCAGCCTGAGCTTCTAGTTTTTCATAGTCAGCTGAGGCACCAATAGAATGTACCAAATAATAGGCAACGTCTATGTCCTCGGGAATATCTTTGAGCGTATCCTCCTTCAACAGGTCTCCTTCGTAGTAGGTGATGTTTTCTTCAATGGCTCTATCTACCTGCATACGGCGTTTGTCTCTTACAAAACAAATCACCTGGTGACCATTACGCACCAGTGCTGGTATCATACGCATACCGATATAGCCATTTGCTCCCGTCAGTAATATCTTCATCTTGATTGGATTTGTCTTTTGTAAATACTTATCTGAACAACCTGCTGATTGCCAATCTGTTCAGAGGGGGTGACTAATCTGTACTTATTTGTTTTAAAAAAAGACACTATCCTACTGGCTCCCTATGTACGAGCCTCAGGGTAGCATCGTAAAGTATTATCAAATATTTTCTACAGACAGATGATCTCTACTAAAGAGTCAGCACTTGCCTTCAGGTGAATAAAGTGTAGATTTACTCCAAAAATTTTTTACTGCCATGAAACAACACTCCTACCTGTTCCTTGGGCTAGCGGTGATACTTGCCTGCCATTCCACCCCCCAAGATCCGTCTGGTGAAACTACCAACATCGAACCTATTGCCAAAGCTGATACTTATCCTACTACCGGAAGTATTGAACGCTTGTCGGAGGACATCAACCGGTTGATCGCTCCGGATACCAAGTTGGAAGTGCTGGCTGAAGGCTACGAATGGTCAGAAGGGCCGGTGTGGGTATCGCAGGGAGATTACCTGCTCTTTTCAGACATTCCACAAAATAGTATTTTCAAGTGGAAAGAAGGAGAAGGAACTTCCCTGTATCTAAAGCCTTCCGGTTTTGGAGGAAGCGATTTTGAAGGGAAAGAGCCAGGTTCTAACGGCCTGATCCTCGACGATGAGGGGCGGCTCGTACTCTGCCAGCATGGTGATCACCGTATCGCTTACATGACTGCCCCCCTGGACGACCCCGCGTCTGAGTACGAAACCGTAGTGGCTAATTATGAGGGTAAGCGCCTGAACAGTCCTAACGACCTGGCTTACCATCCTAACGGAGACCTCTACTTTACCGACCCGCCCTACGGTCTACCCGGCGGGGCTGATAGCGAAGCTAAAGAACTGGATTTCCAGGGGGTATACTGCTATTCAGAACCTGATGATGCACTCTCCCTGCTTACCGACGAACTGAGTCGTCCCAACGGTATCGGGTTTTCACCTGATGCTAATACGCTCTACGTAGCTAACTCAGACCCGAAACGAGCTATCTGGATGGCCTACGATATTACAAAGGACGGCGGTGTCGCGAACGGCAGAGTTTTCTATGATGCTACTGAAAAAGTAGGTGAAGAAAAGGGGCTACCCGATGGTTTTGCGGTACACAGCAGCGGCCATATTTTCGCCACCGGCCCGGGAGGTGTCTGGATTTTTTCGCCCGAAGGTAAGCACCTAGGCACGCTGAAAACCGAACAGGCTACCGCCAACTGTACCTTCGATGCCGATGAATCATACCTCTACATCACGGCCGATATGTACTTGCTGCGGATAGCACTTAATCAGTAATGGGGGTAAAGCTATAATGCAATTTATGTGAAGATTTATCGCCTTCAAATAAACGCATCAACTTTCCCCAACCTATGCACACCTACATTGCCCTTTTGAGAGGAATCAATGTTAGCGGACAGAAGAAGATCAAAATGGCCGAACTGCGGCAACTGCTGGTCAATGTCGGGTTGCAGCAGGTGCAGACCTACCTGCAAATTGGTAATGTGGTTTTCATGAGTGAAGCAACTGCCACTGATGCTGCCCGTCAGATAGAGTATAGTATTCAGCAAAACTATGGGTATGCAGTGCAAATAATGGTAAAGACACCTGCCGACTTTCAGCAGATCGTAGCAGATAATCCCTTTGCTGACGAGGATACCAAGCTACTGTACGTGACTTTTCTGGCAGAAACACACGCCGCTGATCGGTTGAAAATACTGCAGAGCACAGACTACAGTCCGGAAGCTTTCGTACTGAAGAGGAAAGTAATTTATGTATTGGCAGCTAACGGTTACGGGCGAGCAAAGTTGAATAACAACCTTCTTGAGCAGAAGCTTAGAGTTACCGCTACGACCCGTAACTATAAGACGGTAAACGCCTTGTTGGAAACGAGCCGGGAATGAAGCTACTATGATGTGGAAAGAAGAAACTAACTAAAACAATCTATTAGGTGACGAAACAGTTTATCCACTGGGTAATCTTCACCCTGCGTCAGATAGCAGACCATAATGCCATGGCGCATGGTTTCAAACTGCTGCATGGTGTCTGAAGGACTGAGATAGCCGAGTTTCTCAAAAATTCTGACTAACTCTTTACGGTAATCTTCAAATGCATCTGTCAACTGCTGGACAATCTCTCTTTTCAGGTCGGGCTGAAAGATCAGTGAGTGGTACAACTCCCAGAAGTTACGATCTTCCAGCAGCGATTTTTTGAAGTTGTTACCAAGTTCAACGAGTTGTAAGCTTGGTTCAGCGGCATTCATGACCAGTATGTTATCAATTTTCTTCACGCTGTAATCCACTATGGACTGTAGCAGCCCCTCCTTGCTGCCAAAGTGATAAAAAAGCAGGCCATGTGAGATACCTAAGTTTTTGGCAATAGTGGCTACTGTCGTTTTGTGGTAGCCGTTACGAGCGAAAAGCTCCATGGCAGCAAAC
Organism: uncultured Porifericola sp.; assembly: GCA_964653665.1. Classification (GTDB taxonomy): domain Bacteria; phylum Bacteroidota; class Bacteroidia; order Cytophagales; family Cyclobacteriaceae; genus Catalinimonas. Next base: position 3,361 of record CAZZGE010000104.1, on the reverse strand, counting down.
AGGATTTTCTTTTTGCTCTGGTCTGCGAGTGACTTGCGGAGGCCTTCCGAGGATTGGCTTGTTGATACTGACATGTTTTTCAGAAAAGGATTGTATCTGCCCTTAATCTACCTATTTATGACGCAGATATATGCGGATTTTTCCACCAAACCTGACAAGGCTACTTTTCTGACTGTCTTTTTTCTTCAGCAATTCGCCTGTTATGATCTGATGCTAACATAAAGGATAAGGCTCTCTTAGCCAAGATAGCGTACGATAGCTGGTGCATCACCGCGTAATTTTCAGAATTTTTTAATAATCTTGTAAAGATTGTATTTTAGACGAGCGACTATACTTTTTGCAACCTATGAGCGACCCATCTGCTGGATTTTTAATCGGATATGATTTAGGAAGTTCCTCTATCAAAGTTACCCTAGTATATGCTGCCAATGGTGAAGTATTGGACAGTGCAACTTCGCCAGGACAGGAGATGCCTATGAAAGCTATCCGGGAAGGTTGGGCCGAGCAGGATCCTGCGATGTGGTGGGAGCATATCATACAAGCTACCCGTAAGCTGAAAGAAAAGCATGCTGATGCCATTGCTAAGGTAGAAGCCATTGGTATCTCTTACCAGATGCATGGCCTGGTACTGGTAGACAAAGATTACGAAGTACTACGCCCCTCCATCATTTGGTGCGACAGCCGGGCGGTTGATATCGGTAATAAAGCTTTTGAGGCTCTGGGTAGCGACTACAGCCTGGGACATCTGCTAAACAGTCCCGGTAACTTCACAGCGTCCAAGCTGAAGTGGGTACAGGCCAATGAGCCTGATGTATACCAGAAAATTCACAAAATAATGCTGCCCGGCGACTATGCGGCCATGAAGATGACGGGCGAAATCTGCTCAACCATTTCCGGCCTGTCAGAAGGTATCATGTGGGATTTCAGGGAGCAATCTGTGGCAAACCGCCTGCTAGAGTATTATGGCATCCCTAAAGACTTTATCCCGACGATCGTACCTACTTTTGCTGACCAGGGTCAGCTAACCTCTTCTGCAGCAGACACGCTGGGGCTGCCTGTTGGTATCCCAGTAGCGTATCGCGCCGGTGACCAGCCTAATAATGCGCTTTCACTCAACGTACTTCGCCCCGGCGAAATAGCGACTACTGCGGGCACTTCCGGTGTGCTCTATGGGGTGAGTGACAAACTTGACTACGATCCGCAGTCGAGAGTAAATACCTTTGCCCACGTCAACTACCGTATGGATCATCCGCTCTATGGCATTCTTGCCTGTATCAATGGCACGGGCATTCTCAACAGTTGGCTTAAAAATAACCTGATGGGCGGAAAAATCAGCTACGAGGCTATGAACCTGCTGGCAGCTGAAGTTCCTATTGGTGCGGAAGGAGTGAATGTATTGCCATTTGGCAACGGAGCAGAAAGAACATTAGGAAATGCTGAAGCAGATGCGCACATTCAGGGTTTACAGTTCAATACCCATAGCCAGGGACATATACTGCGGGCTGCACAGGAAGGGATTGTTTTTGCGCTCAAATATAGTTTTGACATTATGCAAAACATGAGTATGCGCATAGAAACCGTAAAGGCTGGCTTGGCAAATATGTTTCTCAGCCCGGTTTTTCGGGAAGCTTTTGCCAACACTACTGGTGCTGCGGTTGAACTTTATAACACCGATGGTTCGGTAGGGGCGGCGCGCGGTGCCGGGGTAGGTGCCAGAATTTACAACAATTTTGACGAAGCCTTTGCCGGACTCAAGCAGGTCGGGGCCGTTGAGCCGGAAGCCCGCAAGCAGAGGGCATACCAGGAGGCATACGGGCGTTGGCATGAGTTACTCCAGAAGCACCTGGGTGTCCTCCCTGCCTGAGTTAACAGAACAATCGTATTTTCTAACCAGAATTTTAATGCATAACTAACCATAATGAAAGGCGTACAGACAACTGAATTTTTTCCCAATGTTGGCAAGATCAACTATGAAGGCCGGGAATCTGACCATATTTATTCCTATAAGTTTTACGATGAAGACCAGGTAGTAGGAGGTAAGACCATGAAAGAACATCTGCGTTTCGCAGTAGCCTACTGGCATAGCTTCTGTAACGAGAGCAGCGATCCCTTTGGTAGTGGTACTCGTGAATTCCCCTGGAATAAGACCAGCGATCCCATGGGCAATGCCAAGTATAAGCTGGAAGCGGCCTTTGAGTTTTTTACCAAACTGGGGGTGCCCTACTATTGCTTCCACGATGTGGATATTGCGCCTGAGGGGGATTCTGTCGCTAAATCTGAGAAAAACCTGCAGGAAATTGTAGACATGGCCAAGGTGTACCAGAAGTCAACGGGCGTGAAGTTGCTCTGGGGTACGGCCAACCTGTTTTCTCACCCCCGCTACATGAACGGTGCCTCTACCAACCCGGACTTTCAGGTGGTTTGCTATGCCGCTTCTCAGGTCAAAGCTGCCATTGATGCTACCATTGCGCTGGGTGGCGAAAACTACGTCTTCTGGGGTGGACGTGAAGGCTACGCGGCACTCATCAATACTGTGATGAAGCGCGAATTGGACCACATGGGGCAGTTTTTGCGCATGGCCCGCGACTATGGCCGTAAACAAGGGTTTAAAGGCACTTTCCTGATAGAGCCTAAGCCTGCCGAGCCTACCAAGCACCAGTATGACTTTGACGCAGCCACGGTCATCGGTTTTCTCAGGGACCAGGGACTAGCCGATGACTTTAAACTGAACATTGAGCAAAACCACGCGATCCTGGCCGGACATACCTTTGCTCATGACCTGCAGACCGCTTCTGATGCGGGTATGCTGGGTAGTATTGATGCCAACAAAGGCGATGTGCAAAACGGATGGGATACCGACTACTTTCCGACAGACCTCTACGACTGCATCCACGCGATGATGATTGTCATACAGCAAGGGGGAGTTGCGCCGGGTGGTTTGAACTTTGATGCCAAACTGCGCCGTACTTCTACAGATTTGGAAGATCTCTTTATCGCGCATATTGCTGGTATGGATACCTTTGCCCGTGGACTGCTTATCGCCCATGATATCATGGAAAATTCTGACTTCCTGAAAATGAGGTATGAACGCTATGCATCTTTTGACGGTGGCGAAGGTGCTGACTTTGAGGCTGGTAAGCTCAAACTGGAAGATTTGAGAAATCTGGCGGAGCGCAAGGGAGAGCCTGAGAAGAGAAGCGGTAAGATTGAGCTGTTTGAAAACATTGTCAATAATTACATCAAATAAAGTTTAAACTTTATAAGAATATTCGGAGAGGCAGTTTGATCATGCTGTGATAGGCTGCTTGTCTCTAATCTGAACGCTTATGAAAGAAGTAGCCCTAGGGATAGATATTGGAGG
>CAZZGE010000103.1:0-15472 GCA_964653665.1 uncultured Porifericola sp. | reverse complement strand
TGGTTTGCCCCTATAAATACTCGATCATGGATAACCATTATGAAAGCTCCACCAGAAACAAAAGTATGATAATTGAAAAAGCAGCGCACTATAAGTACGCTGCCCTGCCACAAAAGCGTTCATAGTATAGTATACTTTACCAACACAGATTGATCTGAGCGGTTCCGTTCCGCTTTTTTGATATACTGAATGCCCCGGATAATGACATCAGGGGTAAAAGAAATCGTATTTATACTGGTATTGACCAGGAAGTCGATAAAGTCAGGGTGATCATAGGGCAGCTTTCGTCTAAGTTGGCAGATGACTTCATTACATTCTGCTAGGGTGTTAGGTAACTCCCATAATCGTTTTTTAGAAAGGTAAATATCAGTGAAAAAATCTGCTGGTACTTAGCGAGTTACTCGAGGCAAGTAAATACGTCCAGGTAGTGGAGGTAAATAAAAAAGAAAAACCTTCTTTAAGTAAAGAAGGTTTTCTTGCTGTAAACAGGTGTATGAATAAAAACAATTTGTGTTATATAACTATATATACTGCTGGTGTTAAAAAGGTAACCCCTCCAGTAAAGAAAATTCAAGAAAATTTCTTTATCCTTTTAAATTACTGATTTACAGTAATTTACGAATTAAATTTTTATGCATAGATCATACGTTAGCTATCCCAAAATTTAATTGTTATTGTTTTTTTATCATGTTCAGGTACAGTAAATATCTTTAAAAGTATAATTGTGAATCATTTCAGGCCATTCCTTAATCCAAAATTTCAGATTAATGATTAATGTACTGTTTGTATGTCTTGGAAATATATGTCGCTCACCGCTGGCCGAGGCGGTATTTAATTACTTATTGCAACAGGAAGGGTTAGATAACAAAATAGCCTGCGATTCTGCAGGCACTTCCGATTACCACCTGGGAGAGCCTCCTGATCAGCGTACACTGAATGTGGTCCAGCAGAAAAAATTACGCGTAGACCATGTAGGCCGTCAGTTTAGATTTGAAGACTTTGAGCGTTTTGATTATATCGTTGCCATGGATGAGAGTAACCTGGCTAACATTCGTCTTATGGAAGATACTGACCGGCGTAACTCTTACCAGCTTTTTCTGATGCGGGAGTTTGACGATTCATCGGCAGACCTTAATGTACCTGACCCTTATTGGAGCGGGAACCGGGGTTTTCTGGATGTACACGATATCGTGTTAAGATCTGGTAAAAATTTGCTCAACCATATCAGGAAAGAGCATCAACTCTGATTTGACCATCACTTTAAATACCATTGTGCTATGCGACAGGATTTGGGTTTACCAGTGGGTACCACACTTGACAGATTTATCAAACGGAAGCAGCAGGATTTTCCCTTCGCTACCGGTGAGCTTTCTCAACTCCTGAGAGATATTGCGCTGGCCGGCAAAATACTGAATAAAGAGATAAGCCGGGCCGGTCTTACCAACATTATTGGAGAAATAGGTGAGACTAATGTACAGGGAGAAGACCAGCAGAAGCTGGATGTTATTGCAGATATCCGCTTTACGCGGGCGCTGCGCAACGGCGGAGAAGTTTGTGCTATCATTTCTGAAGAGAAAGAAGAAACCATCCACTTGAATCCTAACTCCAAATATCTGGTCTTCATTGACCCACTGGATGGCTCTTCAAACATTGATGTAGATGTATCCATCGGAACTATCTTTTCCATTTATCGTCGTATGTCAGGGGTGGGTAGTCCGGCCACCACGAAGGATCTTTTGCAGCCGGGCCGCGAACAGGTAGCCGCCGGCTATTTGCTCTACGGTTCGTCTACAATGTTGGTATATACCACTGGCAACGGGGTCAATGGATTTACGTACGAGCCCTCCCTGGGTGAATTTTTCCTTTCGCACCAGCACATGACGATCCCGAAGAGTGGTTCTATTTTTTCAATCAACGAGGGCTACTATGATGATTACGAAGAGGGAGTCATTCAGTATATATTACAGTGCAAGAGCCAAAGGTACTCAGCACGCTACATTGGCTCTCTGATTGGGGATTTCCATCGTAATTTACTCAAAGGGGGTATCTATATGTACCCGGCTACCGCTAAAAATCCTGATGGAAAACTGCGGCTGCTTTACGAATGTAATGCCCTGGCTTTTATCGTAGAACAGGCGGGTGGAAAGGCTTCTGATGGCCATCAGCGCATTCTTGATATCAAGCCGGAGGAGTTTCACCAGCGAACGCCCTTTTTCGTAGGTTCTACCCTGATGGTATCGTCTCTGGAAAAATGTATCGGCCAAGCTACTGCTTCTGGTAAACCGCACTCCTGATAAAGGTGTGGTAAAAGCTGTGTTGCTTTTTTAGCGTTAGTTCAAGCTCATTGAAAAGCTGCTTCAGGTCAGGTAAGCGGTTGTTCTCTAGATTTGTAGTAAGTTGGAAAAAGCGATACATCAGCCAGAGAAAAGGAATTTGCCAAGCCTTTTTGATTGGGTTCTCTGATTTTTCAAAATCAGCGTAGAGCCATATGCCACTGGGCTGAAGCATGGTTTTGAGTGTCTTCATCAGCATACGTGCTTCTGGATTGGCATAAACATCCAGCAGAAAAAAACTGATGATTACACGGAAAGTAGCCAGTGGAGGCAGCGCTGAAACAGACCCTTCAACGAAAATCACTTCTGTATTTTGAGATGAAAACTTAGCCTGTAGTCTGATGTAATGCTGTTCAGCTACCTTGAGCATAGCACTGGAGGCCTCCAAGTACGTGATGCTACAATTTTTTAAGCGACTCAAATCCTGCAATATCCACCCAGTACCTCCTCCTATGATAAGCACTTGACTGCCCTCCTGAATCTCCGTTAAAAAATACCTTTGGGCCTCACGGATAGATTTGCCAAATACCAGTTTGGCCAGCTGGTCGTAAATGGAGGCAACCCTGTCAAAAGGTACTGGCTTCATGTTTAGCTCATAAGTAGGTAAACTAACGGATAACTAAAGACAGCATCACTCCAGGCCCGGTAGCGCCTTCTCCTGATAAAATACCTCGGAAAATGGAGTACCGCATGTAATGTGGTCGTCATGAGCAGAAGTGTGAATTGCACGCCCATAAATGCCTGATTGATTCTAAAAAACACGACACCAAAGGCTATGCTTGCGAACAAAACTCCCAATGCAATTCTGATTACTTTCATTCCTTTGGCGGGTCCCAGGGCTATGATGTAGGAGTGGTGTCCGTCCTTTTGATCAGAGTCCTGCTCATACCAGGAAATGATGAATACATTGACCAGGGCTAACATGAAATACTGTCCACAAAGAAGGATAAGTGTACGATCAAACGCGTTCGTATACATATGAACGGGTGCTAAAAAAACACCTCCGGTGTAAAGAATAGCAATCATTAACTCTTTATGGAAAAAAGTAATGCGGGGCAAGATATGGATAAGCATAAAATACACACCGACAAAGGTCACCATCACCAGTCCTTTCAGGACCAGTATCCACGATAACTGGCTCAGCAGCAGTACACCTCCCATGGCAAGTAAAATCCAGCCTATCAGTAAAGGCCGAAAATACTGCTGGTGATACCTGTGCCGGGTGGTGTGGGCAGCATGAGGTATTTTCATGGCGTCGGTAAGGTGGTCAGCTGTATAAATGAGCCATACGGCCAGGCCTAGCGCTGTAAGATCTACCAAGGATAAGGAAACAGATAAAAGTCTGGCTATAAACATACTGCTGATGACAGCTCCAAGTACCACATCCAGGCTGAGGTTTTGTGCTGTACGTAACGTTGCTTGCAGCATACGATATGAGTTAAAGTGAGATTTGGATCGCACAAATAAAAAAAGCCCGAAAAGGGCTTTTTGTTGAGTAAAATTTCTAGCTGGTTTAGGCATTTTCCAGGGCATTGGCACCGCCAACAATTTCCAAAATTTCCTTTGTAATGGCTGCCTGCCTGGTACGGTTATAGGTAAGGCGGAGCTCTCTAAGTAGCTCACCAGCATTGTCAGTTGCCTGATCCATGGCTGTCATGCGTGCACCTTGCTCTGATGCCGCTGACTCCAGAAAAGCTTTATAAAACTGAACCTTCAGGGATTGGGGTATCAGTTCTTCCACTATATATTCTTCAGAAGGCTCGTAAATATATTCTATGCTACCCTTAGTCTGCTCTTCTTCTCCTTCATCATCGGTTTGTACCGGCAAAAAGGGTTCATTGGTAACAACCTGGGTCGCTACGTTTTTAAAAGTATTGTACACGAGTTCTACCTTATCTACCTTGCCTTCGGCAAAGAGCTTCATAACCTCTTCAGCAGCTTCGCGTACGTTCTCGAAAGTATGCTCATTGAAAAGATCTGCGTAGTCAGTAAGCAATTTCATATCTCTTCTCTTGTAGTAGTCACGCCCTTTGGTACCGATGGTCATGATCTGCAGGCATCCCTGTTGCTGGTAAGGAGCATAGTTGTTGGCAATGTAGGGCCTCAGATAGCGGTAGATATTTGCATTAAAAGCACCGCAAAGTCCTCGGTCAGAATTAAAAATAACGATCAGTACATTTTTAACCTCCCGTTGCTCGGCATATTTACTCACATTTTCTTCACTTAGGTTAGCCGATACGTTATTGAGGATCTGATTGAGCTTTTCAGCGTAGGGGCGCATCTGCAGAAGACGGTTCTGTGCTTTACGTAGTTTTGAGGCTGCCACCATCTTCATGGCTTTGGTAATCTGCTGCGTGGATTTTACAGAAGCAATTCTACTTTTTACTGCTTTTAAGCTAGGCATATACTTTGATAATATTCAATTATTGAAGGCTGCAGCTTATGACTACAGCCTGATACAGTTGATCATCAGGCGAAATTAGGCGCCATTTCTACAGCTACTTTCTTAAGGACCTCTGTGATGCTGTCATCAAACTTACCCTGAGAAAGTGCTTTGAGCGTATCCTCATGCTGCGCCTTTAATTGGTTGAGATAGTCTGTCTCAAACTCTTTTACACGCTCTGGGGATACCTTGTCCATGTGCCCTTTGGTAGAGGCAAAGATGATAGCAACCTGCTCCTCTACTGTCATCGGTGAAAACTGAGGCTGCTTCAGAATTTGCTGATTTCTGCGACCACGGTCAATTGTAAGTTGGGTAGCAGCATCCAGGTCGGAACCGAACTTAGCAAAAGCCTCCAGTTCACGAAACTGTGCCTGATCCAGCTTAAGCGTACCAGCTACCTTTTTCATTGGCTTGATTTGAGCTGAGCCCCCGACACGAGATACAGAAATACCTACGTTAATCGCCGGGCGTAAGCCTGCATTGAAGAGGTTCGTCTCCAGGAATATCTGCCCGTCAGTAATTGAAATTACGTTGGTAGGTATGTAGGCTGATACATCTCCCGCCTGAGTTTCAATGATAGGCAGCGCTGTAAGAGATCCTCCCCCTTTTACCAGTGGCTTAATGGATTCGGGTAAGTCGTTCATTTGCTTTAAAATCTCTGTATCAGCGTTGAGCTTAGCCGCACGTTCAAGCAGGCGAGAGTGGAGGTAGAATACGTCACCGGGGTAAGCTTCTCTTCCGGGAGGTCTTCTCAATAAGAGAGATACTTCTCGGTATGCGACCGCCTGCTTAGACAAATCGTCATAAATTACCAAAGCTGGTCTACCAGTATCGCGGAAATATTCGCCAATAACAGCTCCGGTAAACGGAGAAAAGAACTGCATAGGAGCCGGGTCAGAGGCAGTAGCGGCTACAACGGTAGTATAAGCCATAGCACCGTACTTTTCCAGTGAGGCAACAACGCCGGCAATGGTAGACGCTTTCTGACTGCAGGCTACGTAAATACAGTATACAGGCTCACCTTTGTCGTAAAATTCCTTCTGGTTAATGATTGTATCAAGGGCCACTGCAGTTTTTCCGGTCTGGCGGTCGCCAATGATCAATTCACGTTGTCCTCTCCCAATCGGAATCATGGAGTCAATAGCTTTGATACCAGTCTGTAGTGGCTCGTTAACTGGCTGGCGGTAAATCACTCCAGGAGCTCTTCGCTCAAGTGGCAACTCGTAAGTTTCACCTTCAATCGGGCCTTTTCCGTCTATGGGTACACCTAAGGTATTGACCACCCGGCCTGCTAGACCGTCGCCAACATTGATAGATGCAATACGACCGGTACGTTTTACAGTGTCGCCTTCTTTGATATCTCCCTGTTCTCCTAAGAGTACAGCACCCACGTTATCTTCTTCAAGGTTAAGAACCAGGGCTTTCAGACCGTTTTCGAGTTCAAGAAGCTCACCGGATTGGGCTTTGGATAGACCGTAGATACGGGCTACTCCATCACCTACCTGAAGTATAGTACCCACTTCTTCAAGTTCTGCTTCAGTTTTAAAACTGGAAAGCTGCTGTCTAAGTATTGCTGAAACCTCGTCGGGTCTAACATCTGCCATTATATCGAAATTTAGTTGATAGAAAGATTAGTATGCTTTGATATAGCTTGTTTCTGAGAATTCGTAAGACATGTCCTGCAGCTTGGTTTTTACAGAGTTGTCAATCTGCTGATCACCAATGATAATGATATATCCACCAATTATTGAAGGATCTATCTCTTCCTTAAGCTCAATAGTTTTTTGGGTGATGCGAGAAGCATAGTCAGAAATCTGCTTTTTTGATTCAGGGGTCAGTGGGGTAGCCGTAATGACAGCAGCTTTCTCAATTCCCTTTTGCTGCATATACTGGATTTCAAAAGACTCAGCAATCGCAGGCAGAAACGCTTCCCGATTTTTCCGGGTGATGATATCAAACATGGTCAGTGTAGCAGGATTTACACGATTCTCAAATATCCTGTAAAGAATAGTTTTTTTCTTATCATGGCTGATAATCGGGTTACGGAGCATCAGCAGAAAATCACGGTTGTCTTGGCTGATATCCTTAAAAAGCTTCATGTCCTGAAACACCTCATCTAAAATATTTTTCTCCACTGCCAGCTGAAGCAATGATTTTGCGTAACGTGCAGCTACTCTGGTACTAGCCATGTGTGGTTTTTTTGATTCTAATTAATGTTGAGCTAATGCCGGATTTAGTTTTCGTTGAGGTCTTTGACGAGCTTAGAAACGTATTCTTTCTGTGCTTTGTCATCACTGAGTTTTTCTCGGAGGATCTTCTCGGCAATTTCCAGAGATAGTTGTGCTACTTGTTGCTTAACCTCAGCCAGCGCGGCTTTCTTTTCTGTTTCTATAGAAGCTTTCGCATCTGCCACAATCCGGGCACCCTCTTGGGAGGCCTGTTCACGTGCCTCATCTCTGAGTTTATTAGCAGCAGCAGTCGCATCTTTCAGAATGCTGTCTCTTTCCTTACGGGCCTCAGCCAGTAGTTTTTCATTGTCAGCCTTAAGCTGCGCCATTTCATTTTTGGCTTTTTCAGCAGATAACAGTGCCTCTTCAATTGTATTCTCTCTTTCGTTTAGCCCGTTTAGTATAGGCTTCCAGGCAAACTTACCCAGAACAAAGAGTACTACCAGAAAGATGATGGTTTGCCAGAATATGAGCGATGCATCAGGAGTAATTAAGTCCATCTTGTATGGTTAAAAGTGTTAGAGTGTTGTTTTCGCCAGTTGTTTAGCTTAAAAGAAGGCTCGTGGCCTAATGCCAGGAGCCTTCATTTTTTTTGGTCTAAGCTGTCACTAGGCAGTGGCGATAATCAGACAGATAATCACGCCAAATAGGGCTACACCCTCAATTAGGGCGGCCACAATAATCATGGCTGTCTGGATACGACCACTAGCTTCGGGCTGGCGGGCAATGGCTTCCATTGCCGAACCACCGATACGACCGATACCAAGGCCCGCGCCTAACGCGACGATACCTGCACCAAGACCTGCACCCATGATTCCAAGTCCGGAAACTGATTCAGCGGCAGCTTGTAGTAATAAAGCTAACAACATAAGTGTTTAACAATTTATAGAATGAAACAAAAGAAAATCTTATATCATAGAAGAATCGGTCTGTAAAGGAGCATTCCCTTTTTCATCTTCCAGTGCTTTTCCCGGCTCTTCATGGTGATGTTCTTCCACAGCACCACCGATGTAGATGGCAGAAAGTAAAGTAAACACAAAAGCTTGCAGGAATGCTACCAGGAGTTCCAGGAAGTTCATCACTGCTGCAAAGAGCACACTTACCGGCCCTAGGATTACACTTTCAAATATGAAGATAAGACCGATAATGCTCAGAATAATGATGTGTCCGGCAGTGATATTGGCAAAAAGCCTAACCATTAAAGAGAATGGCTTGGTAAACAGACCAATAATTTCTACAGGGATCATGATGGGAAGTAGCCACCACGGTACCCCGGGTGTATTAAAGATATGCCCCCAGTATTGCTTATTGGCACTGAACTGCGTTATTAAAAAGGTAAATACAGCCAGTGTAAGCGTAACAGATATATTTCCAGTAACATTGGCTGCACCCGGCAATAAGCCTAGTAAATTATTTACGAGTATAAAGAAGAAGACTGTCAGTAAAAAAGGCATAAACTTCATATACTTATGCGCTCCGATAGCCGGAATCGCTACTTCATCGCGTATGAATATCACCACTGGCTCTAGCACTGACTGTACGCCCTTAGGAGCTGTGCCGGGCTTATCTTGATAACGCTTGGCTGCTGCCGGAAAGATGATGAGCATTAACAGGACACTCAGTATCATAGAGGCTACATTTTTGGTAATAGAAAAATCGTAGAAAATCCTGCCTTCATCAACTGCCTCCAGGTGCGTACCTTCCTCGGTGAGCCTGTAACCGTTATGCTCCACATACTCGTGCTCTTCGTTGAGAAAGTTAGAAGACATAAAAACTTCCAGACCACGATCATCAGAATAGAGGATAACCGGTAATGGAAGCGTAATATGAGTGTGGCCTATCGTAGCAAAGTGCCAGTCGTAAGAGTTTTTGACGTGATGAAAAATAAATTCTGTTGGCCCTTCTGATTCAGATGCTGTATATTCTGCTGCTAATAAATTATGTGTAGAAAAAGTGAGAAGTAAAAGCGATATGTAGCTGAAATAGAATAGTTTACGTAGCTCGACCTTGTATATTTTCCGCATTTTCTGCCCTCTTTTCAAAATTTGAGCGCAAGGTAGTCAATAAGGCATATATTTCAAAAATTAAAAATGCTAGATAAACCAGGGCAAAATTGACAATGAAAGTGATTTTGTCCGGAATATTCAGCAGCAAAGCGATCAAAATGATGCTCAGGCTCAGAAGTAAGCGGAGTGTCAGAAAACCAAAATAAGCGAGAGAAAATCTATCGTGTCCCTCATCTAGAGCAGCAACCGAAAAATGATGAGTAATTAGCGTTAGCAGGAAGAAAAATATAATCATATTGTAAACTTCCTCGTGCACTAAAGTAGGAAGCAGACTATCTATCAGAAAAGCCAGGGTGGCTAATATCAGTGAATACAAGCTGAATAATAGCCAGACTTTTGGTGATTTGAACATTTAATCCTTAGGTAGGCTACGGATTGTAACTATAAGCACAGCTGTGAAACTAAGGAGGGCAAGACTGATCATGAAGGCCGGAAAATCATTACCGGCCATTTCATCCAGTTTCATGCCTCCCCACACGGCTAATCCCATGACCGCTATCATCTGAAAGGCGAGTCCGGAATATTTGATGTAGGTATTAAGCTGACCTCGACTCTGTTTGCTCTGATTCGCTTTCTTCTTCTGTTGCTTCTGCTTGTGGCTCATCGTAATCCATTTCGTCAACCGATACACCCATACGACAAGATCCGTTAAAGGAAGCACCTGATTCTACTACCAGCTTATTAGTCACAATATCACCATGTATGATGGCAGTAGGGCGGAGGATCAGCAGCTCTGAGACTTCAATGGAACCCTGGATTTCGCCAGCAATTTCAGCATTCTGTGCTACCACGATACCTTCCACATACGAAGATTGGCCCAGGGCAATTTTTGATTTACAGTTCACATTACCTTTGACATCGCCCTCAATTCGGATATTGCCAACGGTATTCAGGTCACCTTCTACGGAAGTGCCTTTACCAATGATGCTGCTTGAGTTGCTAGCTTCATCTGTCTTCACCTTCTCTTTTTGATTGTTACTGAACATTGTCATGGATGTATATTAAAATGATACAAATTCCTCAGGATCTACCGGGTTACCATTATACCAGAGCTCAAAGTGCAAATGAGGTCCGGAAGTAAGCTCCCCTGTGTTACCAATGATTGCGATCACATCGCCAGCATTTATAAAATCACCCGGTTTCTTCAACAAGCTGGAGTTATGCTTGTATACCGAGATCACATTACTTTTGTGTTGCACGGTAATTACATAACCGGCGTCCTGTGTCCATGAAGCCAGGATGACTGTACCGTCAGCCACCGACTTGATGGGTTCATTTTTCTTAGAAACAACATCTACTCCATAGTGACCGATTTTTGGGTTATAGGAAGAAGATATTATACCAGTCAACGGCGTAAAAAAGAATAGCTCATCAAGTTGATTAGCAGTACTACTTGAATTCACCGTTAATAATTCTACGCCGTCCTCTTCAAATTCTTGTCTAAACTGAGAATCCACCTCAGATATATCCGGGTTACGTATGGCCTCTTTCTCTACAGCTCGATCCCCGGCATTGGCAATATAGTAAGATTCATTATCGGTAATGCTATCGCCCCTCACTATTTGCTGAAAAGAAGTAATAAAGCTTTGCTTTTTTTGCACCTGCTGCTCTAGAGAGTCTACCGTCATGGACAGTTCTATTAGCCTGCGATTAGATTCGGCCTGTGCGTATCTAGGGTCAAACCATTGCTCCAGTAAGGTACTCACCAAAAACAAACTTCCGATGAATATTAAAATACTAAATGATACAATGAAAAGGATTAACTTAGCGTAAGTAAATGTAAAAGTAGACTTCTCTGCAAAATCTTCTTCATTGCGAACGATTAGTAGATATCTGGTAGTTAAACGGTTTGAAAATGTTTTTCTGAATTTCAAATCTGTAACTTTAAAGTTTTTCTATCAAGACAAAAGTAACCATTAAAAGGGATCTGACGAATGAATTTCTACAATTGCCCCGCTGCACACTGTGACCTTTGATATAAATCTAAATATTAATCAATTGAAGGTAAAAGATTTTTCCAAATATTACATTCTTTGGTGGATATCTATCACTCTGCTGGTTTCGGGTTGTGCAGCCGAGAAAAGTGGGCTGGTCGCTAATGCTTACCATAATACGACAGCTCATTACAATGCCTACTTCTACGCTGATCTACGCATGGATGAAATCAAGGCGGCCATTCGGGACAGCCAGGAAAACAACTTCAATGACATACTTCGTATCTACCCAACAGTAGATACTTCTCTGATTAACAGCCTGAATGAGCAGGTTGAAGACTGCATCAAAAAAGCCTCCCTTGCCATTGAGCGCCACCCCAACAGCCGGTGGTCTGATGATAGTTATATCCTGATAGGGCAATGCCGCAGCTATCGGCAGAACTATGGTGATGCCATCAAGACCTTTAAGTACGTAAATACCAACAGCGAAGACGATGAAGCTCGCCACCGATCACTTATTCAGTTGATGCGTACTTTTACAGAGGCAGGAGAGCAGAATAACGCCATAGCCGTATCTGATTATCTCAAGAAAGAAAAGCTCAACCGCACTAACAAAGCTGACTTGCACCTAACCCGTGCTTACCTGGCACAGCTCAATGAAGATTACAGCAAAATGGTGGGAAACCTGCTGCTGGCGGCTCCTCTGCTACGGAATGATGAAGGACGTGCTCGCACTTACTTTATTATCGGGCAGGTATACCAAGATCTTGGATTTGATGCGCAAGCCTATCAGAATTACGAGGAAGTGATACAGAGCAATCCGGAATACGAATTGTATTTCTATGCGCGCCTGAACATGGCCCAGGTTTACGACCTGTCCCAGGAAAATGATACTCGTAAGATTCGCAAGTATTTCAGGAAGCTGCTAAAGGACAAAAAAAATCTGGAATACCAGGATAAGATATACTACGAAATGGCTGCCTTTGAACAGAAGCAGGGTAATCTGGAAGAAGCTATTGAGTATTATCAAGAGTCAGTACAGGCCAGTGTTAATAATAACCGGCAAAAGGCCTACGCTTACCTGGGCCTGGGCCGGATCTACTTTAATGACAAAAAAGAGTACGAACTGGCCAAAGCTTACTACGACAGTACCATGACAGTGCTACCCCAGGATGAAGAAGAATACGACGCGATTGCAGAACGGCAACGAGTCCTGGAAGACTTTGTCAAACAGATCAATACAATACAGGAGCAGGATAGCCTGCTGGCGCTGGCTGCGATGGACACCATAGCACTGAGTGCCTATCTTGACGAAGTTATTGCGGAACAGGATCGCTTGATAGAAGAAGAGGAAAAGCAACAGCGTCGCCGTCAGCGCCGAACTGCTAACAATAGTCTTGCTCAGTTGGATTCGCCCTTTATGCAGCAGGACCCAGTGGGAAGTAGTGGATCCAGTGATAGCTGGTATTTCTACTCTTCATCCGCTGCCAGTATCGGGCGTACAGCATTTGTGCGTCGTTGGGGGAACCGGGAACTTGAAGATAACTGGCGTCGCTCCGAAAAGACCATAGAAGAGAACTTTGCCCAGGACAATGCTGAGCGGGTACAAGCGGCTGAAAATATCGTAGATCCGGGGTCCGTTACGGAAAATACAACTGACAGCCGCAAGCAGCAACTCTATGCTGATATCCCTTTCTCCGAAGAAGCGCAGCAGGCAACTCTGGTAAGCATTGAAGAGGCTTATTACAACCTGGGAGGAATCTACAATTTTGACCTGGAAGAAAAGTTTAACGCCGCCGAAACTTTTGAAACCATGATGTCCCGCTTCCCAAAGTCAGAATACAGGCCAGAAGTCCTTTACGAACTCTATTTGATTTACCGGGAACTGGAAGACAACACGTACATTAGTTGCCGTAACCAACTGCTGGAAGAATACCCTGAAAGTATTTATGCCAAGGTATTGGAGAATCCTAACTACAGGCAGGAGAGTAATCTGGCCAGCGAAAAGCTCAAGGATTTTTACCAAACTGCTTACGACCTTTATAATGAGGCTCAGTATGATAGTGCTGCTCAAATCGTTAGTGCCAGTCTGTTAGAGTACGGTGACAACGATTTTACTGATAATATGCGGTTTCTGAAAGTACTCATTACCGGGCAAACTGAAGACTACTATCAGTACCAATTGGCACTGGAAAACTTCCTGGATGAACATCCCGAAAGTGACCTGTATGCTTACGCTGAAAGTCTACTGGAAAAATCGCGTAATTTTAAAGAAAAGGAGGCAAGAAGACGAGGAGCTAGCTACCGCGAACGTTTTGAACAGGAACATTCATTCATTATTCTTTACGACAATAACGCCCGTAATATATCCACAGATCTCCCCGCCGCTATCAATGCCTTTAATACCAGGGAGTTTGCCGGGCAAACACTTACCGCTGCCAACCTCATGCTGGAGCAGGGAAAAGTAATGATCATTGTAGAAAAATTTGCCAACCAGAATGCAGCTATAGAATATTATGATCAGTTTTCTGGTGCTTCAGGGCCGATAGAGCAACTTAGTAAAAACCAGGTAGAAGAAATCGGCGAAAGCTTTGTTATTACGAAAGAGAATCTTAACATACTCCTGCAAACCCAAGACATTGATAAGTACCTGCTATTTTTCGAGAAGCATTACATGTAATGGTGTAGCTTTCCGTTTCGGATTCAATTTAGTCTAATTTTTGTTTCATTCGCATGTATCAACATAAAATTTGATTTACTGATTAACAGCTCATACCACAATGTCTGAAAACACGAGCATCTCAAACAACAAAGCAGAAGATCGCGGAAAAATTTATCGTTGGATTGCCAGGGGCATCTGGATTGCCTTCCTGGCATTCATAACGCTTTTTCCCCTATATATCTATACGGTCAGTGTAGATTTTTTGGGACTCTACGGTGGCTTGCCAAGCCTGGAAGCCCTGGAAAATCCCAAAAGTGACCTTTCTTCCGAACTTTATTCTGCCGACAATATACTGCTGGGTAAGTACTATCGCGAAAACCGTAGCCCGGTGTCTTACAACGAACTATCGCCTAACCTGGTCAATGCATTGGTAGCCACGGAAGACATACGTTTTACAAAACACAGTGGAATAGACTTGATCGGACTTGTCAGGGTTGGATGGGGTATTACCAAGTACATCTTTACGGCAGGCAGTAGTGGTCTGGAAGGTGGTGGTAGTACACTGTCGCAACAGACTGCGAAAAACCTCTACAAAACGAGAACCGGAGAGGATGAAGGGATACTCATGAAAATCCCGGGTCTGCGGATGCTCATCATCAAGACTAAAGAGTGGCTGGTAGCCGTGAAACTGGAGAAGTTTTACACCAAAAAAGAGATACTGGCCATGTACTTGAATACGGCTGAATTCAGCAGTAATTCATACGGTATCAAAGTGGCTGCCAAGACCTTCTTTAATAAGCATCCCTACGAACTGACAGTAGAAGAATCCGCTACCATTGTAGGAATGCTAAAAGCGGCTACCTACTACAATCCGGCCCGTAATCCAGAAAATTCTACCCAGCGCCGAAATATAGTAATTGGCCAGATGCATAAGTACGGCTTCCTTGCCGAGCATGAATACGATTCCATCATAAACCTTCCTATGGCACTTGACTTTAAAGTAGAAAGCCACAACGAAGGACCCGCAACGTATTTTCGCTCTGTCATTCGGGGCTGGCTGCTCGACTGGACTAAGGAACACGGTTATGACTTGTTTGAGGACGGGCTGCGCATCTACACTACCATCGACAGTCGTATGCAGGCTCACGCCGAAGAAGCGGTTAAAACACACATGAAGTATCAGCAGGAACTGTTTGACGATCACTGGGGCAATAAAGAGCCCTGGAGAGATGAAGAAGGAGAAGTGCTGAATGGCTTTATTCCTATGCTGGCGAAGCGCTCCGACAGGTATCGTAGCCTAGAAAGACAATATGGCAAAGGCAATGATTCCATAGATATCGTCATGAACACCCCGGTAGAGATGACCGTCTTTACCTGGGAAACAGAAGAATTTGAGAAAGACACAGTGCTCAGCCCGATTGACTCTGTCAAGTACATGCAGAGCTTTTTGCATGCTGGTTTCATGTCTATGGATCCTCACAACGGGCACATCAAAGCCTGGGTGGGAGGTATCAATTACAAGTATTTCAAATACGACCACGTGATGCAGGGTAAACGGCAGCCTGGTTCCACCTTCAAGCCTTTCGTGTACGCCTCAGCCATAGACAATGGCTATTCGCCCTGCTACGAAGTAACCGATGCGCCGGTCACGTTTTCCGTCTACACCGATGGTGAGGAGGATACCTGGACGCCTCAGAATGCTACCGGGGAATATTCAGGTGATCAGATGACCATCCGGCAGGCTATGGCTCAATCTAAAAATTCTATTACGGCCTTCCTGATGAAGCGTGTAGGGCCCGGTACCGT
>CAZZGE010000102.1:3984-15615 GCA_964653665.1 uncultured Porifericola sp. | reverse complement strand
CGGATCTATATTTTCTGCGACCAGGGCAATTTTACCTTCATCAACGGCAACATCCATTTCCTGATCGATATTATTTTTAGGATCAATGACATGCCCACCTTGAAGAAGCATGTCATATTCCTGGGCAAAGCTATGGCTAGTACATAACAGTATGACCAAGAGCCACACTGCCGCTAGCGGTTGGTTCAAAAGTTTCAAATAAATAAGTATTTAAGTTGCGTATTTAATTCAGGCCTTGGCTTCCATCAAAACCTCTCTTACTCTGTGGGCAACCACTCTTTCCTGACCCGGAATGAGCATCCAGGTAGTAATTTGTATACTATTGTCACTTCCCCAGCCTGCAACTTCTATGGAAGGGTGGCCCTTACGCATAGCTACATGGAAAGAATCATTACTGTGCTTAATCACATTATCGTCCCAGGCGATTTTCAGGGTAGGCACGTGGTTAGCAATGTCCGGAACAAAGGTCTCAGTGGTAGCACCTTCAATATCCTCGATAGAATTTGCAATGTGAGCGATCTGCTGCTCCCACATTTTCCACTCAGCGTCGTGGTCTTTGTAAACATATTTTTCTAGCGCTACCATCATGCCCAGGATTTCCTCTTTGTTTACTTTCATGCCTCTGCCGACGGTATTGCCTCGGGGTGGAGCATGAAGTCGGGCCGCCTGAATTAAGTTTTTATTACCCAGCAGTAAGCCTGCACTTTGGGGGCCACGGATGCCTTTGCCTCCTGAAAAACACACGAGATCAAAACCCATCTGTGTATATTTCCAAAGGTTTTCAACTGGTGGTACATCAGCAGCGCAATCATTCATAGTAGGAATGTTATACTTCTCTGCAACCTCTAGCCACTCTTCGTGACCAATTTCACCACGATTGGCATTGGCGTTCAGGAAGAACATCATGGCCGTCTTTTTATTGATAGCTTTTTCCAATTCCTTACGGGTATCTACATATATAATACGAGCACCTGTATTTCTGATGGCATGAGCATAGCCTATCTGATGGGCATTTTGCATGATAACCTCTGACTTCATATCAGTACCTGCCAAATGAGGCATCTGTACGACGTTTTTGTTATTCATGCCTGCTATTACTCCAGCTGTACCAAAGGTTATGGCTGATGCTGCGCCAGAGGTTACCATTGCATCTTCACTTTTCACCATAGACGCAATACGAGCCCCTACCTTTTCCTGAAGCTCGTCCAGGTTCACATAATCATTTGAAGCATACATGATGGATTGCATGACCTCCTCTGGCATCAGCGAAGCGGTCATAGAAGTGTAGGTGCCCGCTGCGTTGATGAATGTTCTGACGCCAAGTTCTTTAAAGTAATCACGACGGGCCAATTCAGATACCGGACTGGCACTCGCAGTGAGGGCTGTACCGCCGATCATACTACCGAGTAGAGGAACTGAAGAAATCTGTTTGAGGAGTTTTCTGCGACTAAGCATATTTAAGGAAAGTTGAGTTCTATAAAATCAGGTTGAAGCAATACAGTCAATTTCTACCAGTGAATCTCCCGGAACGCCACCAAAAACGGCAACTGTAGTACGCACCGGTGGATTTGGGCCAAATTTACCTCGGTAGACTTCATTCATGCCTTTATAGTCCTGAATATCATGCAGGTAGACATTAACTTTTACGACTTTTTCCATAGAAGAACCAGCTTTCTTCAGCTCTTTTTCCAGTTCGTTCAGTACATGCTCCGTGTGTGATTTGATATCACCATCAAAATGAGCTCCTTTGCCGGCAATATAGACCATGCCATTATGAACAACGGAGCTCGAGAAAAGAGGGACATCCTGTTCATCCTTTTGGATGTTAAAGCATCTTTTTTCGGAAACAGATGGTTCAGGAGAATAGGCTTTTATAGCTGTGGATGTGCCAAACAAGGCCGCTACTGAGGCGAAAACACGCTTAACCAGCGCACGTCTTTTGTTACTCATGAGTAGTTTTAAACTTTGGTTATATTATTATCCTTAATATAGACATTAACTCTAAAAAATTAAAAAAATCTGTTGATAGTACGCTAAAAACTAAACTTCAATTGATTACTTCCACATTTCCCAGCTACGTCCCGGGTTATCAGCGATAAAAGTTTCTATACAACCACGATCCTGTAGCGTGACAAAACAGGTGCGGCCTTCCGGACCCCCGAATGCAATGTTTGAAGGTAAGTCTCCCCGGGTAAAGATTTCTTTGATAAGTTCACCTTCCGGCGAAACTATGGCGACTGTGCCCTTACCGTGGCGTGTGATATATAAGTTCCCTTCAGTATCTGTGCGCATACCGTCCATACCGAAGTCGTGAAAACTTACAAACTCCCTTTTATTGCTTACGTTGCCTTCCGGGGACAGGTCATAGGCCCAGACCTTTCGTTGCACACTTTCATTGACGTAAAGAGTCTCTTCATTGGGACTTACTTCTATGCCATTGGTGGTGCCCATATTTGCTTCCAGCAGTGTGGCTGCGCCATCGGGTGCAATACGCCAGAGCTGACCGGTAGACTCCGACCAGTTAGGGTCACTGGCAAAAACCATGTCTTTACGCGTGATCGCGATATCATTGGGCTGGTTCATAGCATCCTCGTGGGCATGAACACTGATTTCCATGCTTTGCATGTCCACTTTTAGGATGTTGTGCTGCTTGTAGTCAGCGATTAGCATCTCACCCTGGCTGTTAAAGCGAATCCCGTTACCAGTACTGCCATTGGGTAAAGTAATCATTAAGCTGGCCTCACCATCAGGGCTAACCATACCTATGGTACCAGATTTCCGAAAGTTTACGGCGTAAACCTTACCATCAGATCCCCAGGCTGGCCCTTCTATGCCGCGTGTGAAGACGCCTATCTCAGTCAGGTCCTGCGTGTCTACCCTCGCAGTGTCAGTAGTCGAGGGTTCTACCACGATTTTTACACTGTCTAAGAGTTGTTCATTGGCAGCTAGTGTCATCCTGATGTACGTTGCTCCGGTATTGGCTCCCTCGACGACGCCATTATTATCTACACTGGCTATTAAGTTGTTAGCGGAGTACCAGGCGAGATCAGCAGGGTCAATAGCACCCTGCACTCTGAGCTGTTTTTGCTCACCCACCTGCAATGTGGACACTCTTTCAACGATTTTGACGCGCTGGCAGGAAGCAAAAAGAAGGCAGATCAGCAATAGACGCATATTCATCGGCAAATGACTCAGTAAATTTAGTTTGAATATTTGGAGTAAAATAAGACTAGGGTTTACCTGTATCGTATCGTAAATTAACATATTTTTAACCAGCAAATTGTGCATGATTGTAAATATTATGCAATACTAAAACCTAACTCATTTCATACTATGCCTGCTTTCTTTCATAAACCGATCAGCAGAAAATTTTTTTTGAGACAAGGCATAACCATTGTGGGAGCAGCTACCTTAGGAGCCGCCCCGTTTCGCGTTATGTCAGCTCCACAAAAAGAGGCTTACCTGGCCTTACTTTCTGATACTCACGTGTCCGCTGATGTACATAATAACTACCGTGGTTTTTATCCCTATCGTAACCTTGAGCAGGTAGTAAACCAGGTTCGTAAGACTCGTCCGGAAGGGGTGATCATCAATGGCGATGTTGCGAGATTAACGGGTGAAAGGGATGATTATGCCAATGTGAGACAACTGCTGGAGCCTCTAGCGGCGGAATCGCCGATATATATGGGCATGGGCAACCACGACGATCGTCAGCATTTCTTTGAAATTTTTCCTCAACGACAGGATCAATCTCTAGTGCAGGAAAAGTATGTGAGTATCATTGAAACAGAGCCGGTCAGGATTCTGCTCCTTGATTCCCTTTTATACGTCAACAAAGTCGCCGGGCTGCTGGGGCAGCAGCAACGCAACTGGCTACAAAATTATCTGTCATCAGCTGATACAAAAGCCACGGTACTTTTTGTACACCATACACTGGGTGACCGCGACTCTGACCTACTGGACGCGAACCGTATGTTTGATATCATCCGACCTTATGATCAGGTAAAAGGAGTGTTTTTCGGCCATTCGCATCGCTATCATGTAGAAGAATCTGGGGGCTTGTACCTCATCAATCTTCCGGCGTTAGGCTATAATTTTAACGACGATCAGCCAACCGGTTGGCTGGAGACCCGCTTTACAGAGGAAGGCGTTAAGCTGAAACTGCATACGATCGGTGGTAACCAGGCTGAGAACGGACAAACCAAGGAAATCCGCTGGAAGGCTTGATCATTCAAAAATAAAAGTCCCGAATTGCTGGTATTCATGGAAGTTTCCCGAGGTGGGCTGCCAGAGATAGTACCGAGGGGTCTCCAAATCATAGTCAATACGGTACATGTTAGCGCGCCAGCGAGTTCCAGAAGCAGGAGGAACGTTTCCCAGGGGTTTCAGGAGTGCGTATGGAATAAAAAACTCACCGATCCATTGAATAATACTGGCCCCACCTTGTTTATCACCACCTCTGACGGAGGTTTCGTGCCGGGTACGACGTTCGCCATCGTAGTGCCAGGGAAGCCAACCAAAGAAATCGCCTTCACGGTTGGGGACCATGATGGGTAACTCGTAGTTGAGCGGGGAAAGCTCATATTCAAAATAAAATGGATATTCTTCTTCCGTCCAGAGAAAAACTTCTACCACATCCTCGTTATACAGATCAGCAAAGTCTTCGGTAAGCGTCGCTGTCAGGACTTCATCATCGCACTGAAATAAAAAATAGATCCCTGTATCAGAGTACAGTACTTTGACACGAGTGTTTTGCGCAGGACCATCGCCTCGCATGTCCAGACTGACCCAATCAACTGCATTCCAGGCTTCGTGTGAACCTTCACCGTTTATTTCAAAATTATCAGTTTTGGAGATACGCAGTATGTCAGGTTGGCTCATAACCATAGAAGGAAAAGTGACCAGGACCAGTAAGAAAAAAGTGTATGCCGTTTTCATAGTGCTAATAAAAAAAATAGGTGAGCCAAAAGCCACACCTACTTTTAGAATTAATGAAGAAGCAAAAGGTTTTAAGACATTAATCAATGTTAGGATTAGCATCTATCCAGATACGATTCAGGAATGTGTCGGGGCCTTGGCGAGACACAGCTGCATCGTAGTTTGACTTATTTAAGGCAGCTTCAGTCGTTGAATACTTACCACGACGCGGAATCTGTCCATTTGTTTCTCCTGGGTTCTCTCCTGGATCTAACTGAGGATATCCTGTTCTTCTCCACTCAAAGAAGGCTTCGTAAGTACGGTCAAAGAGAGCAATCCAGCGTTGTACAGCTATTTTTTCCAGCTTTTCTTCCTGGGTACCAGTAAGGCTGGCTTCTTCAGAGGTCATGTAAGCCTCTACCTGCTCCTCTGAGATAAAGTCACCGTACACGTTCATGGTAAGCGCAGCACGGATGCCGTCCTGATAAAACTGCTCAGCCTGCGCTTCGGTAGCGCCCCATCCTTCCAGGGCCGCTTCTGCTTTGAGGAATGAAATCTCAGCGTAGCTCATGGTTACCGCCGGACGAGCTACTTCTTCACTGATCATGACATCAAAGCTGGGGTATGAATAGTCAGAAAGACTTACATTATCGTACTGCTCAAAACTCAGCGCCGGCATAAGGCCCGTGTACTCCAGTACTGCGGGGTCACCACTTTCGGCGAAGGCATCCTTAGATGTTTGGGTGGGCTCAGCGATTACCTCCAAGCGAGGGTCATTTTTAGTTTTTAAAGTCTCTATTAGAGCCTCGCCGATAAAAGGTTTTCCACTTTCTCCACCAACACGGGGACGATAGCGGCTAAGCATAGGATGAGCATTGGCTCCCTGCCCGTTATTACTGAAAGTAACTACTTCCGCGTTATCCGCATTACTGGCCAGTAAGTCACTGCCCATAGCTTCAGTGACTACCTGCTGCGCCAGGCTCGGGTTAGCGTATTTCATACGCATACCAATCTTTAGCTTTAGCGAGTTTCCAAATTTTCTCCATTGATCCAGATCACCTCCGTAGTAAAAATCAGCCGAGCCGTAGGTGATGTCTCCATCAGTAATGCGACTAATAGCACCATCCAGTATGGTGATCAGTTGCGGATAAATTTCCGACTGAGGATCATAAGCAGGTAGTGTGTTAGGGTCTTCTACCCCCTGTACGGCTTCAGAAAAAGGAATATCACCCACCAGGGCAGTAGTTCTTTCCCAAATTTTTACTGCCAGGATATCAGCGATAGCCAGCTTGGTGCGGCCCTCCGGATCATCTTCCAGTCCTGCCAGCAGATCAGTCTTGATTTGCGTCAGCTCTCCTAACAACGAATAATTACCTTCAAAGAAGCCATTATCATATGATGTAATGGACTGGTAATGAGAAGTGGTGAATCCACGGTCAGCATCACCGAAATGCTGAATCCAACACCCGTACTGGAGATATAGGAGCCATCCAGACTGATAAAATGCATCATCTTTTTGTACCGCTGAAAAAACAAAATTTGGATTGATAGATGTCACGGAGGTAGGGGGCTCGTTAAGCTCTTCCAACGCATCCGTACAAGAGTTGCCAACCATCAATAAGAAGATTAGCGAACTGAGAGATATGTATTTAAATAGTGATTTCATAGATTTTAAATAATACTTATAGGTTGCACAATGTTAGAGTCCCAGGCTCAGGTTAAAACCAAACTGACGGGCCATCGGGAAAGAAGCGGATTCCATACCCAACGAGTTGTTCGCAACATTAAAATTGGCCGCCTCCGGAGAGAATCCATCGGTATTTCTTTGCAGATAGCCTAGGTTACGTCCTACTAGTGCAATGCTTGCTTTGGAGAATATTGTATTTTCCAGTATTCTGGAAGGTAAATTGAATCCCAGATTTACCTCTCTGAGGGCTATGAAACTGGCATCGTTGATGAACTCCTCACCAATAGCTCCCCTTGATCCAGGTACAACACGGTTCCAGTAATCTTCCGCAAAAACCTGCGTAGTATTTTCCTGGCCGGTAGAAACCCACTCACCGGCATCATTCTGCTCAGCAACGATACCTTCTACAACCAGGTCCCCCTCACGTCCGGGTAGTGTACGCTTGGTGGTACCGTGAATCGCCTCATAGACGTTAGACATAGAGAAAATATCGCCACCCTGACGAATGTCCAGCGTAGCGGATAGTGAGATATTCTTGAAGCGCAGGTTGTTGGTAAAACCACCAAACCAGTCAGGTAGTGCGTTACCGATAGGGAAGAGGCCGTTTTCAATAACGGGTAGACCATCGGGATCAATCAGTGCGTTACCATTTTCGTCTCTTAAGATTCTTCCTACATCGGTGTAAATCTGAGCGTAAGGCTGACCTGGCTCGGCGAAGAGACGAATATTTCGGTCAGCACCAAGTTGGAAAGTCTCAACACCTTCTACCAACTCAATCACTTCGTTGTTGTTGGTGGCATAGTTGAAGCTCACATCCCAGCTAAATCCATTATCTAATTCAACTGGCGTAGCCGATAGTAACATTTCTATACCCCAGTTCCGAATTTCACCAGCATTGACTCTTCGGCTATTGAAGCCTGAAGTGGGGGCCACACTGATACTTAGGATCTGGTTAGTGGTAGATGCATCATAATAGGTAAAATCTAACCCGATTCGGTTATTAAACAATCTTAAATCGGTACCGATTTCAAAAGAAGTCGTTAACTCGTTCTGCAGATCCAGGGGGGGTAATGTGTTGGTAAAACCTGCCAGAGGCTGTCCGTCGTGCGGTATATTTCTCAGTCCATAGGTACCAAATATCTGGTAGGGACTTCCTGAAGCACCTGCTTGTGCCCATGATGCCCGGATTTTTCCGAATGAAAGAACTTCAGGATCTATATTAAAGGCATCTGTCCAAACAAAGCTACCACTCACTGAAGGATAGAAGAAAGACATGTTTTCTTTGGCCAGATTTGATGACCAGTCATTACGAGCGGTCCAGTCCAGGAAAAGTACATTTTTATAACCTACTTGTCCGAAGGCATACACTGAGTTGATGGCTGATTCAGAAAGGCTGAAACCGGGATTGTTGTTATTGGTATTCTGGATAACAAACAAATCAGGTACATTAAACTGATTACCACCGTAGCTTACTCTCCGGAAGAACCGGTACTGACGCTGTGCACCTAGGTTGACGCTCACGTCAAAGTCACCGAAGGTTTCCTGACCTGTGACCAGCACATCAAAGTTATTTTCTTTGACTCGGAATACTCTCTCACTTATGCTTCCCTGCTGGGCAACACGTGTACCGATAGATTGGTATTCAAAACGCTGTTCTGTATAGAAGTCTGTACCAGCACGGCCTGATATGGAGAGCCAATCATTGACCTGGAAATTGGCTCTCACCAAACCGATGATCCTCTCTCTGGAGTCCTCATTGCGAACATTGTTGATAGACCAGTATGGGTTACCAGTAAAGGTGCCACTGGACCAGTGACGCTCCCAACCTTCTACCTGCTGGGCAGCAGGTACCTGCAGGGCTGACAAGTTTTCAAAATCAGACTGGGTATACTCATACTTCTGCAGGTTATTGATCCTGATATTACGAGGCATGTAACGCATAGCGTAAGCTACGTTCTGCTGCCCATCGGACAGGGTAGGGCGGTTGACTGATTCCTGATTGATGTAGTTTACCTTGGCATCAATGCTGATCCTGTCACTAAGTTTATGGGTACCTCTTAGCGTGATGTTATTCCTGGTCAGGTCGTTGGTTGGCAACATGCCGTTATAAGTCAGGTTGGAGGCTGAGAAATAGAAAGTAGTGGTTTCATTTCCTCCGTTCAGACTCAGCGTATTGGTAAGCGAAGTTTCTGTATCAAAAAAATCCCTCATATTATCAGGCTGAGGGCCGTAAGGGCGCAATTCGCCGTACCAGGTGTACGCATCCTGGCCATTCATAGGTGCTCCCCAACTTACCGGGCCTTCCACACCATCATTGAGCGTACTGAGTTGCGGCGTGAATCCACTCAATCCAGGAGCTAATGCCAGTGCATCTTCGCGGGTGAATACTTCTCCGTCAGCATCCCGGCGATAGTGCTTGAAGTTATTGCCACGTCCCTGGCCATACTGATTCTGGAAATCAGGGAGTACCAATGGATTCCCTACCATCAGATTGGTGTTGAGCGTTACGCCGAGCCCTTCACGAGCTTCACCGCTTTTGGTGGTGATCAGAATTACTCCATTCGCACCACGCTGACCATACAGCGCGGCTGCATTAGGTCCTTTCAGTACGGAAATGGATTTAATATCATCGGGATTAATGTTACTGATACCATCGCCGTAGTCACGGCCACCCCAGCGGCCAGCAGCCCCTCGGTTGCTATTGTCAATAGGAATACCATCCACTACATAGAGCGGCTGGTTACTGCCGGCCAGTGAGCTGTTACCCCGAATTACAATACGAGAAGAACCTGCACCATTACTGGAAGACTTGTTCACCTGCACACCGGCTACCTTACCCATGAGGGAGTTGGCCACATTTACTTCGCGTGCTTCAGTGAGTGACTCACCCTGTATTTCTTCTACGGAATAGCCGAGCGCTTTCTTTTCGCGCTCAATACCCAGTGCGGTTACGACTACCTCGTTGAGCTGCCTAAGGTCAGAAGATAAATCAATATTAATGGTAGAGCGATTGCCTACTTCTACAGTCGTAGTTTCATAGCCGACTGAAGAAAATACTAACACTGCATCGTCTCCGGAGACGCTAATACTATAGCGCCCTTCAATGTTAGTAACCGTTCCACCCGTCGTACCTTGCAGCAGTACGTTGACACCGGGTACAGGCTCATTGTTTTCACCGTCGGTTACCGTACCGCTTACGGTTCTTTGCTGGGCATGTGAAAGAAAAAAAGACAGCAGCAAGGCAGGAAGAAGCCATGCCGCTTTTAGCGTAGATCTTTTCATAGCTTAGATCAATTAGTTTTAAATAGATGAAATATCAACTTATAAAATATTTTCTGGATAATTGCGAGGTGAATTCAATTAATAATTTGATTATCAGAAACATGATGTGAATTATAGGTATTATCCTATCTTAGGAATTGACAGAACCAAATTATTTAGGAAAAAAAGATGTAATATTTGTATTGAAAAATCTAGTATTCTTTATTAAATATCTGAATTGATCTATCCGCTATCATTCTAAATTTATCTGACTTTAAAATTTTGACTAAAACAGAAATTTAACCTAGTATGAAATTACTCAGTTCCATTTTTCTCCTCTGCTCATCATGGCTAATAATATCCTGTTCATCGGATGGTTCTCGGGGAGAGCGGTCTGCTCAAAATGAAGAATTGCCTATGTTATCATTGGTATCTTCCGAGGCGTCAGGTATGACTTTCAACAACTCAATTCCAGAAGATGAGCAAATTAACATTCTGACTTTTGAATATTACCACAATGGAGGGGGCGTGGCCATCGGCGACCTGAATAATGATGGCCTTTCAGATGTATACCTGAGTGGAAACCTGGTGCCTAATCATCTTTATCTCAACCAAGGGGGGATGAAGTTTCAAGAAGTAGCTGAGCTCGCTGGGGCTACAGGTAGCCGTGGATGGAATACCGGGGTAACGATGGTAGACATCAATAACGATGGTTGGTTGGATATTTACCTTTGCCTGGGGGGGCAGCTTCCACCGGAAAACAGGGCCAATCAGCTCTTCATCAATAATGGCCTTAACAAAGAGGGCATACCCACATTTACTGAAAGAGCTGCCTTTATCGGGCTGGCAGATCAAGGGTTTGCTACCCAGTCGGTTTTCTTTGACTATGACCGTGACGGTGACCTGGATATGTTCCTGCTTAACCATAATGTGGTACCGATTGAAGACTTTGATCCGGATCAGATACGTAACATGCGCGACCCCTACGTGGGTGATAAACTTTATAAAAACGTCGGTAGTGTTGATGAACCCAAGTTTCTGGATGTTACAGCCGAATCTGGTATACACGAAAACCCGCTTGGCTACGGATTAGGGGTAGCCGTAGGTGATTTAAATAATGACCACTGGCCAGACCTCTACATCAGTAATGACTTCCTGGAGCAGGATTACCTCTACTATAATAATGGTGATGGTACTTTTACTGACCAGTTGAAAGCTAATATGCCCCACGTATCCCAGTTTTCTATGGGTAATGATATGGCAGACTTTAATAACGATGGCTGGCTTGACATAATGGTGGCTGATATGGTAGCCGAAGACAACTACCGTAATAAAACGATGATGCGGGGTATGGATCGCAGTAAATTTTACTATGCTGTAGAAGACGGCTATCATTACCAATATATGATCAACACGCTGCAAATGAACAATGGTACCCTGGAGCGGCAAGGTCAAAACCAACAGCTTACCTTCAGTGAAGTGGGGCAGATGGCAGATGTTTCCAACACTGACTGGAGTTGGGCTCCTCTCATTTTTGATATTGACAATGACGGCCACCGCGATATATTTGTAACCAACGGCTACAAGAAGGAAGTGTCTAACAAGGATTATGTGAATTATGAGAAAAAGCGTATGGCGAATGTAGAGGAAACGAACCCTTCAGAAATTCAGCGCCTTATCCAGGACTTGCTAGATTCAATTCCGTCCACGAAGATTCCTAATTACGTTTATCGAAACAACGGCGACCTTACCTTCAGCAAAATGAC
>CAZZGE010000102.1:0-3884 GCA_964653665.1 uncultured Porifericola sp. | reverse complement strand
TGCAGGATATTGATGCTGATCAAACCCTAATGCTCCGTTATGCAGATGCTTCTGAGCAGGCGAAGTCCAAAAGCTATGCAAATCAATATGATTTTAAAGATGCCTCTCAGGCGGTAGCCGGTATCCGACATCAGGAGAATGAGTTTGATGACTTTATACGTGAAGTATTGCTCCCGCATAAAATGTCCACCTTTGGGCCGGCTCTGGCAGTAGCCGATGTGAACAACGATGGTCTGGATGATTTTTACCTGGGTGATGCTAAAGGATTTTCCGGTGCCATCTACCTGCAATCATCTGATGGCAAGTTTACCCAAAGCAGTCAGAGTATCCTGAGTCAGCATAGTATTTCTGAGGATATGGATGCCATTTTTTTTGATGCGGATCTGGACGGTGACATAGATCTTTATGTACAGAGTGGGGGCAATGAATACGAAAGAAATGATGCTGCCCTACAGGATCGGCTTTACCTCAATGATGGACAGGGAAATTTTAGTCATGCAAAGGAAGCGTTACCTAGCATGCTGAGCAGCGGGGGCAAGGTTGCACCCGCTGACTTTGACCAGGATGGTGACCTGGATTTGTTTATTGGTAATCGTCAAGTTCCAGGCATGTATCCATTTAGTCCAGCCAGTTATCTTTTAGAAAATGTAGGCGGGCGTTTTGAAGATATTTCTGACAAAGTGCCGATGTTGGCATCTCTGGGCATGGTGACCGATGCCTACTGGAATGATCTTAACGATGATAGTTTTCCTGACCTGATAGTAGCAGGGGAGTGGATGAGTGTCAGAGTAATGCTAAATAGGTTCGGTGATGGCGACTCTGAAGTACTGCAAGACGTCACTGATGAGGCTGGATTAGCCGATAGTCAGGGCTGGTGGTTTAGTATCAATGGTGCTGACTTTGACCAGGACGGCGATATTGACCTGGTAGCTGGTAATCTGGGTGAAAATTATAAATACAAAGCCAGCGCTGAATTTCCTTTTGAAATTTACTGTGCTGATTTCGACCAGAGTGGTACTTATGATATAGTGTTAGGTTACTACAATGAACAACAATTGTTTCCGCTGAGAGGTAGACAATGCTCCTCAGAGCAGATGCCTTTCATTAAGAAGAAGTTTCCAAACTACGAAAGCTTTGGCCGTGCTACATTATCAGATGTCTACGGTATGGATAATCTGGAGAAAGCACTACATTACAAGGCTAAAACTTTCTCCACATCCTACATTGAGAATAAAGGAATTAGCGACAGCGGTATCCCCCAATTTGAACTGCGCAAGCTGGACAACGCTGCTCAACTTTCATCAGTGAATGCCATTGTGATAGACGATTATAACCTTGATGGAAATCTGGATATGGTACTAGCCGGTAACCTTCATGCCTCGGAAGTGGAAACCCCAAGAAACGACGCTAGCATCGGTGTATTAATGGCTGGAGACGGACAGGGTAATTTCGAAGCTGTACCCGCTTTCAAGTCAGGCTTACATCTGCCGGGCGATGTAAAGAAGATCAAAAAGATCAAACGCGGACAGCAAGAAAATGAGTCTTTGTTAGTTGCGAAAAATGATGACTTTTTACAAATGATAGACACAAAATCAGGTGAAAAACTTCTATCCTTAAGTAAGAAAAGCCGGGGAGAATAACCCGGCTTTGCATAATATTAAGTAGTATCAGTATAAATTAAGCTGCGGAAAGTCGTTTGAATTTTGACTTTTCAAACTTCTCTTGCGCATAATCCCTGTCCACAACAAGTTCTTTTACATCATTTTGGGAAGGAAGCTCAAACATAGCGTCTGTGATGATAGCCTCACAAATGGAGCGAAGTCCACGCGCTCCAAGTTTGAATTCCATTGCCTTCTCTACAATATAGTCTAAGGCATCATCTTTAAACTCAACTTCAATATCTTCCATTTGGAAGAGCTTGGTATACTGTTTTACCAGGGAATTTTTTGGCTCTGTCAGAATCATCTTAAGTGTATCCTTGGCTAGTGGATCAAGGTGTGTCAATACAGGAACACGACCAATCAGTTCCGGAATCAGGCCAAATTGCCTTAAGTCCTGAGCAGTTACGTACTGAAGCAGATTATCTTTGTCTACAGCCTGGTCAGAGAAATTAACCCTACTTCCTGAAAAGCCCAGGGGCTTGGTATTAAGGCGGTTGGCAATCATCCGGGTAATACCATCAAAAGCGCCTCCACAAATAAACAGAATGTTTTCTGTGTTCAGGGAAATCATTTTTTGATCAGGATGCTTACGTCCTCCCTGTGGGGGTACGTTAACCTGTGTGCCTTCCAGCAGCTTGAGTAAAGCCTGCTGTACACCTTCTCCACTGACATCACGTGTGATGGAAGGATTATCGGATTTGCGGGCTATTTTATCGATCTCGTCGATATAGACGATTCCGCGTTGCGCTGAATCCACATCATAATCAGCCGCTTGTAACAGGCGAGTGAGGATACTCTCTACATCTTCCCCCACATAACCGGCCTCTGTAAGAACAGTTGCATCAGCGATGCAAAAGGGCACCTGTAAAATGCGGGCAAGGTTACGGGCCAGGTAGGTCTTTCCGGTACCAGTTTCCCCTACCATGATGATGTTAGACTTTTCAATCGCCACCTCTTCGTCATTTTTTTGCATAAGCCGTTTATAGTGGTTATAAACCGCTACCGAAATAACCTTCTTAGCATCTTCTTGCCCAACTACATACTGATCGAGATACTTCTTGATATCTGCAGGCTTCATGAGGTTGAATTCGGGAGCTTTGTTTTTGCTCTTCACTTTCAGTTCTTCATCCAGAATCTGTTGTGCCTGGTTGATGCAGTAATTACAGATGTGAGCGTTGATCCCAGAGATCATCAGATCAACATCTTTTTTGTTTCGTCCGCAAAATGAACATGTAACCTGCTGTGGCATAATTTAACTTTAATTGATATTAAAATGGATGACAGGTTATACCAACCCGCCAGCATAATGGCTTATTCTTTATTTTTTCTATGATAACCTCTCTCCAGCACTTCGTCAATCAGGCCGTACTCTTTGGCTTCCCGAGGGCGCATCCAAAAGTCAAGGTCAGAGTCTTTTTCAACTTTTTCATAAGGCTGTCCGGAGTGGTAAGATAGTATATCGTATAAGTCACGGCGAAGCTCCTGCATTTGTTTCAGCGTTACTTCCATATCACGAGATTTACCCTGCATGCCACCGCTGGGCTGGTGAATCATGACACGAGCGTGGGGGAGAGCAGAGCGTTTGTCCTTAGCACCACCAGCAAGCAAAACTGCGCCCATAGAAGCAGCCATTCCCGTACAGATTGTAGCGACATCAGGAGCTACGTACTGCATAGTGTCATACATGCCAAGACCGGCATACACGGAGCCACCCGGACTGTTGACGTATAGCAAAATGTCTTTTTTGGGATCTACGGATTCTAGGAACAAAAGCTGAGCGGTGATGATGTTGGCAATGTTTTCCTCTACTTGCATACCCAAGAAGATGATCCTATCCATGATGAGCCGGGAAAAAACGTCAATTTCCCGAAAGTTAGTAGGTCTTTCCTCAATCACGGCCCTGGTCATATTCTCAACGCGCTCCACATATTGGTCAAAGGTATTGCCGTTGATGTTTTGACCTTTGACAGCGTATTTTCTGAATTCGTCTTTGTCTATCATTATAGGGTGTTTTTTTAATAAATTTAAAAATAAAAAGAGTCTTTAATTTAAAGACTCTTTTTTACAACGAAAATTGTAATACATAGTTATTGACGATTCTTTACATCTTCTTTGAATTCGTCAACAGTGATTTCTTTTTCTTCAATGGTGGCATTTTCAAGGATATAACCAAAAATCTTTTCGGTCTTGACTTGGTTAAATACCTGCATATAGTTGTTACCG
>CAZZGE010000101.1:0-15631 GCA_964653665.1 uncultured Porifericola sp. | reverse complement strand
TCCAAAGACGTTATTTTTCCTTTCGCTATCTGTGATATTCTTGATCGCTAAATAGGCTCCTCCTGCGGGTAAGACTTCATGAGCGCAAGCTTTTTCTTTTTATCCCAATGTTGCAGTATATTGCCCATAACCACTACCTCGGCTTTTGGCAGAGGATCTGAACTGTCCCCAGTTTCATCTATTGACGAGCTTTCACTGCTTTTGCATGCAACGAAAAGCAGCTATGTGATCAGACAGAAATATCTGATCATGCTAAAGTAAAGAGCTTTTGGCCTCCTATTTTTCTATATATGCTTATTGTTAAACGAGTAAAACCAGCTTTAATAAGTAACTGGAAGTATGGCTTTTCATCCGTGATGATGCAGGCTAAAACTGCCAACGCTATACCTACATGTTTTCAATAAGATCGCTTTATTACCGTCTAGCGTTTGTAAACTATTCTTAAATTTAATCTCTAAAAAAATACATGATTTCCTACAAGGCAGGATTTACCATAGGTGCGAACCAAAGGAACAGAAAAGACTTGCATAGTGCAGAAATAAGATCAGGAGGATAATGATACCCTCCTGCTTCTTCAAACAAGTTTGTGCTTTGGCATAAGATCAGTTTGAAGTCACTTCTTCCCACTTCAGGTCACCGCGATACCGGTGGGTCACTTTACCTTCATCACTCATGGACAGTAAGTGTATCCAACCATGATCACAAAGGCTTTTTACCGAAGCATGTCTGCTTAGGATGTCGTTCATGGCCTCCTGCGGTGCAGCAATGCATACGTTTAGTCTCACAGGCTCGTGCTGCAGCTTTTCTCCGTCATGCACCGACTGCCAGGGCAGGCCCACCCGCAAGTCACCGCCATTACCCTCCAGTACGCCTATGCAGCCGGTCACGTTATGCAGGGTTTTATTTCCCGAACCGTGGTGCAGCCCGTCTACCGTAGAGGCATAGTATTGGAGGCTGATCCAACTGGTAACTACCATCGGGGCCGTCATGATTAGCTCCAGCACGCTAAAGTCTTTGTCTTTTTTCCAGTCGTAAGAGTGCAGAAAAGAACGGCCCTGCAGGTCAATATGTTTACTGTGTTCCCTCGGGGCCACTATAAAAGCTGAGCAACCCGCCAGCCCCCATTCAGGGCGGACCTGTGACCAGTCACGACTGCGGGCCATGATGTCGCGATCAACTTCAACAGTCTTGCCCGGCTGGAGGCGGCTGGCCCGCTCTGCCCGGCTTAACTTCCCGGCCTCCTTCAGTTGCTTTTTCAGCTCCGCCAGTTCTTGCTGATGGCTGGATGGGATACGCTCTTCATTAAAAATGCTTACCTGATCTGTAGTGGTATCATGCCAGCAGGAGAGGAAGTGCGTGCTTTCAGGAACGTCCAGCCCCTTCTTTCGCAGGGCCTGGCGTACTTCAGCGTCATTGAGAACGGCCGCGGCCACCCTGGCATTAGACTCTCCGGAATGCCCGGCGCAGGCTCCGCAATCCAGCCCGCTGGCGTGTGGATTATTGACATTGGTGGAGCCGTGTCCGACGATCAGTACCAGACGGGCAAAATTACTGGTGAGGCTCATGGCCTGCAGGGCAGCTTCTGCCATGCTGATGCGCTCGCCCAGGGGAATGCCCGAGGCGGGTTGTTCTTCCAGATTGATATCTTTACTAGCCAGTTGCTTTTTGTTCAGCCCCTTTTTTTCAGGATGGGGCACCGGCCGGGTCAAACCAAAGCTGTCGGTAAAAAGCTTAGGTAAGTAAGCCAGACCTATCGGGCCTACAAAGCTAAAACAGGAGATAGCTCCTAGCTTAAATGATCTCCAGGCATGCTCTACCTGCCGCTGCAAACTACGGCTTCTTTTGGCTTTGGCCTGCTGCTCTTCACCGCCTATTTTTTCGTGGATCACTGGGCCGGTAGGCAGCAGTACAGGGCACTGTGCCTGTCCCTGCTGGTGGGCGGTGGGGACGTAGCGAATCGGGAAAGCAAAAAAACCGGCAAAGCCTAGGGTTTCTATGTCTGGCGAAACCGCTTCCAGATTCCTTCTGTAGACCTCTGAGCGCACATCAATACAGAAAATCGCCTGCACTTTAGGGACCTGTACTGCCCGTTGAGTACGTACAGAAGCCGTATTGAGCTTTTGAATGATCTTTTGCTGTTCCGCCCGGTCCAGAGCCTGCTGCAAAACCAGCTTTATTTGCAAAATCCGGTCGGGTGAACTTTTTGGATCAAATTCAGAAAAGGCATGGCGCGCGTAAGCCCAAGACTGTATCAGGGAAGCATCCTCTTCCAGGCAGGTCAGCAGGCAGGCCTCCCAGCAGAGAAGTATCGCCAGAAACTCACGTAATGCACCCTGCTGGCCACCGTATATATTGGCATCCCAGTCTAGTTTTGCGGTGTAGGCAGACCAGCCTCCCAGACAAAGAAGAAGGCAGTGGAGGTAAGTTTCCAATCCTGAAAGGGGCACACCCAGTTGACTCAGCGCCCAGCGTATGGCCGCCAGGGGCTCATCAGGAATCTCTTTTACCCGTTCTCGAAAGGATTTAAGGCCCATGATGCCAGGAGTGAGGTCTAGTTTGGCCTCCTTGTGCCAGGCTGTAAAAATGCCAGCATGCGAAAAACTGCTTTTCCATAAAGCCTGCCCTTCATCAAAATAAACGGCAGCCCATTCTGAAATGCGATTGACCATCAATCGGCCCAGGTCTTTGCCAGAGTGATAAGAGGCAAGCGCTGCAAAGCAGTGTAAATAACTGTCGCCCCCCTCTTCGTCAGAAGTATTTTTCAACTGCCGCAAAAATGCTTCGTAGCTTGTATTTTTATAATGGGTACTGTTTTTCAGTACAGTCTGAAGGTCAGTCTGGCTTATTCTACCGCTTTGGAGAGCCTCTCTGTAAAAAGCAAGCGGCATACACATTTGTATCTCTCCGGACTTTTGCAGCAGATGAGCCGCGGTCTCAAAATCGTACCCGGCCAGGCCCAGGTAGGGATTTACTGCTACAAAACTGTCCAGCGGCCATACCGGGGCAATCTTGCTGCAGGCCTGCTTGATTTTTTCCAGCAGGTCAGTCTCCGAGAAATATGCTGTATTTGAATATGATCTTGTCTGAAGATTTTTCAAGGTCTTAGTTTTTAATGGAAAAATGCTTTTGTGAAAAAAGTAAAAGCTCAGGAAGTTATTGATTCCTGCCAGTCCTCACGCTGTCTTTCGGTCGGTTTGTCACCTAGCGCCTTTTGCAACGCCCCACGTTGCTTCTTAAGCCGGTAAGTCCCAATGAGTTTGTCAAACATGGCATTGGTATAAAAGCCATGGTGAAAGTGAATAGCCAGGCTGGCCATCCGTTCATGCTGCGGCAGTACCGGTCCCAGAATCTGCAGCATAACCGCAACAGCATATACCAGCAGTACCAAAATGGTCAGGCAAAGCATTAACAGACTGGGATTGCTGAGCGGAGGCAGTTGCGAGGCAAGGAGGTAATGTGCGCCTGACTCCAGGCTAAAAAAAGCAGTAGCTACCAGTAGGGCCAGCCCTCCTGCCTTGAAAATGGCTGTTTTTAGTCCCGAGGCGTCCATGGCAGGCGCGATAATCTGAGTCAGACCCATCACCACGATGGTGCCGGTGGCCAGCAGGGGAAGCTCTTTGTCCAGATCCAAGCCCCACAGATAGGCAAAACCCAGGTAGATCAGCAAAGATACCAGGATACTCAGGCCGATTCGCAGCGGACTGCCCAGCCTTGCAGGCAGAGCAATCCGGGAAGCGCGGGCCGTCTCAACCACACTACCCGAAGAAAGAAATGCATGCGCCTTGTAAAAGGAATGAGCTACCAGATGCAGCATGGCGGCCGGGTATCCGCCCAAGGCGCACACCAGCAACATGAATCCCATGTGGGCAACGCTAGAATAACCCAGGGCGGTCTTCACGGACGGCTGGGTGAGAAAAGCCGCTGAGGCAAAGAGGGCGGTAAATCCTCCGAAAAGTATCAGGAGTACCGGCGCCGCGCTAGCCCCTTCCATGACAAAAGCCATACGGGTAACCAGGAAGGGCCCTGCGTTGAGCAGACCGGCATGCAGCAGGGCGGATACGGGCGTGGGCGTTTCCATGACCTCAATAAGCCAGCCGTGGGTGGGAAACTGCGCTGACTTAAGAATAGCTGCCAAGGCGATCATTACCGCCGCTATTTCAACAAATAGGCTCAGCTCTTTGCTACTGAGCATGCCTTTCAGGCTGGTAAAAATTTGCTCCAGATCACCTGTTCCAAATTGCAGGTAGAGTAATATGGCCCCACCCAGGAGGCAGATATCAGCCATACGCGCTGCTAGCCATTTTTTTCGGGCAGCGATAACTGCAGCCGGACGTTCAGGATAAAAAAGTAGCAACTTATGCAGACAAAGGCTGGTCATGATCCATGATACTAGCAGTAAACCCAGATTGCCTGACAATACCAGCAGTTGTACTGATGCGATGGTTGCGGCCAGTCTACCCATGAATCTACCCTGCCGGTTGTCGCCATCCAGGTAATTACTGCTGAAGCGAATGATCACAAAAGCCAACAGGGCAATCATGCCCAGCATCAGTACACTCAAAGGGTCCAGGCGGATTGATAAACCCAGTCCCCGGTATCCTAGCGTGTTACTGAACAGTGGGCCCTGCCCAATGAGGGCAAAAGCACAAAGGGCGGCGATAAAAATATTGATGAGGCTGACTGACTTACTCAATCGTAGCAAACGGCGAGGACGAAGTCCGGGCTGAAGCCATGAACATAAGGCTACAACTGCTAAAAGCGTAGGAGAGAGCAGGGAAAGGAACAGGAAAGAATTTGCATTCATAGAAAATTTGAGGTTTAAGTTTAACTAGACTGAAAGCTTACCCGCAAAGTAAAGAAGCTTATTTCATAAATTTTTATTTATATTTACTATTAAAACCATAAAATAAACTTATGAATTATACTCTTCATCAATTGCAGATCTTTTTGAAGGTAGTCCAAAGCAGGAGTATTACCCGTGCATCAGAAGACCTTCACATGACACAGCCAGCCGTTTCCATTCAGCTTAGAAACCTACAGGACCAGTTTGAAATACCCCTTACCGAAGTCATTGGCAGGCAGTTATATATCACTGATTTTGGTTATGAAATTGCAGCCATAGCCGAGCGGGTGTTGCAAGAAATAGAAGCGATCAACTACAAGACTGAAGCATTTAAGGGAATGCTTTCCGGCAGGCTCCGCATATCATCAGCTTCTACCGGCAAATATGTCATCCCTTTTTTTCTAAGTTTCTTCCTGGGTAGGAATCCCGGCATTGACCTGCTGCTAGATGTTACCAATAAAACCAGGGTGGTGGAGAGTCTGAAGAACAATGAGATTGATTTTGCGCTGGTATCTGTACTGCCTGAAAAGCTGGCCGTAGAAGAAGAAATTCTCATTGAGAACAAACTCTACATCGTGAGCAGTACCCGCACAGAATTGGTAGATAAACCCCTGATCTACCGGGAGGAAGGGTCAGCCACTCGCATGGCGATGGAAAAGTATTTTATGGCCGCAAAAGGAAAACACCGTAAAAGAATTGAACTCACCTCTAATGAAGCGGTCAAGCAGGCAGTAATCGCCGGGCTGGGAGTTTCTATCATGCCACTCATTGGTGTTCACCACGAATTGCTCAACGGTCAGTTGCACATCCTTCCTTCTCCCGGTTTGCCAATCCGTACAGACTGGCGCCTGATATGGTTGAAGGAAAAGAAACTATCGCCAGTATCACAGGCCTATCTTTCTTATCTGCGTACTTATAAAGAAGTGGTACTGCAGGAGTATTTCAGCTGGTATAAAGATTATGCCTGAGATTTTCAATTATATAGCCTCATCTGTCGATGGTTTCAAACGGATGATATAAGCTCAGCTACTTATGAATGCGAGGGGGTTTGTCCGGGATACTATTCTGATAGATCCGTTTTTCTTTGTTTATGTCTACTTCTCCGTTTTGGTTAACTATTTACAGACTGTGATTGGAAGTTGATGAATTGCGTTAGAAAATTCATGACAGCCTGGTACTCAGAGCCTATGGTTATGGAATTGAAGGTGACCAGGCCTACATCATTGGCGGATGTGCAGGCGTTTTTTGAGCAGAATAACTATGGCATTGTGCCAGTAAATAATCCCCACCTGTAGGACGTAGAAATTCTTGTACTGGAGACATATGATCGTTCGCTCTCGCAGGGTGGTAATGCTACCGTGCATCCTACCGACACCAAAATATTTAAGCTTTTCTGATCGGGCTGGCGGGAGAAATCAGGCGTCAAATGCTACGCACTGCGTCCGCTGATGACTACCGAAGCCGAAGTGAAGCAGGGAGTGATAAAATTTATGGGAGTAGAATTGTGAAAAGACTCACGCATAGCCCTGGGAATTGGTACTTTTGCTGAGAATCCTGCATATTAGCAGGGTACTTTATCAATCAACCTTATGAGGCTCAACGTACTTCGCTTGTTATTTTTTCTCCTGCTATCGGCTTTTGATGTGCAGTCGCAGCAACGGCAAGATCCACCCAACGTTCTGTTTATCGCCATAGACGATCTGCGCCCCGATTTGGGCAGCTACGGTCATCCGCTGGTGCAGTCGCCCCACTTGGACCAACTGAGCCAAAGCTCCATGCTTTTCAATCGACATTATGTCACGGTGCCTACCTGCGGCGCGTCCCGCTACAGCCTGCTTACTGGGGCTTACCCCCGCAGCAAAACGGCTGTATCCAACCAAGCCATCAAAGAACTGATTGCCGAACAGCCGCGTACCCAGCAGCCAGAATCTTTTGTGGAAAATCTGAAAAACCATGGCTACTACACCGTAGGTATTGGTAAGATTACGCACTACGCGGACGGGCTGCTTTACGGCTACGAGGAGCCGGTCGGTACGAAGTTAGAATTACCCTATAGCTGGGACGAGATGCTCTTTGATCCGGGTAAGTGGGAGACTGGCTGGAATGCTTTCTTCGGCTATGCCGACGGCTCTAACCGGCAGAGCCGCAACCGGCAAGTCAAACCTTACGAAAGTGCGGATGTGGAAGATACCGGCTACCCGGACGGACTGACAACAGAACTGGCGCTGGAAAAGCTGCAGGAACTTTCTGATAAAGAGGAGCCTTTCTTCCTAGGTGTAGGTTTCTTTAAACCCCACCTGCCCTTTACTGCCCCTCAGAAGTACTGGGATCTCTATGATCGCGATGAGATAGCCCTTACGCCTGCCCCCAAGATTCCTGAGAACATCAATACCGCCAGTCTGCACGGCAGTGGAGAGTTTAATAACTATCAATTGGGTGAAGAGAAAGCCTCACTCAAGAAGTCTCTCTCTGATGATTACGCTCGTAAGCTGCGGCATGCTTATTATGCCAGCATCAGTTATGTAGACGCGCAGGTGGGTAAAGTGTTGAACGAACTGGAGCGCCTGGGCCTGGACAAAAATACGGTAGTCGTCGTGTGGAGCGACCACGGCTGGCAACTGGGCGACCACCGGGTGTGGGGCAAACATACCAACTTTGAGCAGTCGCTCAGAAGTGTGTTGATGATCAAAACGCCGGAAATGAATAAAGGGCAACGCAGTGACAAAATTGTGGGAACGGTAGATATTTATCCTACCCTTATGGAACTATGCAGCGTACCCTTAGAAAGGGAAGTGGACGGACAAAGTCTGCTGCCCCTGCTGGAAAACCCGGAAGCGGAAGACTGGCAGAACTACACTTTCAGCTACTACCGAAACGGTATCTCGCTCCGCACCGATCGCTACCGCCTGACAAAGTATTTTCGGGATGATCAGCCCACAGTAGAGCTCTACGACCACCGGCAT
This sequence comes from uncultured Porifericola sp., assembly GCA_964653665.1. GTDB lineage: Bacteria > Bacteroidota > Bacteroidia > Cytophagales > Cyclobacteriaceae > Catalinimonas. Next base: position 7,825 of record CAZZGE010000101.1, on the reverse strand, counting down.
GACCCGTACGAAGACCGGAATATCGCTGCGGAGCGGTCAGCGGTAGTGGAAACACTGATGCTGCTCTGGGAGCAGGGTGATACCGGGCTTTACAGGAAGCGGTGAGACAATGGCTGATGGGTAATAGGAGGTTCAGCCCTTACTGACATTGCAGAGATATCATATGAAAATATCTCTGAAATATCTGCTTAATCACCGGTTACCCTTTGCACGGTTGTGCGTCTTACACAAAATCTGACAATTTTTAGCGTCAGTTACCCAACTTTTACTTTAGGCCGTTACATAGTTGGCATTCATGTCTTTAATAAGACATATTTTTGTTTTATTTACATCGTGGCCTATGGCACAGTGAAGAAAGTTTGATATATCTTTTTTTTCGGCTTGAGCTTTCTGCCGGGTGCATATGTGTTTGAACAAAGATTCTTGTCGCTGACGTACTAGCAGCTTCATCGTTTCAAGCGCAACGTGGACTTTTCTTGATCATTTTCTGGATGAATACATTGCTCGGTATAGATATGATTTCTCCTTCTTTGGTCTTGAGTATGACAAAAAAAAGGCCAATATCACTTACCCTGCCTTCTATGTTGAAATCTTTGTCAATTACATTGATGTGATCATCAAGTTTAACCGAATGATTAAAGAACAGGATGATCCCTGCAGTGATATTGGATAAAATAGACCATTGGGCAAATAATGCGATACCGAGGACCGTGAGCACTGAACCTACAAACAAGGCTAATTCGGACCTGTTGACGCCCCATACAATTAATATGAAAAAAGAAAGTGCAAGGAGTGAAATAAAATTGGTGGCCTTCTTGACTACTTTGGCTCTCGTTTTATCCATTAAATTCCTGGTAACAGTTTTATCAATAGATTTGTCAGCCAGGAACCTCAGTAGCATGTATACGGCAAAAGCAATGATCGTTTGAATGATTTGTATGTTGGGTATGTTCATTTCGTTTTAGATGCTAGTATCATTTTCTTAAGCTGGAAATTTAGGGTATTTCAGCCTGTTTTTGTCCAATTTTCTTAAAGTTTCTTATTGCTTTTGATGTATGTACCTTAAAGGGTAAATATAGTCCTTCAAAAGGATGTCCCAGAGGTGAAAGCCGCTGTGAACCAGTTCTTTATAGGCGCTTTGGTGGAGGGTGAATGCTCAATTTCAGTGAACTACTGGCTAAGCTACGAGTACGCTGGTTGGTGAGAGTGGCTAATCGTAGGTAATAACCCACAGTGGGCTACTCGATAGGCCTCAGTCTTTTTCTTTGTTTTAAGGTCTTCAATTCAATTCCTTGACAATTACCTTGATTTTATCCTTTTTTAATTCAAGTATTAGCCCTGTATTTTAATAATCCAGCTAATTATTGTACTTTTTTATATTTCCCTTAATCACTACGTAGATTAATATTATAAAAACTACTGACATTAAAATGAATGTTGTACTCGAGGATTTCTCATCAATAGGTTCAAAAATCAAAAGTATACACATCCCCAAAGCTACAGACAGCATAATGATAAAAATTATTGAAAAAATATTTATGCTGATTCTCTTCACTACCAACATTTATTTAGAATTAAAACTACACTAGCTGCGTCAACTGATGTTATCGAATACCAATATAATGCAATATGCTTCTATCTCCGTTTATTATCTTTATGTATATTCTGCATTACACATCCCTCTTTCTGCTACAGATTAAGTATTTACGTATACTGTAATACTACTTATTTTTTTTGATAAACTCATGACACACCTTGAGTATTCTTATCAAAATATTCCTCAGCATTGATCAGCGTGCAATAACAAACAAATTTTTATTCAATCTATGAACGTTTACCCTAAAGGAAGTGGGTTAAAACATAACAAACTTTCTTGCCTTTTAGCTTTATAAGAGATCAGCACCCCCCGGCGTATCGCTCAGTAGCGTTTACCTGATTGTTCAGGACCATTTTTTAAAAGATATTGACCATTTTCCGCTTCATTTTGGGCAAAAAAAAACCGTTAGCGCAGCGCTGACGGTTCTTGAATAAATTAACTGCTCGTCAGAGCAGCTATAAATAATCGCTCGCACCTTACCAGTGACCGCTATCTCCCAGGTCACAGGCCCAGCACTTGCGCTCTGCTATTTCTTTGCCTTGCTAAATTTGAGCATCTTCAGGGTAGCCTGCAGCTCTGAACCGGGGTTAAAGATGTACTTTGCTGACCTGATGTTGCCAGCGTTTACTTCCTCTTCGGCATCGCTGCCCTCACTGCTCAGGCTGATCCTCAGCGATCCCAGTTCACCTAGCCTTACAATTTCGCCCTGCTCTATGTGCCGGGGGATGATCATTACCAGCGACTCCAGCGTGGCAATCACGTCGGGCAGGCTCACGGTAGTGATCTCTGCAATCTCTTTGGCCATTTTACGAATGTCGGCCTCACCACTGCTCTGGGCAGTGGCATAATACTTCTTGGGCTGATCCTTCATCTGAGGATTGATCTTGGCCACTACATTAAATTTTACACTCATCGTTTTTTGAGTTTGATTTACTGCCAGCCTTCAATTATGTCGCCTTACTACTCCAAGTATCAGTATTATATGTTTGTTATAATACTTATGTATGATTTGGCTCATGTAGCATAGGTCATATTTCTATGATTTGTCAAGCTGCTATTATATGGAGTAATCAATTGATTCCTCTAGCATTTGCGCTAATACTACTCATCCTCACCTTCAGGCCCTTTCTTCCTGAGCAACAGCAGGGTACGTGAGTATAGTACCAGCTTTTTAGAAACCAGTTGGTCTTTTTTCATACGTTCAGGCTTGTTGGTATCTATCAACACCTCCCAGTGGTCGTTGCGGAGGCGCTTGGGAAACTTAAAAGGCACATCTTCCCAGTAACTGTTGACCAGTAGCAGGTACACATCATCGGTAATTTTGTTGCCCCGCTCGTCGTATTCTTCCATAGCATGGCCGTTAAGCTGCATGCCCAGGCAACGTACGTAAGAGGAGGTCCACTCTTCGTCGGTCATGTCTTTGCCATCGGTGCGCAGCCAGCGGATGTCTTTTACTCCCACTCCATGTACGCGGCGGCCCAGGAAGAAGCGGCGGCGGCGCATGACGGGTGAGTGGGTACGTATCTCAATCAGGCGGCGAGTAAAGTCAAAGAAAGCCTGCTGCCTTTTGGTCCATTCCCAGTTGAACCAGCTAATTTCATTATCCTGGCAGTAAACATTATTGTTACCTTGCTGGGTACGGCCGTACTCATCACCCATGCTGATCATTGGGATGCCCTGGCTGCAAATTAGCGTAGCCATGAAGTTACGCTTCTGCCGTTCGCGGAGTGATATGATCTCCGGATTGTCGGTCGGGCCTTCTACGCCGCAGTTCCAGCTCAGGTTGTGCGATTCGCCGTCGTTATTCCCCTCTTTATTAGCTTCGTTGTGTTTTTCGTTATAGCTCACCAGGTCGTGCAGCGTAAAGCCGTCGTGGGCGGTGATGAAATTGATACTGGCGGTGGGCTTACGTCCGGTAGATTCGTACAGGTCACTGCTGCCACTGAGGCGGTTGGCCAGTTCACCTACCTGGCTTTCATCGCCTTTCCAAAAGCGGCGCACACTGTCGCGGTACTTACCGTTCCATTCCCCCCACTGCACAGGGAAGTTGCCTACCTGGTAGCCGCCTTCGCCCACATCCCAGGGCTCGGCGATCAGTTTCACCTGCGATACGATAGGGTCCTGGTGAATGGTATCCAGAAAGGTAGACAGTTTACCCACTTCGTGCAGGCCGCGGGCCAGGGTAGAGGCTAGGTCAAAGCGAAAGCCGTCTATCTGCATCTCGGTCACCCAGTAGCGCAGGCTGTCCATCACCAACTGCAGAGAGCGGGCGTTCAACATATTTAGGCTGTTACCGGTACCGGTGTAGTCCATATAGTAGCGACGGTCACTTTCTACCAAACGGTAGTAAACGGCATTGTCAATGCCTTTAAAGGAGAGCGTGGGGCCGTAGTGGTTGCCTTCGGCCGTATGATTGTACACCACATCCAGGATCACCTCAATACCAGCCTTGTGATAAGCCTTTACCATTTCCTTAAACTCCGTCACTTGCTGCCCCATGCTACCGGAAGAAGAGTATTCAGAGTAGGGCGCGAAGAAGCCGATGCTGTTATAGCCCCAGTAGTTGCTCAGGCCCTTCTGCACCAGGCTATGGTCGTTGACGAAGTGATGCACCGGCAGCAGTTCTATAGCGGTAATGCCCAGTTTTTTAAAGTAATCAATCACCTGAGGCTGGGCCATGCCTTTGTAAGTGCCTTGTAATTCTTTAGGAATGTCGGGATGCTGCGCAGTGAAGCCTTTAACATGTACTTCGTAAATGATTGTCTTGTGCAAGGGAATATCTGGCTTCTTTACGCCTTCCCAGTCAAATTTAGATTCATGGACAATGGATTTATTCATGCCTGCGGCACTGTCTTTCTCATCCAGTACGAGGTCCCGGTCCTCATCGTGGCTCTCTATCAGGTAGCCGAAAATGGCATTGCTCCACTCTATACGGCCGTTGATAGCTTTGGCATAGGGGTCAATGAGTACCTTGTGCGGGTTAAAACGCATACCACTTTCCGGCTCATGTGGTCCGTCTACTCGGTAGCCGTACAACTGCCCTGGTTGAAGGTCGGGAATGTAAAGATGCCAGACATGATCCGTCTGCTCAGTCATCTTGATGCAAGCATATTCGGTTTCATCGGGTTTATTAAACAGGCAGAGGTAAACGGCCGTGGCATTCTCACTGAAAAGGGCAAAGTTGACACCTTTACCGTCGTAGGTAGACCCCAGCGGGTAAGGCTTACCGGGCCATATCTGGTAACTTTGCTGCTTAACTTCAGGAATGGTCAGATCAGGTGTTTGATGCATAAACTTGAAACTAAAAATTGTGTGAAAAGTTAAGCCAAAAAGGTTAACATAGGTGTGTATTGGGTTAACACTTATACATATTCTCCCGCTTTTTTTACTGTAAACACGATTAACAACTTGAAGCTTGCAGACGGTCTTAAAACTATAATAAAACAGGTGTTAGTTCAAAATATAATTTTGTGTGATGGGCTTACACATAATCAGAAAGCCTCCCCAATAAAGAAGTAATAGCCCGGCCCATTGCGGGTAAAGGCCACATCAAAACGGGTAAAAATATCTTTGCCGGGAAATATCAGAAAACGGATCCCGGCACCGCCGGCTACTTGCCAGTCACCCAAGTTAATTTCACGAAGGGTAGGGGCTACGCCTCCTGCTGCCAAGAAAGCCGCTGCGCCCCAGCGCTTGCTGAAAGGGAAGGGCAGAAAACGATACTCTACCTGCGTGGCCATCAGGCTGTTATCACGGTAGCGACCCAGGTAGTAACCGCGCATCAGACTCTCGCCGCCCATCAGCGCTAGTTGATTGAAGGGTACTCCCCCGTCCATATACGCACCGTATATCTGCGTAGCTAATACCTGGTCTTTGGCTACGGTCTTGAAGTAGCGGGCATCCAAAAAATAATGGGTAAAGGAAAATTCACTGCCCCAGGCATCATCATAGCGGAGAAAACCGGTCTCACCGAAGAAGCCTTCCCGTACATTGAGTACGTTATGCCGGTTGTCATACACCAGCCCTACGCCCAGCCCCAGGTTAGTAGAGCCCTCACTACCCTGGGGTAATTCCAGAAGCTCATCATCCAGTACCTTAAAGTTCACCTGGCTAAGGCGCTGATAATCCACCTCCAACCCCAGGTAGAGACTGCCTCCGATATTACGGAGTATCCTTTCGCGTAATACAATGTTGTTGGCGTCTACGCGTGCCTGTTCTTCAGCCGGGGCATCCGGGCCTATGCCGTAATAGAGCAGCGGAAAGCGCTGGTAGCGCAGACGCCCCAGGAAGAACCACTTGCTTTCGTCGGAATAGAGAGCGTGGTCCAGCCACAGGCCGTACTGCCGCTCCTGGGTCACGAAAGTAAAAGCATTGATCTCGCTCAGCCGGTTGGCCGTATCCCGGTCGGCGTAATAGACATATAGTGCGCTGACACCAATTTCCCAGCGGGTTTCAGGCGTATAGGCGAGGGTAGGGTAGGCAATAAACTTTGGCTCTGCCGAAGTGGAAGTATCATTAAACAAATTATTAAAAGTTCGCTTTGTCCAGTCCAGTGCCTGTGAATGGCCTGCGGCAGGTATCAGAATAAAAAGGACGAAAAGTCTAATACGAAGGTCAAGTGTTGGCTGCATACCAAAATAGGTACGGATTTTAGGGTAGCGGGATGCCCGAAATCGGGAGATAGCTGGTTTTATCAGAAAAAGCTTACTCGCCATCTCCTTAATCCAGGGGGCTTAACTTATGTGCTACTGCTGTATCATCTCACCGGGCAACTCTACAAAAAGGGTAGTTCCTACTTCTTCCAAGGTTTGAAAATAAATACGACCCATGTGAAGATCGGTGATCAGTTTGGCGATGTAGGTACCCAGTCCGGTGCCAGCTTCTTTCCCAGCGGTGATAAACTTATCAAAAAAATTATCTCTTACTTCTTCAGGTATGGCGCCCTGATTATGAATCTTGACCAATAATTTTTCACCATTTTCTGCTGCCAAATGAATAGATTCACCATCGGGAGAGGCTTCTACTGCGTTGCCAATCAGGTTGCCAAACATGCGTTCCACATAAGCTTGATCTGCCCGGATGATGAGTTCTTCCTTTTCAAATCCAACTTCCTGACCGTTGAGCATAGTACAAAATGTCAGACCTCGGCTTTCAGCCTCTTTACTGTAGGCCCCTATTTGAGCAAAAAGAGTCTGGAGTAGGTTAAACTCACTGTGCATGGGTTGATAATCACCCTTTTCCATTTTCATATAATCCGATGACATCTTGAGCATATCCAAAGTGCGGACGCTCAGCTGATGGATGATGTCTACGTACTTGTTTTGCTTTTCATCCAGTTCGGTAGAACGCAGCAAATCAGCTAGTTGAAAAATATTACCGACATTGTTGCGCATGTCATGGTTGGAGATGTGGAAGGCCAGTTCTTGGGCTTCTAATTTTCGGTTGAGGATCTCTACGGTAGCATTTAGACTGCCGGTAGATATGCTTAGACTACTGACGTCTACGGCAAACGTCATCTTTTGTGGGTTGCCCACTATATCATACAGATGAGCCGCATTGACCAGTATACGAAACGTCTCGCCGTTTTTGCGTTGTACCTCCCATTCGCCAAGGAATTCGGACTGATGGTTAATAAAATCCTGATGCAGTTGGTTCATCTTTTCCTTCATTTCATCAGGTATTATTATGCTAAAGTGCTTACCGATAAGCTCCTCTATTTCATAACCAAATAGCTTCTGATAATGAGTGTTAATAAATGTAAATTTGCCCTTTTCGTCGATGATGGATACACCGAGCGGTAGTGCGTTCAGAATTTTTTCAGGGATGCCATCACCCTGCTGGGCCGTGTTTTTGATATCCTCAAAATTCTGTTCCCGGGTGTTCGTTTCTCTCTTCATTGAGGCTCCGTTTTACAACTGTTTGATTACTTCTGGCCAAAATTACCGCTTAGTAAAAAAACTGACCTACAAATATAAGTTCAAATACCAATTATTGCCAACAGCAATTTACAAATAAGGCGCTATTTACTTCTTTTTAGGGGTATATACTAAGTATAAGGCCTTGTTGCTTGCGTGTATTTTGTTTTATAAAACGGTTATGTATTGCAAGCTATGGTACTAGAGCAATGATTTAAGGCAGCATTGAATTATTAATCTACCCACAATTAAAATTATACGCTCCCTTATTTGTGTACCGAATCAGTGTATTTGTCAACGATCTTTCAATCCC
>CAZZGE010000100.1:0-15655 GCA_964653665.1 uncultured Porifericola sp. | reverse complement strand
GACGAAGCAAAAGCTAGCCAGTGAGGAACGGCTGCAAAAAGTAAAATCGTCTTAAGGTATTCCGAAATTTCAGTATTAATCAAATACAGCGGATTATTCGGTAAGGGCTAAGGAAGAAAAGAGAAAGACTTATTTTAATCCAGTTGAATTTCCTCCCGCTGGAGTAGCTCGGTGAGTGAGAAAGTATAGTTTTCCAGCAAATGCACTGGCTGATCCCAGTTTGTGGTGATCCAGGGCTGCCCGGGGTGGGCGAGCATTACTTTCCGGGAAGGAGTAAAAAACCAGACAACCTGCTGCACGCCAAAGTCCAACAGTTTCTGTGTCTTAATATGAAGATAGTCGTGCCCGGAAGGGTAGTCACTAAGTTCTACTTTGGTATCTACTTCAATGTTGACCAAGGAGGGATATCGAAGTATTTGTTTTGTGGCTTACGGTTTTTCAGCACGTTTTTATTGTAAATAGCAATATCCGCTGAAAGGTTGGTTTTCTTTTTCAGATGCAGCCCGGCTTCATTAGAAATGATTCGGTAACTACTTTTATCCAGATTACTGTAAAGGTATTCCAGAATTATTGAAATTAGGGTTGATTGTAACTCACCACTTCCCATAATATTTTCTACGGATAAATTTTGGGCAATAGCTTCCTTGTATCCCTGATAGTACAGAGGGATGCCGTCAATTTCTTCATAGACGAATTCGCGAGGGATTGTACGAATCTTCTCTTGGGGAGTGTTGAGAGCCTTTTCCAACTTTACTTGATCTCCTCGAAATCTACATACTCACCGCCTTTGAAGTTACGGGGGCCTTTACCATTTTTCTCTTTTCCATCATCAGGAATGTAGTCAATATTGACGTTACCGTCCGACGGCTGCTTATACTTACGTGACTGTTGTCCATGGCCATTCTGCTTACTCTGATGGTACTGCTGACGGTTGAAGTTGGCCTGCTTCTTTGCTCCGGAAACTGTATACATCACTTTGAAGAAAAAGTTGATTACCCGGAAAAGCAGGTACATAATGAAGAGAAATAATAAAAATTTCAGAAACATGATCTAGTCGTTTACTCTGTAATATACTATAAATTAACTTAGCTGCCCAGGTTTAAGTTTCCAGCCGGAAAATCGCCCCCTACCTCTACAGACTACCTCAACCGCTTTTTATGCTGAATTCGGTACAATCACACAAGAAAAGGTGTAGCGCCCAAACAGCTGGGTGACCTTACGACAAATTACAGTCAGGGCTACCTGCTTAAATAAAGGTTCCTTTCACCGTAAATCTTGAGGAAATAATCATCCATCAGGTCATCAATAAAGTAAATTGCCTCTCCGGTAGACTTCATCTCCGGCCCAAGCTCCTTGTTCACATTGGGGAATTTGTTAAAGGAAAAGACCGGCTCCTTGATGGCGTAGCCTTTCTTAATCGGCTCAAATTTGAAGTCCTTCAGCTTTTTCTCGCCCAGCATAATCTTGGTTGCATAGTTCACGTAAGGTTCCTGGTAGGCCTTGCAGATGAAGGGTACCGTCCGCGAAGCGCGAGGGTTTGCCTCTATGACATAGACTGTATCATCCTTCACTACGAACTGTATATTGATCAACCCCACTGTACCCAGGGCTACTGCTAAGCGCTTGGTATACATCTTTATCTGCTGCATCACAAAGTCACCCAGGTTATAGGGGGGCAGTACCGCGTAAGAATCGCCGGAGTGAATACCCGCCGGTTCTATGTGTTGCATAATACCAATCACGTAAGAATCCTTCCCGTCGCAGATGGCATCAGCTTCCGCCTCAATGGCCCCTTCCAGAAAGTGGTCCAACAGTATCTGGTTGCCAGGCATCTCGTGCAGGATGTTTACCACGTGCTCTTCCAACTCCTGCTCATTGATCACAATCTTCATACTCTGACCACCTAATACATAGGAAGGACGTACCAATAGCGGGAAGCCGATATCCTTGGAGAGTTCCAGCGCCGAATCAGCATCGGTGACAGTACCAAACTGGGGGTAAGGAATATCATTTTCTTTGAGCAAAGTTGAGAAACTCCCCCGGTCCTCAGCCAGATCCAAGGCTTCAAAGGGCGTACCGAGGATTTTGATGCCGTAGCGGTTCAGCTTTTCGGCCAGCTTCAGCGCCGTCTGTCCGCCTAACTGCACGATCACACCCTCGGGCTGCTCATGCTGGATAATGTCATAAATGTGCTCCCAGAACACCGGCTCAAAGTAAAGCTTATCAGCCACGTCAAAGTCGGTAGAAACTGTTTCTGGATTACAGTTAATCATAATGGTTTCATAGCCGCACTCTTTGGCTGCTAATACGCCATGAACACAGCTGTAGTCAAATTCTATGCCCTGCCCGATACGGTTAGGGCCGGAGCCCAGCACCAGTATTTTCTTCCGTTCAGAACGTTCAGACTCATTTTCTTCCTGGAAGGTAGAATAGTAGTAAGGCGTCTTGGCTTCAAACTCCGCTGCACAGGTATCGACCAGCTTGTACACCCGCTTGATGCCCATTTCCTTACGCTTCTCATGCACCTCACTCTCCAGGCAACGCAGCAGGTGGGCAATCTGCCGGTCCGCGTAGCCCTTTTGCTTGGCGGTCATCATCAGATCTTTGGGCAGTGTATTTAGCGTATGTTTTTCTATCTCCCGCTCAATGTCTATCAGTTCTTCTACCTGTAGAAGAAACCATTTATCTATTTTCGTCAGCTTCTCGATGGTCGATAAAGAGATACCCATCTTAAAAGCGTCGTAAATGCGAAAAAGGCGGTCGCCGGTAGGATGCTCCAGTTTCTCCATTACCACTTTCTGATTGGTTTCTTCCTTGCCGTCAGCACCCAGACCGTTACGTCCTATCTCCAGCGACTGACAGGCTTTCTGCAGGGCTTCCTGGAAGGTGCGGCCAATGCTCATCACCTCTCCAACTGCTTTCATCTGGAGTCCCAGACGGTGGTCAGCCCCTACAAATTTTTCAAAGTTCCAGCGTGGAATCTTCACGATGGTATAGTCAATGGCCGGCTCAAAAAAGGCCGAAGTATTCCCGGTAATCTGATTTTTCAGCTCGTCCAGGTTGTAGCCGATAGCCAGTTTGGCGGCTACTTTAGCAATAGGGTAACCGGTAGCTTTGGAAGCCAGGGCTGAAGAACGGGAAACCCGGGGGTTGATCTCAATACCTACGATAGAATCATCTTCCGGATTGACGGCAAACTGTACATTACAGCCCCCGGCAAACTGCCCGATGCCGTTTATCATCTTTTTGGATAAGTCGCGCATGCCCTGGTACACCGTGTCGGGTAGCGTCATAGCGGGCGCTACGGTGATAGAGTCGCCGGTATGCACCCCCATGGGATCAAAGTTCTCAATAGAACAGATGATGATGATGTTACCGATGTTATCACGCAGTAACTCAAGTTCGTACTCTTTCCAGCCCATGATGCTTTGCTCTATCAGCACCTCATGTATGGGTGAAGCGTGTAGTCCCTGGGTCAGCGCTTTATCAAATTCTTCTTTGGTTTCTACAAAACCACCCCCGTACCCACCTAGGGTATAGGACGGGCGAATCACCAGCGGGAAGCCAATGCGTTGGGCTATTTCTTTGCCTTGTAGAAAGGAGGTTGCAATATTGCCTTCACAGACATTTACGTTCAGTTCCTTCATCTTGAGGCGAAAGCGCTCCCGGTCTTCGGTAGTTTCAATCGCTCCGATGTCTACGCCGATCAGGCGGGTATCATACTTCTTCCAGATACCGGCTTTTTCACAGTCAATGGCCAGGTTAAGGGCTGTTTGTCCTCCCATGGTGGGCAGCACTGCGTCAATTTTATGCTTTTCCAGTATCTCAATGATATATTTTTTTTCTAACGGCTTCAGGTATACATTATCAGCAGTCACCGGGTCAGTCATGATGGTTGCTGGGTTGGAGTTGATGAGGGTCACCTCAATTCCTTCTTCCCGGAGTGAGCGGGCTGCTTGCGATCCCGAATAGTCAAATTCGCAGGCTTGCCCGATGATGATGGGACCGCTACCGATGATGAGTACTGACTTGATACTGTGATCTCTGGGCATGGATGGACGCAGGTTTAAAAGTTAGTTGTAAGTATAGTGTTCTACTGTGGCTGCATGCAAGTGCTCGCCATATCAGAGCAGATAATTTAAGCCAAAGTTGGCTGCGAATTTAGAAGATAAATGTCGGGAATTAAATCAATCCTTCAATAAAACGACGTATACTTCCGCGCTAATAAAATCAGAGGTGGCTTTGTAATACATTACTTTGTAACTTCGCCATCCAATGCATTACCTCACCAAACATTATTTGTAATTCACATCTACTCGCTGACTTAATGATTAAGTTTTACGCCCTTAGCCTATCTTTAATTTTATTTCTCGGCTCCTCCGCTTATGCTCAGTCTTCTGAAAACCAACCTTGCCTTAAGATCAACCAGACGAATGAAGCCATCAAACTGGATGGTATCATGGATGAGGACATATGGCAAGAGGCTGATGTAGCTCATAATTTCTGGCAAAATTTTCCAATGGACACTTCACTGGCCGTGGCCCGGTCTGAAATACGCATGGCTTACGACGATCAGTTTATCTACATCTTTGCCAAGTGCTACAGCACTTCTGAGGATGGAGATACCTACTACGTAACACCCTCCTTACGCCGCGACTTTCGAGGTTCTGGCAATGATATGATCACCTTTATCTTTGATACCTTTAAGGATCAGACTAATGCTTTTACCTTTGGACTCAACCCTTATGGTGTACAACGGGAAGGCCTCATCGCTAACGGAGGTTCCTTGCAGGAAGACTTTGACCTTTCATGGGACAATAAATGGTACTCCGCTGCGAAAATTTACCCTAGCTACTGGACAGCCGAATTGGCGATCCCTTTTAAAAGTATCCGTTTCAAAGAAAATACTGACGAATGGCTGCTGCAATTCTACCGCCTGGATAGCCATACTAACGAACGCTCCACTTGGAGCAGGGTGCCTCGGAACTTTCGTCTTTACTCACTCGCCTACACTGGTAAGCTACTCTGGGATAAACCACTGGAAAAGGCAGGCCCCAATGTATCGCTCATCCCTTACGTAGCTGGGGGTATGAACCGTGATTTTGTTGAGGGTACTCCCACCGATCGAGATCTTAGCGTGGGAGGCGATGCCAAAGTAGCAGTGACTTCTTCACTCAACCTAGACCTGACCTTTAATCCTGACTTTTCTCAGGTAGAAGTAGATCAGCAGGTGACTAACTTGGACCGATTTGAGATTTTCTTCCCGGAGCGAAGGCAGTTTTTCCTGGAAAATGCCGACCTCTTTGCCAATTTTGGATTGGAGAATGCCCGCCCTTTTTTCTCCCGGCGTATCGGCGTAGCTATAGACTCTACGACTGGACAAAACGTACAGAACCCCATTCGCTTCGGGGCCCGGCTCAGTGGAAGTATCAACCGTAACTGGCGGCTTGGCTTACTGAATATGCAGGCCGGTGAGGACAAAAGTATCAATTTACCCAGCCTTAATTATACAGTAGGTGCCTTACAGCGAAGGGTTTTCAAGCGTTCTAATATATCGGCAATCGTTATCAACAAACAGTCGCTCACCGATACGCTTTCTGACGATTTTACACTGCAGTCAAGCAACTACAACCGCCTGGCCGGCCTGGAGTACAACCATGCCTCTGCCGATAACAAGTGGACTGGCAAGGCCTACTACCATCGCTCCTTCGATCCACAGCAAAAAGACAATGCTTACACCCACGGTGCCACGCTGAACTATAGTACGCTGCGCTGGGATATTAGTTGGCTGCACCAGGTCGTAGGAGAAAATTTTAACGCAGAAGTAGGTTTTGTCCCCCGCACCAATTTCAGGCGCGTTATGCCTTCCATTGCTTACCGTTTCTTTCCCAAGTCAGAAAAGATCGTCAGCCACGGGCCGGGTTTAGAACAGCAGTTTTGGTGGAACAAAGACATTGGCCTTACTGATTCTAATTTTAGCCTTTTCTACGAGTTTATCTTTACCAATACCAGCCAACTTACTGCCTCACTGATGAGTAACTATGTCTACCTCTTTGCCCCTTTCAGGCCCAGCGGTGAGGGGCTTTCTTTTGAGGTGGGTGAAGACTTTAATATGACGGGCTTCGGCCTGGAATATCAGTCAGATAGAAGGAAACCTTTCTTTTACGACATTAATACGATTAACGGGCAGTATTACGGGGGGACACTCAACTTTATCAATACTACCTTTAACTACCGGGCGCAGCCTTACGGACTTTTCTCCCTGGATATGTCGTACAGCCGTATCAACCTGCAGGATCCTTATACCAGCGCCAACCTTTTCCTGATCGGCCCGCGCATGGACCTCACTTTTACCCGCAGCCTGTTCTTTACCACTTTTGTGCAGTACAACAGCCAGTTTGATAACATCAACGTCAACAGCCGCCTGCAGTGGCGCTTCCAGCCGGTATCCGACCTTTTCATCGTCTACACGGATAATTATGTGTACGACATCTTCAACCGTTTTAATAACTTTGATGTGAAAAACCGTGCTCTGGTCGTGAAGCTCTCTTACTGGCTGAATATCTGATTCTTCTGCTTGTTTTATCGAGCCATAAACTTCTTACTTTTTTTAAAACACATAAGTTATGGAAGCAAACGCTCGGTGGAAACAACGGTTTGAGAATTACAGCGCGGCCTTGGCTCAGCTTCGTTCCGCTATACAGGGAACTGCCAATCCCAGTGATCTTGAGAAAGATGGCACTATACAACGGTTTGAATTTACACACGAGCTGGCCTGGAAAGTTATGAAAGACTACCTTGAATATGAGGATATTGCCGGAATTATGAGATCGCGTTCAGCTACTCGCGAAGCTTTCAACAAAGGACTGATCAGCCAGGGAAACGTATGGATGGACATGATTGAGAGTCGTAACAAAACCGTACATACTTGCCTGGATAATATTCTGGTAACAGAATATAATGCTATTGTGAATACGTATTTTTCTTTGTTTGAACAGTTCTATCAGAAAATGAAAACCCTGCTATGAAGTTCGGACTGAGTGACGATACCATCCGGATGTTTCATTCAGTCTTTGAGCGTTATCCTGAGGTAGAGGAGGTGATTATCTATGGCTCACGCGCCAAGGGCAACTACCGGGAGGGCAGCGATATTGATATCACTCTCATAGGATCACAACTTAATGAAGATATCCGTGGCAAAATCTGGCTGGAACTGGACGACCTCAACCATCCCTACCTGGTAGATTTATCCGTATTTGATGCTTTAACTTCTGAAAACCTGAAGGACCACATTCGCCGTGTAGGTAAGACTTTTTATCTCAGGAAAAGTCCCGAACCCTGACTCTCAGTTACTTTTTCCCACTTTATTTTCCGGCCTCAGGATTATTCAAAGTATTGCAAATTGCGAATGTAAACGCAAATTATTATAACAATTTGCGAATGTAATCGCAAAAAGCTATGTTCCTGGTATGGATTTGATTGAAAGAAGTATAACAGAAGAGATCGAGAGGCTCATGTTTAGAGGTAAAGCTATACTGATCATGGGACCTCGGCAAGTTGGCAAGAGTACATTGCTGACGCGCCTATTGAAAGGTAGTGAAAAGCCGCTAATCCTGAACGGCGATGAAGCTGATGTAAGAGAAATGCTTGGGAACACCACCTCTACGCGCTTACGAAAAATCATTGCAAATCATAAGCTTATTGTGATTGATGAAGCCCAACGAATTGCAAACATAGGTCTCACCATCAAACTTTTTACCGATCAAATAAAAGAGGTGCAAGTAATTGCAACCGGCTCATCTGCCTTAGAACTTAACAGTTCTATCCAAGAGCCTCTCACCGGGCGTAAATTCGAGTTTACACTATTTCCTCTTTCATTTACTGAAATGGTAAATTATCATGGATTGATTGAGGAGAAGCGTCAGATAAGCCATAGGCTGGTTTTTGGCTACTATCCGGAAGTAGTGAATAGTACAGGTATGGAAAAGAAACTACTAAAGCTACTAGCAGATAGCTATCTGTACAAAGACCTGCTTGCGTTGGGCCAGCTGAAAAAACCTGCCTTATTAGAAAAAATCGTAAGAGCACTGGCTCTACAAATAGGTAGTGAAATTTCATATCATGAGCTATCCCAGACAGTAGGCGCTGATAACCAGACAGTTGAACGCTATATTGACTTGCTACAAAAAGCGTACGTGGTGTTTGTAATACCGGCATATAGCCGGAATGTGCGCAATGAAATCAAAAAAGGAAAAAAAATATTTTTTTACGATAACGGAATACGCAATGCGGTCATTGGTGACTTTTCCAATATTGAGAAGAGAAGTGATACAGGTATGCTATGGGAAAACTACCTGATGAGCGAAAGACTGAAGTTCAGTACTTATCAGGAAATGGATGTCAGCAGGTTCTTTTGGCGCACACGACAACAACAGGAAATTGATTATCTTGAAGATCGGGAGGGAAAGCTTTATGCTTATGAGTTTAAATGGAATCCAAGAGCAAAAGCAAAGATTCCCCGTACTTTTTTAAATGCATACCCCAATAGCGAGGCCTTTCTTGTTCACAGAGAAAACTATGAGGACTTTTTGATGCGTTGAAAAATCACCTTTTCTGTTTCACGAGGGACTCCGAGCATACGTATAATGCTTTATAGCTTTAATAAGATGAAAAATATCCTCCTCCGTATGCAGCGCATTCAGCACCAACCGGGTGACTGGCTCACTGTCAGGATGAGGGTAAGGAAAGCTGGAGAGTAGCATCGTATCAGCCAACATGTCAGCCAGCTCATTATACGGCGTATAGAAAACCGGGTAATGCCCAAAAAAGCGGAATAGGCCCATGCTGTCAACCGCCAGCTGAAACTGCTGCACACGATCTTTTAGCTTTTTTCTGGCCTCCCGGTAAACCGTCTGCGCATGCAGAAATGTATAAAGGTAAGCCGGCGATATGGGCGAAGCCGCCGTAAATGAAGGGCTTTGCTTGAGCTTTTGAATCAGACTTTCTGATCCGGCTACCAGCCCGCCAGGAACGCCCAGCGCTTTGCCGATAGAACCGACGATGGTCAGTTGTACGTGCCCCGGCATATAATTCCTGATCTCCGAAATAATGCCTTCACCATCTTTGCCCAACACGCCCAGCCCATGCGAGTCGTCCACGATGACGTGGATATGCCGGTCAGTCGGCAGGTCGGATAGCCAGTTGAATTTATAACGTACAGCATAAAGCGGGTCCAGCGAGTTGGTAACAATGACGATCTCATCCGCATTAGTTACAGCAATCTGCGAAGTCAGCGACAGCACCCAGGAAGGAAAATCGCCCTGCCACACCTCCTGGTCACGCTGCCAGACCGCGGGATGTGACCCCGGCGCAAAGATATAACTAACCCCGGGTGGAAGTATGCTCATTAAGGCCTGCCCGGCCTGGAAACCGGAGGAGAAAGTAAGTACAGACTCTACACCAACCCATTGAGCCAAGAAAGTCTCGGCCTCCTCGTAAATCTCCAATTGTAGGTTGGAAGCGCGGGAACTGGAATAGTTACCTCCGTACTGCTGGATACCCTCCTGCAACAATTCTCGGTAGCCGGGCTGATGGTTGATGCCCAGGTAAGAAGTGCCGCTGAAGTAAAGTCGTTCTTTGCCTTCCGCAATGACCGTTCTGCCGGGTAAATGATGGGTTGGGGGCATAAATTCAGATTTGGATGATACAACTATTTAATGCAACGCTCTAAACCCTTTCCAACTCATTGGCAGTGATCAGTCGGGCACCCGTACCGTTTTCCTGTGCATATTCTACTCCATCGGGTTTTACTTTTACGCCGGTTGCTACATCTTCGGCTAGCAGCAGGGCACCGTCCATATCTACGTAATCCAGAAGGGGTGCCAGGTGGGCAATGGCCGAGATACCTACGCTGGACTCGGTCATACAGCCGACCATCACCTTCATATTCAGCTTGCGGGCTTCGGCAATCATCCGAAGGGCTGGCGTCAGGCCGCCACACTTGGTCAGCTTCACGTTGACCCCGTGAAAATGGCCGAAGCAGCGGGCAACGTCGGTCTCTACGATACAGCTTTCGTCCGCGATGAGGGGCAGCGCAGAACGTTTGTGCACTTCTTTCATGCCTTCAAAATCATCCCCGGCCATCGGCTGCTCAATGAACTCCACCCCCAGTTTTTTCAGTTCTACTGAATTATTGATCGTCTCGTCTACGCCCCAGGCACAGTTGGCATCTACCCGGAAGGTAGCGTCAGTATGCTCTCGCAGTGCTTTAACAATCTCAATGTCTTCGTTGGTACCCAGTTTGATCTTATAGAGCGGCCAGGGCATGGCCTGCATCTTTTGCACCATCTTATCAATGGTGTCAATACCGATGGTATAATTGGAAGCTGGCGCGTCGCCAGGATTTAAACCCCAGATTTCATAGAGTGGTTTGCCCAGCTTCTTGCCAAACAGGTCGTGAGCGGCCATGTCCAGGGCACAGAGGGTAAAAGAGTTGTTTTGCAGGTGTGGAAAAAGATGCTCCCAGAAAGCTTCGGGCTTAACCGATAAGCCGCTGGACTGGGTTATATTGGTAATCTGAAAATTCTCTATGTGCTCCCGCAGTTTTTCAATCTCCTCCTGCATGCGCTCCACCGTAAATCCGTAGTATGGATTGGCGGTAGTCTCACCAAAACCACTAATGATTTTACCTTCCGCATCCACATCCTGTAATTCTACAATCAAGGTCTCCTGCTGATCTCTTTCCTGGTGGGCAATCTTAAAGCGGTCTTTAATCTTCAGGTCAAATGTGTGTAGTACGACTTTCATAATAGGTCAATTTTTTTACAAAATTATGCAAAAAATACAAGCTTATTGCACCGTTATCTCCAGTAATGTTAATTTTTTGTCGTCAGCGTCCAGCCGGGCACGAACACCAAAGGGCAGGGTCATGTTCTGAGAAATATGTCCGAAAGACAGCCCATAAAGTACCGGGATACCCAGTCCGGCCAGGCGGTCCTGCAGTACCTGGGCGAGAGAGAGCGAACGCTCCAGGTCGTCAGCCTCACATCCGCTGAATACGCCCAGCAGCACGCCGGCAGCAGCGGGCAGCTTATCCTCGGCCAGCAGCAGTTGCGTCAGCATCCGGTCAATGCGGTAGGGCGCTTCGCCGACATCTTCAATAAAAACGATTTTATCCCGCATATCCAGGTCGTAGTCGGTGCCGGAGAGCATGCTTATCAGCGAAAGGTTACCCCCGATCAGTTCTCCCTCAGCTACGCCGGGCGAGAGCGTAATCAGTTGCGGTAAGCTCTCTACTTCTACCTCCACACCTTCCTCATTTACCTCTACATCAATGTCCGGCTTCACACCCTGGTTGTCATATACAACCTGCGCTGGCGGATCCATCAGCAGTTTCTGGAAGTATTCCGTAGTAATTTCGGTGTAATCCGAAGTGCCTACCGGGCCATGAAAGCAGATTAGGCCGGACTGCCCGTAGATGCCGTAAAGCATGGCGGTAATGTCGCTGAAGCCGATGAAGACTTTGGGGTTATTGCGGATCAGGTCATAATCCAGCAGTGGCAGGATGCGTCCGCTGCCGTAGCCTCCCCGGCCGCACATAATGCCATCTATCTCCTTATCGGCAAACATCTGGTTGATATCCTCGGCCCGCTGTTCGTCAGTACCGGCCAGGAACCCCTTCCGTACCAGCATATTGGGAGAGTAACGCACTTTAAAACCCAGCTTTTCTAATGATTGTACAGCATTTCTCAGTTGTTCTTCCGTCAGAAAAGTAGCCGGCGTCACCAGTCCGATCGTATCGCCAGGCTGTAGACGTGGCGGGATGATCTTCTCGGCAAGTGGCCTCGAGAGCACGTTTCCATCGCCTGACTTTGCAACAAAGGGCAGCGAAGAAGCTGCGACTGATATATTGGTGATAAACTTTCTGCGATCCATAGGATTATGTAGGTGATAAAGAAAAGAGGTAGTACAGCTCAAATGTGGGCGATTCCTCCCGCTGAAATCAAGGCATGAAGTTACAGCTTTTCGGTCAAAGCCGAAGGACTCTCTACCCTCTTTTGTGCAAAATGATGGGTGGTATAAAATAAACTTGTAGCTTTGCAAAACTTTTGAAGAAATCATAAAAATACATTCAACATGGCAGGAAACAGAACATTTACCATGGTCAAGCCGGACGCAATGGCCGATGGCAACGCCGGAGCGATCATCAAAATGATACAGGAAGGTGGCTTTAGTATTGTAGCAATGAAGATGATCCGGCTTAGCGAAGAGAAGGCCGGTAAATTCTACGAAGTGCATAAAGAACGTCCTTTTTACAAGGACCTGACCGCTTACATGTCGTCCGGGCCTATCATTGCAATGATCCTGGAGAAAAACAATGCAGTAGAAGACTTCCGGAAGCTGATTGGTGCTACAAATCCTACTGAAGCTGCTGAAGGCACCATCCGAAAGCTGTTTGCCAAGTCCATTGAAGCTAATGCTATCCACGGCTCCGACGCCGATGAAACGGCACAAGTAGAAGGTAATTTCTTCTTCTCTGAAATGGAGCGTTTCTAAGCAAGCAGCAATCGAGCTCATCAGGAAGGAAGGCAGTAACACGTCTTCCTTTTTTTATCCTGACTTTTGTAGTCCAGCTGACACTCCCGCAATGCACATCTCTTAACATATTGAAAGAGCAGCAGTTACGTGGGTGAATGATTTTTAATAACTTTTTGATCTAATCACTCTATGAATACATACGATGCAATCATCATTGGTGCCGGACAGGGAGGCAGTCCCCTGGCTAGCACTCTCGCAAGCCAGGGGAGAAAAACGGCCCTGATTGAAAAATCCGCGATGGGAGGTACCTGCATTAATACTGGCTGTACCCCTACTAAAGCGCTAATTGCCTCAGCTTCAGCCGCTCATCATGTCCGCCACGCCGTCAAGTACGGTGTACACGCCCGCAATCCGGAGGTGAACATCCAGGAAGTAATGAACCGCAAAGACGAAATCGTAGAGATGTTTCGGGAAGGTGCTGAAAAAGGTATGGAAAATATCGAAAACTTAGACGTGATCTATGGTACAGCCAGCTTCAGCGGTAAGAAGACAGTCGAGGTAAAGCTATATGATGGCGGTGCCAAGACCCTGAGTGGTGACCTGATTTTTATTGATACCGGCTCTCGTACGATGGTACCGTCCATAGAGGGTGTTGACCAGGTAAAAACCTATGACAATACCACTATCATGGAAATTGAAGAGTTACCTAAGCACCTGATGATCATTGGCGGTGGCTATATCGGGCTAGAATTTGGGCAGATGTTTCACCGCTTCGGTAGCAATGTCAGTATCTTTGAGCACGGTGAACGGCTCATCCGCCATGAAGATGAGGATGTCTCAAAAGAGATTGCCAACATACTGGAGGCAGAGGGTTTGAAGATTCATCTGAATTATAAGGTCAACGCAGTAAGCCAAAAGAACGACGAGATTGAGATTACCGGTGATTCAGGCGGAAACCAATATAGCTACGCCGGCACACACCTGCTGATTGCCACGGGCCGGGCGCCCAATACAGAGGGCCTTAACCTGGACAAAGCCGATGTGGAAACTGATGAGAAAGGACATATCATGGTCAATGATAAGCTGGAGACTACTGCTGAAGGCGTATATGCCCTGGGTGATGTGACCGGTGGACTGCAGTTTACGCACACTAGTTTCAATGACTACACTATTCTGAAGCAGAACTTACTGAGTACCAACGGACGTGCTACCAAATCTGATGAGCGAATTACTTACACGGTCTTCACCGATCCACAGATCGGGCGTGCCGGGCTAAACGAGCAAGTGGCCAAAGAGCGGGGCGTTGCCTACAAAGTGGCCAAGCTACCCATGGAGAAGGTAGCCCGCGCCATTGAAACCAGCCACACTAAGGGCTTTATGAAAGCTTTAGTAGATGAACAGACGGATAAGATCATCGGCGCGAGCATTGTCGGTATGGAAGGAGGCGAAATCGCCGCAGCCCTGCAAATCGCCATGATGGGAGGATTGACCTATCAGCAGATACGTGATGGTGTATTTCCGCACCCTACCCTGACGGAATCCCTCAACAATCTCTTCATGACGATTTAATTGAACCAAACATAGCGCAGCTTACCAAGTAAGCTGAGTGTAAATCCTGCTTGTCTGCTTTTAGCAGAATATGTATCTTTCATAAAATATTTTTCTATGGAGACGCCGGAGATAACTGTCAGAGAACCGCAAAAAATAGAAATACCGGAGGCGCTCGTCTACGAGATGATGGACGGGAAGCCGATTCCCTATCGCGGTTTTGAAGCAGTGCTGAACCAAGAAAAAGAACCTGAAGACATCATAGGTAGCAGTGGACTACAGTCAATCATCGTTTCAGCGATTTTGCGTCATCTTTTTCGGGTTTTGCCTGAAGAAAAGTATGAAATAGTCACCAACGAAGCGGGCCTTCACCTAGACAAAAACAATAATTTATCTACGGATATCGGCATTTACCTTTCCGAAAAATTGCCAGTTGCTTCCCTGACCAATCATTACCTGAATATACCACCACAGCTTGCCATAGAAGTAGATACCAAGGCCTCTATGGTCAGCTTCAATGATCCGGCAGATTATTACCACAAAAAGACGCAAAAGCTGCTGGATTTTGGCGTTGAAATGGTCATCTGGATATTTAGCGAAAGCAAAAAAGTCATGAGTGCCAATGCGGGTGAGGACTGGATTACGGCTGACTGGCACAAAGAAATTAATTTGCTGAATGGAGTTATGATTAATCTGTCAGAAATTCTTAAAAAAAGAGGTATTGATGCATAAATTACTATTAAGTCTTACCTTCTTTTCTGTGGCTCTGTTTCCTTTGCCTGTGCAGGCTCAGGATATTCCACTTACTGATGCAGAGCAGAAAGCCCTTCAGCAAGCACAGCAGATTCACAAAGAACTGTTGCTGGGCGCCGATTTTGCCGAAATGGCCCGCCAATACTCCGACGACCCGGGGTCACGGGAAGTTGGCGGAAAGATGGGGTATATGCCGCAGGGCGTATTGGTGCCAGAGTACGAAGAAGCGGCACTGAAGCTCAGCGAGGGCGAATTTACCGAGCCGGTTAAAACAGAATTTGGTTATCACATCATCCAACTCATCGGCATCCGGGAAGGGGGATTTAACACCCGGCATATACTGATTAAGCCGGGGGGAGTGCATTCGGAAGAAAGAGAAGAATAACTTTATCTATTTTTCTCTTTCTCGATATAACCAATTTTATGGCCGAACCTGAGGCGCAGCATTAATCATCTTACAGAAAGCGATTGGACATCCCCCTGTACTTTTGCTTTGAGTGTCGTAAGCTTAAAAAAATTTTCCGGCATATTTTCGGTCGTGTAAGCTTCTTTTAGTTCACCGCTGAAATAGATTTTATCTCCGTCTTTTAGTTTTTCAATGCCGTCTGGAACCAGACTGTTACCCATCTGTACGATATCCGAAATCATGTGTTGACCGACGCGCTCTGGGGCGATCGCTATTAGAGTTCTAGTGGAGAATTGTATAATTTTTATCTCTCCCGGCTCGTTATCGTAGACATTTACGGTTTTCCTATCTTTATCCAAGCAGGCAGCATGCATCCAAAAGCTTGAAGGACTCATTGAGCAGGCCAGCAAT
>CAZZGE010000099.1:0-15730 GCA_964653665.1 uncultured Porifericola sp. | reverse complement strand
TTAGGCTCTAGTTGAAAAAAATAGATTTCCGGGATTTTGCTTATTGTACTATCCAAAGCGCCAACTCCTTCCAATGGATCGTAAAAACTCCGGAAAGTTTAATCCAGTGACTCGTACAACTCACACTTTTGCATGTGCTCCCGGATTTTTTCCTCACCCAGGTAAAAATCTTTTTTATAGCGCTTATACCGTTTGGAAGCTTCCGAATGATGAAAAATGTATTCTTCCCAGGCCAGGGTTTGCCAGCCCAGTCCCCGTTCTATGGTAATTCTGTCTATCTTATGCTCCAGACGGGCTTTTGCTTTTTTGCTAAACAGGTATTTGATTCCCAGCCACATGATGTTGAGGCTGCTCCGACGAGAGTAGTCAATGATATGGGCATACTCGTGCCCCAGCCCGCCTACCTGTGCATTGAAAGGGAAGCTTTCAAATAAAATACCCTCCTTATTTTTTACTTTTTTGTCCACAAAAATGGTAAAGGACCTCTTGTCTCTGCCCCGGAAAAGGCTGAGAAAGCGTGGGCGGACAGCCAGGGTAGTTTTAATGTCCTGGAAGACGTACCTGATTTTTACATTTTTCAGCTCCGGGTAAAAGGCCAGCGCAATCAGGCCCGATTCCCGTGTTTCCGGCTGAAATTCTATCTGATGTTCGTTTTTGTCGTGGAATGCCTGCAAGAACGGCTGATAATCCTCCCTTTCCACCACTTTGCGGGGGATGGTCAACTCGTTAAAGTGGGCGAAGGAAAATCCGTTATTATCTAAGCTGGGAAAAGTAGCCGTTTCGGGCTGGGCCAATAAGACAGAATAAAAACAACAAAAAGAGAGGAAAAGGAGTAGTTTCATAATATACTTTATAATAGAACAATCTCCCCGTTATGTCAAGGATCACTTGAATATAACCAAAAAAATTAGCTTTCGGCCAAAGTGCGAGTTGTACTATCGGCTGGCATGTACCGTTCTGATAACTACCATCAGTCTTACGCCTAATATTAACAACTACAAGTAAAAAGTGCAGTAAAGCGCAGAGAGGTAAGAGGTAATAAGAAGAGACCGGGAGTTAAGCGATCACTCCCGATCCCATGAGTTCATCATCGCTATACCAGGCAGCAAACTGTCCGCTGGCGATGCTTTTCTGGGGTCGGTCAAAAATAACATACAGCCCCTCCTCCAACTGAAATAAGGTGGCCTTTTCCAGGGGCTGACGGTAGCGTATACGCACCAGGTAGTCGGCAGACTCGCCAATCTTCAATCTTAGGTCATTTCTTACCCAGTGCACTTCCGGCTGTTGAATGAACAATGCCGGACGATATAACCCCGGATGATGACTGCCCTGTCCGGTGTAAACGATATTCTCTTTCGTATCCGTAGCAATGACAAAGAGCGGCTCCGGCGTACCTCCTACGTTCAGGCCCTTACGTTGCCCAATGGTGAAGTAGTGGGCGCCGTTGTGCTTGCCTACTTCTCGTCCTATGCTGGATGAATACGCATAGGGGCTGCTAAGCTCTGGTAGGTACTCAGTGAGTAATGGTTCCTCTCCGGCTATGGCCAGTGATTTTTCAAACACCGGGGCATCTGCCGGTATCTCCACGATCTTGCCGGGCTTGGGCTGTAGCTTCTGCTGCAGAAACTCGGGCAACCGTACTTTACCTACAAAGCACAAGCCTTGCGAGTCTTTCTTGTCTGCTGTTACCAGGTCCTGTTTCCGGGCAATTTCACGTACTTCAGACTTTTGCAGTTCCCCGATCGGAAAAATTGCTTTGCTTAATTGCTCCTGGTTCAGCTGGCACAGAAAGTAACTCTGGTCTTTATTCTGATCCATACCAGTGAGTAGGTAGTAAGTCTTGCTTCCGTCTTCCATGACGGTTTCAGCTTTGCGGCAGTAATGGCCGGTAGCCACGAAGTCAGCCCCTAGCTTAAGGGCAATCTTGAGAAATATATCAAACTTAATCTCCCGGTTGCAGAGCACATCCGGGTTAGGCGTACGGCCCTGTTCGTACTCGTTGAACATGTAGTCCACGATACGCTCCTTGTACTCTTTGCTCAGGTCAACCGTCTGGAAAGGAATACCCAGCTTCTGGGCGACGATCAGGGCGTCATTGCTGTCTTCCAGCCAGGGGCACTCGCGGCTGATAACTACACTGTCGTCGTGCCAGTTTTTCATGAATAGGCCAATCACTTCGTAGCCCTGTTCCTTCAATAAATAAGCGGCAACGCTAGAGTCCACACCGCCTGACATACCTACTACTACGCGTTTCATAATATCTAATACCTAAAGCAGGAAAAAAAGGTTCGGAGTGGATCGTGTTACAGCTCGACGGTGGTTTTTGCTAAGCAGCTAAGGTTGAATGGTACCAAGGTTTGATCGTGCTAGGGCATCACTTAGGTTGATGCAGGTAATCGTCAGGTAAATCGTAGGATTCCTGATTTTCTCTGTATTCCTGTCTTGGTTCTCTGACACGGGAGTTGCTAACGCCAGTGTATCTTTTCTGAGAGACATTCAGGTATTTGATCAGGGCCAGGATGGATTTTCTAATGTCATCTATTTTTTTGTGTAATCGCCTGCTTTATGGCTTAGACAGATAAGTCAGGTCTTCGCAGACGTAGAGGATGCTCTTCACCTCGGCGGCAGAACTGAAGGCGTAGTTGAGGAAAAGGATAAACTCTTTTGGAGAAAAGCGGGCAAAGCCTTCGGCGACATTATTCATGACAGATAAAGCCGCTCGCCGAAGTTGGTCTTTTGGTGCCAAAGTCTTTACTAAGTGCTCCCTTAGCACTGATTGCATAAACATCTTTTACCAGCCTGCGGGCCATCTGTCAGCATCTCAGATCCTCAAAGCGCTTAACCTTAGCCATGGTTTTTAAATTTATTTATTGAAATATTGAAATAAAGTAAACTATAACATCCTAAAGCTAACAAAATCTTAACATCAAAAATGAGCCCAAGCCCCTTCCAACAAGCCCGTGAAAAATATCGTCCTCAAAATATCAAGGTATTACTGATCACCGAAGCTCCGCCTGCCCGGGAGAGAAGTCGCTACTTCTACCACGAGCAACTGCGTCGGGGTGACAGTCTCTTCCTGGAAACGATCAAAGTACTCTTCCCGGAAGAAGTGGAGGCTTTTGAGACAGTAAAGCAGATACGGGCTGAGAAAGCTTATTTTCTGAAAAGGCTACAGGAAGAAGGCTTTTTTCTGATGAATGCGATAGAAACGCCGTTGCCGGACAAAACGGCTGCTGCAAGAAGCCGGATCTACCGTGAAAACCTACCAACGCTGATCAGGGAAATTCTTCGCATTGCGTGGCCTAACACTACCATCGTGATCATTTCGGCAGTGGTGTACCGAGCAATTGGTAAGGAGCTGAAAACCAGTGGTTTTAACCTGATTCAGGAAGATATCATCGCGTATCCTAATTCGGGGCAGCAGCTTAACTTCCGACGTAAACTCAAGCCTTTGTTAAGAGAACACGGTTTGTTGACTCGCGGATTGTAGTGTTATGGTACTTGGTATTACAGTTCCTTGTGTCATGGCTATATAAACTCTCAGAAAACGTAACCCTATATAGATAATCAAGTTTTTCTATTTACACCCTTAGATCATGGCCTATAAAAACTTAGTAGATTTACACAATGAGCCTCGTTACTGGCTGCATGAGTATGATCTGTACCAGGACGAGATTAAATATTTTCAGCACCAACTCGCTAAGAAGGCGGCTGATCCGGGGCTTTCCAATCCGGGGCTTTCCAAAGAAGACAAAGCAGAAATCAGGTACTTCAAAGAAAAGTGGGTCAGCATACTGTCAGGAATTGATCACCTCCGTCACAAAGTGCATGCGCACGAAAGCCGGTTGTACCGGAAGTTGGAACTGGCTAACCGAACCGAAGATCATGTTATTACCGAAGAGGAACACCACATCGTAAAGGGAGAGATGCAATTCGCTATAAGTCGCTGAAAAAGCGCTTCAGGATTTTAGCAGAAAGTAATACTGCTTTTTGTAAATTAAACGGGAAGGCTATATTTTGGAAAATTTTACAACCAACCTATTACGTCATGAAATACACGATACGTCGTCATTTTTTGCTGCTTTTTGCACTTACGCTGATTTCCACTTCTTTTCTCAGTCATACCTCTCCCCAACAGGCCCGTTCTAAAGTCCTGATTATTACTGGGCAGAACAATCATACCTGGCGTCGTACTACGCCTATAATTGAAGATATTCTGGAAGAGAGCAATAAGTTTGATATCACACTTTCCATGACACCTGCCCCTGGGGCCAAGGAAGAAGTGTGGGTGAACTGGCAGCCTGATTTTTCAGATTATGATGTGATTCTGAATAATTATAACGGCGAAATGTGGCCGGAGCCTATACGTGAAAGTTTTGAAGATTACATCAGCGAAGGCGGTCGGGCCCTAATGATTCATGCTGCTAACAATCCTTTTGAAGGCTGGACCGAGTACGAAAAAATGGTAGGGCTACTTTGGCGGAACAATACCGGGGGTGACCGCTTATACATGGAGGATGATGGCAGCGTCGTACGTGTAACCTCTGGCCAAGGACTGAAGGCTGGTCATGGTCGGGTACATGACTGGACCATCACCACCCGTGATGCAGATAATCCCATTATGAAGGGAGTGCCTACTACCTGGCTGCATGCCAATGATGAGCTTTACCACGGCCAGCGTGGACCGGCCGAAGACATGCGTATCCTGGCGACAGCGTACTCTACCAAAGAAAGCGGCGGTACCGGCAAACACGAGCCTCAGATCTGGTGGATACCTTACGGAGAAGGCAAGGTGCTGACCTTCCTTCCCGGACATCTCTGGCCTACGCAAAAAGAAGATACCGCTTTTCGCTGTGTAGGTTTCCGCACACTGCTCAACCGCTCGATAGAGTGGCTGGCTACCGACCAGGTAACCATTCCCATTCCTTCTAATTTTCCAGGAGAAAATACTACCAGTGTGTTACCGCCTTCTTAAGCAAACGGCTTTCCGTTTTGGTAAATACCGTATGTCTGAAATCTACATGTACCGTGCTATCCCGGTAGCCTTTGGTCAGTTAGCGTAGTTCGGGCAGAGATATGCCCTTGATATGCCGATAAAGGTCTACTGCGTAGAGGTCGGTCATCCCGGACACAAAGTCCACGACTGACAACACCTTTTCATAAGGCCCGGCTCCTTCCGACGGCTGAAACTGTAAGGGTAGCAGGCGCAACAGCTTTTTGTGCTGATGTGCCTGGGGCGCCAGTACCGCCGGCACAAACTCCTCGAGCAAGCCACCAAGCACCTTATATCCCGCCAGTTCAATTTCTACAACAGGCCGATAGTTATAAATACGTTCTACCGATTTACGGATCAGAGCAATAAAGGCATCTCCCAAGGAGCCACTCAGGTCGTCCAGTAGGCTCTTCTCGTAGCTGCCCTGCAGTACCGCGTCGCGGTTCTTCCAGAAAATATCAGCACACTCATCTACCAGGCTGTTGATCGCTACCGCTCTCAGGTAGCCAATGCGCTCGTTCATATCCTGGATCTTCAGCATGTTACTTTTGATGCGCTCATACTGATCACCGGGTTTGTCAGCAAAAAACTGCAGCAACTGCTCCTGGGCCTCCTCCGTACTGATGATCTTCAGCCGGTGCGCATCCTCCCAGTCAATTACTTGGTAGCAGATGTCATCGGCCGCTTCCACTAGATAGACAAAAGGATGGCGTACATAGGCCAGAGGTTTATCAGAAGTATGTGTAAGCTTCAGTGTGACAGCAATTTTACGAAAAGTCTCCATTTCAGCATGAAAGAAGCCAAACTTACTGCGGCTTTTGCGGCTCTCATCCAGCCCGACAGAAGACTCGCAGGGATACTTGACCATAGCAGCCAGGGTAGTGTAGGTAAGGCGCTGGCCTCCCCGGCTTCGTTCGTTAAACTGATGTGTCAGCAGGCGTAGGCCGTTGGCATTGCCTTCAAAATTCGTCAGGTCTTTCCACTGACTTTCGCTCAGTTCGTTTTGGAGCATCTCGCGCTGCGTGCCATAGAGACTGGTAAAGTAGGTAGAAATCGCCTTTTCCCCTGAATGACCGAAGGGTGGATTACCAATGTCGTGAGCGATGCAGGCCGCACTAATCACCGAACCCATCTCGTTGCGATAAAAATGAACAAAATCTTCGTCTTCTTCGGTGTGTTCATCAGCAATGCGGTGGCCAATGATATTCCCCAGTGAACGGCCTACACAGGCTACTTCCAGGCTGTGCGTAAGGCGGTTATGCACGAAGACGCTGCCCGGAAGCGGAAACACCTGCGTCTTGTTTTGCAGACGGCGGAAGGGAGAAGAAAAAATGAGCCGGTCGTAGTCCTGCTGGTAAGGGTTTCTGATTTTATCACTGTAAATAGGTCGGTCCTCAATGCCGAGTCGGATAGGGGAATATAGATGGTGCCAGTGCATATATTCAGCTTATGGATATTCAAGATGCTTATGCTCACAAAATTAGCAGAATAAATTAGGAGTGTTACTGTTTGTCGGTGAGAATCATATGAATTAATCTTCATGCACAACTCTGTAAAGTACACCTGAATGATGCGGCTGTTTTTCAATTTCAGCGTTATTCCGGATATTGAAAACATACATCAGCCTTAGTTGGTGCTCATAACCATATCATCCTTGTAAACACCAATCTGGGTAACGATTTTGAACCAGGTCTATGAAAGCAATAATACAACAGGTTTTACGAGATTTTCGCGAGGTACTCATTGAGGAAAACTACCCTCGGGGGTACCTGCTTCACCGGGAGCAGACCCTCTGTAAGCACATATATTTTGTGACCCAGGGAACAGTGCGCTCATTTTACCTTAAAGACGGTAAGGACATTACCGCTCATTTTGCGATGGATATGGGAGCGATCTCAGCAGCAGATAGTTTTATATTCAACCGTCCCAGTCGCTACAATCTGGAAGTACTGGAAGATGCAACCGTTTTTTCCATGACTCGCCAGCAGCTGGAGGATTACCTGCGTCGGTATCCCCGCTATGAGCATACGGCTCGTCTCTTTGTTGAGCAGCTTTACATGGAACTGGTAGATCGGGTGGAAGCTTTGATGTTTTTCAGTGCGCAGGAAAGATACGCGGCACTTACCCATCAGAATCCGAATATCATACAGCGGGTGAGCCTGGGGCACATTGCTTCCTATTTGGGAATCACGCAGGAAACGTTGAGCCGGGTAAGGGCGGCTGCAACCTGATTTTTTGATAAATGTCAAAGCGATTATCTGTCGGGTTGAGCTACTTTGAAAAAGCAAACAGCAAAGTAAAGTAGTATGACGCAGGAAGTAATGTATCAGGAAAAGTACCAGCTCAATGTCACCGTAGAAGGCAGAGGAGAGGTCCTCCTTTTTCTGCACGGCTGGCCCGACAACGCCTGCCTGTGGCAATCGCAGCAGCAATATCTGAAAGCCCATTATAAAGTCATCACACCCGATTGGCTGGGCTTTGGCCGGTCCGATAAGTCCGCTGATCATCACTATTCTTTTGCCAGCATGAAAAGTGAACTGGACGCTATCGTCATGCAATTGCTGAAGCCGGAAGAAAAACTGACAATCATTGCGCACGACATCGGTGGGCCGGTCGCAGTGCTCTGGTCGAGCGATCATCCCAAGAGGGTTCGCCGGCTCATCCTGCTCAATACCTTGTTCTACCCATTTCAGACGCCCCTGGACAAACTGGGGCACTTCATATTTAACCTGCCAATCGTCAATCGCATACAAATGAGTAACTTCGGACTGAAGAGCCTAATGCGGAATTTGCTTCAGAACAAGACACCCCAGTCCCTTGCCGCTATTCACCGCATACAAGGCAGTAATCAATCCTGGTCATATCAGCTCAGGCTCAAAACCATCCTGGATCCTTTGGACAAAGATGGACGCAAGTTACTGAGCGCATTGGCTCAGACGTTTCGTGTGTTGCCAGCAGAGAAACACCTGATCATTGCCCAGGAGGATCCCCTCTGCTCTGCACATATGCGCCGTATACACGAAGCATGTCCTGAAGTACCGGCTCATTTTCTCGATAAATGCAGGCATTTTATCTCCATTGACCAACCTGATGTGTTGAATGAACTAATTGAGAAAATAATATCTGAGTCGGTGAAGGAACCTTCCGCACAGTCAGGCACGGAAGGTTGAGGATTCAACGGTTTTGTCCTCCTAAAAGCTAGCCAAGCATTTGGGTATGTTGATACAGGCGGAGTTTCATATTATACTGACCGTACAGTGAAACAATTCATTTAAAACTATTTCCCATGAAAAAGGACGCCTCTTGAAAATCTTACTGATTTCTATCGGCACGCGTGGTGACGTAGAACCCTTCTTAGCCCTAGGCGAGAAACTTACCAGTTACGGCCACGATGTTTACTTCGCTTTTCCCGAACAGTTTTCTGAACTGGTACCAGTTCATTATCCTTTTTATCCTCTCTCAGCCAAGTTTCTGGAATTGATAGAGAGCGAAGCGGGTCGGATTGTTATGGGAGGTAAAGCGTCGCTACTCTTTAAAATGAGGTCACTATACCAACTCTACCGACAGGGAAAGATGGTCAACCGATTGCTGGTTGGGCAGCAGTATGAAATTGCTCAACAGGTACAACCTGATAAAATCATCCATAATTCAAAGTGCAGCTATCCCAGCCTGTGGAGGCTACAAACCGGCCGGGAAGCCATTCTGGTAAGTCTGGTACCTTATTTTATATACTATGTGAAGGATCACGCGCACGTTGGATTTAAGGGCAACCTGGGTGGTTGGCTCAATCGCCTGAGTTACCGTCTTGCGAATTTTGGACTGTTTACATCAATCGGGGATGCCCAGAAACGTGTGCCGGGGAACACTCATTTTTCTTGGCAGGAGATCAAGCAAGAGCTTTTTTCTAAAAAACTTATTTACGCCATTTCACCCAGCCTGTTTACCAGACCTGCCTACTGGCCTTCGCATGTGTACGTGTCTGGCTTTATGGATAGAGCGCCTGAGACAGCGTTGCAAGCAGGTAAGCAGCTAACCGAGTTTGTTGATGGTGAGCAAAAGATATTGTTTCTCTCTTTTGGCAGCATGGTAAACAGGGCACCCGAAGAGCTTTCCAGCTTCATATATTCTGTACTCATTGAACTCGGGATCAAGACCGTTGTCAATACAGCATCAGGGGGATTGTTACCTCTGCCAGCGTTTGGTCAGTCTGCCGGTTTATACTTTGAAGACACTATCCCTTACGCCTGGATTTTGCAGCGTGCCTATGCAGTAGTGCATCACGGTGGATCGGGTACGACGCACATGGGCCTGAAGTATGGATGTCCAACGTTGATCCTCCCCCATATTCTTGACCAATTTGGCTGGAATATCCTGGTGCACCGGGCCGGAGCCGGGCCGAAAGGGGTAGCGGTGAACAAACTGAGCAGACAAAAACTCATCAGTCTGCTTCAGGATTTGATGCTAAATCCTGTTTACTTGGCGAAAGCAAATCAACTGTCCAAAAAAATGCACCAGGAAACTGCTAATAATGGCCTTGCTGACATTCTATTTGATTAAAAATCGGTAAACACTGAATTCAAGTCATAAATGCAACTTCTTGTTAAAACAATAATTTATCCATCATACAGGCAGGGCTTTCATAGCCATACCAGTTGCTAGGTGTTCTGGCATATTTTTACCGCTATTACAAGAATTTTATCGTAGGCTTAACGTGGCATACACTGGGATTTACCCTAATCCGTTTCAGCAGGCCTGTTATCTTAACAAACAATTAGAGGAAGTCAATAGAAAAGCAGTTTTATCGCTTCATAAAGCGGATGCTCTTTTTCCGCTCTTTCTTCTGCAGCGTCAGAAAGTAGACACCCTGACTGGCGTCAGAAATATCATACTGGCTTCTGCCCAAAGCCACCGGCTCCTCCAGCACTTTCTGCCCGATGATATTGAAAATACTCAACGTACCACCCAGCCAATGGTCCTCGTTGATCTCCACCGTAAACGGCCCGGGCGTAGGATTGGGATACATATTAATCTTAGGTTGGGTCACGATCTCCTCCTGGGTAGATGTGATGTAGTTATTTGCCTCAGTGTTGTTCAGCGTATCCAGCACCCGCAGCGTGATGTCGCGGGTCACGTAGCCGATCTTCAGCCACTCATCACCTACTTTGCGCCACTCATTGACCCGCAGGGCCAGGGCAAAGTCACCGCCCAGGTTAGGGGCATCCCATGTCAGTTCTCCCTGCTGATTGATAAAAAGCTCAGGGGCGGAATCGCCGCCGGAGGATGTGGGCTGGGGCGCAAAACGAATGTCAAACTTATGCGGCAGACGGTAGCCCACCACTGCCTCATCAATATCCTGAGCCGGCGTTACCAGTTCGTAGCTCAGGCTGTCGCCATCAGCATCTTCGGCTTGAAGCGACTGTGAGTAAGTGGATTTAACATGTGCGAGCGGATTTGGTAAGCCATTCAACTCAGGAGTGCTGTTGCATCCTAGTAGCGGATCTATGGTAATCTGCGTTTCGGTGTAAAAAGGCGTTTGTACAGAATTAGTAATATTCGCTACATCAGCATTACGGTTAAACTCCCTCACATATAGCGTATAAATGCCCGGGCCCGGATAAGTATGCTCAAAGACATAAGATGTAGCACGAAACTGGGTAGTATCGTAACCTTCTATTTCCCTAATTTGGGCATTACCTTGCCAAAACTGTGTAGGCTCGCCATAGCCAACATAAAATTCGCCATTGCTAAATTCTACATCAGAGCCAGCGTCTTGAAAATACCGAATCTCTACACGATAAGTATATGACTGGCAATCAGCCGGAGTTACAATGATTTCACCGCCCAGCAGATGGGTACCCTGGCCTATCTCAGGAATAATCCATAAGTATAAGCTAATAAGGGCAGAAGAATATATTTTGTATAGATGCTTCATGAAATTTCCGTGTAGTGTTTGACATTACTTCCCGCAGAACTTTATATTTACATTCTTGCCTTCCCCTCTGTATATTAGACACCAAAAATCGCCTTAGGGTTTAAAGGAGTGCAACAATATTTACTCAAAAAACAAGCCGAAACCTATCTTACCTATGAAACACCACCTACTGCTTTGTATAGCCTTATTTTGCCTCACCTTTTCCGCTTTCGCGCAGGATACCATCAGTGAAAAGACTGAAGGTATGAAGAAGTACGAAGGCTACTTCAACTTCTACTGGGATGAAGAAGAAGGCAAAATCTGGCTGGAGATTGACAAATTTGACCAAGACTTCCTGTACTACAATTACCTGGCGGCGGGAGCCGGTTCTAATGACATCGGGCTGGACCGGGGCCGCCTCAACCGTTCGCAGGTGATGCAATTTCGCCGCAGTGGGCCCAAGATTCTTTTTGTAGAGCCTAACCTGGACTACCGGGCAGTCACCGATGACCCTAATGAAAAGCAGGCAGTCAAAGAATCCTTTGCTGAGTCGGTGATGCACGGTTTTGAGGTGGCTGCCGAAGAAGATGGAAAAGTACTGGTAGATGCCAGTGATTTCTTCATGACCGACGTGATCGGGGTAACCGACCGGATCAAACAGACCAAGCAGGGCAGCTTCAGCCTAGACAAGTCTCGCTCGGCCTTTTACCTGCCGATGACCAAGAATTTTCCCAAGAATACCGAATTTGAAATCACCCTTACCTTTACCGGGAGTAATGCCGGGCCTTACCTGCGTTCGGTCAGCCCCAATCCGGATGCCTTCACCGTGCGGCAGCACCATTCTTTTGTAGAACTACCGGATGATGATTATGAGCCTCGCGCCCACGATCCCCGTGCCGGTTACGGCGCCATTCAGTATATGGACTACG
The DNA here is from genome assembly GCA_964653665.1 of uncultured Porifericola sp. Classification (GTDB taxonomy): domain Bacteria; phylum Bacteroidota; class Bacteroidia; order Cytophagales; family Cyclobacteriaceae; genus Catalinimonas. The sequence continues at coordinate 3,897 of CAZZGE010000099.1, read as the reverse complement.
CCATGGCGGTAGAACAGCCCATCACCCAACGCTTTATTCGTAGGCATCGCCTCAAGAAAAAGGACCCCAATGCTGCCATGAGCGAGCCGGTAGAGCCTATCATCTACTACCTGGACCCTGGTACCCCTGAGCCTATTCGTTCCGCGCTGATGGATGGCATCCGTTGGTGGGATCAGGCCTATGAAGCCGCCGGATATAAAAATGCCTTCCAGGTAGAACTGCTGCCCGACGATGCCGACCCCATGAATATCCGCTACAATTATGTGCAATGGGTACACCGCTCCACCCGGGGCTGGTCCTACGGCATGAGCGTTTATGATCCGCGTACCGGCGAGATTATGAAAGGTAAAGTGACCCTGGGTTCCCTGCGTGTACGCCAGGACTTCCTGATCGCCTCCGGCCTGGTGGCGGCTTACGAAAAAGGGGAGCCGGTGTCCGAGGAAATGATGGAAATGGCCCTGCAGCGTATTCGCCAGTTGGGTGCGCATGAGGTGGGTCATACCCTGGGCCTTTCGCACAACTACGCCTCTACCTACGAAGGCCGCCACTCGGTCATGGACTATCCTCATCCGCTGGTGAAGATCAAAAACAAAAACGAACTGGACCTTTCTGATGCTTATACCAACGATATTGGCGCCTGGGACAAGGTAGCCATCACCTACGGCTACCAGGATTTTCCTGAAGGGGTAGATGAGGAAGAAGGTCTGAACGAAATTCTGCAAAACTCTATAGAAGACGGTCTGATGTTTATCTCCGACCGCGATGCCCGGGCACCCAGCGGGGCCCATGCCTATGCCCACCTGTGGGACAATGGCACCAACGTGGAGGAAGAACTGGAGCGCGTGATGAAAGTGCGGGAGATTACTTTGAATAACCTGTCTGAGAAGAAAATCCCTTTTGGCCAGCCGATGGCTACGCTGGAGGAAGTGCTGGTACCTATGTACATGTTTCATCGCTACCAGACGGAAGCCACTGCCAAGTTGATCGGTGGCCTGGAATACACCTACGCCCTGCGGGGCGACGGGCAGACGCCGCTCAGAGTGCTGGACGGTGATCGTCAGCGTGCCGCGATTGACGCTCTGCTGACCACCATCACGCCGGAGGCGCTGGCGATACCGGAGCAGGTACTGGAACTTATCCCACCTTATCCACTGGGCTACAACGAAAACCCCCGCGAGGTCTTCAAGTCGCGTACCGGCCTTACCTTTGACCCCATAGGCGCGGCGGAGTCGGCGGCCAATTTTACGCTGAGCTTTATGCTCAACCACGAGCGGGTTACTCGTATGATTGACCTTTCTTCCCGCTACCGCGACGTACCCGGCTTTACTGAGATGGCCAATCAGCTGATAGAGGCTACCGTCGCTGCTCCTAACGAGGATGGCTATCACGGGGAGCTACAGCGCCTGATCGGTCGGCTGGTATTGGATCATATGATCCAATTGGCGGCTAACACCAACGCCTCCGGACAGGCCCGGGCCCTGGCGACGCTTAAGGTAAGCGATATTAAGCAACTGATGGAAGCTAAACTGGCTAATGCCACCGACGAAAATTGGAAAGCCCATTATACCTTTGGGTTGGCACAGATTCAGCGTTTTGTGAATAATCCAGAGGATGTCAAAGTTACCGACCCGCTGGACGCTCCCGATGGCTCACCCATCGGGCAGGATGGGCTGTACCTGATGGGTAGTGGGTTAGAGAATTGGTGTGGGCATAAGCATTAAGAAATTCGTTCAAACTCGTTTCAAATCTGCCGGATCGTGAAAGCTGGCAGATTTTTTTATCCCTATCAGGCTATTGTCTTGTTTTTTTCTGTTTAACACATCTTTCACGCGGGTGTTATGTAGTAAAAAACGATGTCATTTAATTACTCACTAGACTTCGAAAACATCAATTTCCGGCAGCAGCCCCAAAAGTACCGCATCGGCAGAGGCGAGCAGGGTGTTTTAAAAGTGGAGCCTTACAAATCGGAAATCCTGCCTCACTGGCGTTTCAAGACGCCTGAAATTGCCCGGCACTCTGCTGATAAGATCTATCGTGTGTTTGAAGGATACCTGTCTGCAGATGACTTCGTAGGAGCCGACATGGCACGTAAATTTTTGCAGATGGGCTACACCCGCGCACGCCGATACGCCAACCACAAAAGTGGGAAGAAGTACGAGCAGAACCCACAAAAGACCAAAAGCAAGGAAACCGAAAAGCAGGCTCGGCAGCAGCTCCGCGACCGAGAAAAAGATCCTGAGAAAGCCGAAGCGGCTGCTATCTTCAAAGAAAAATGGGAAATGGCAAAGGCTTCTTCTAAATACCAGCAGTTGATGACAAGGCACAGAAAGCACCACGGTTAATCCAGGTTGGGTATAATCTGAAATGCTTCGGCAAGTTCAACCTACATGAAAGCTTCGTCTTGGCAATTTGTCCGGATAAAGCCATCTAGGAGGGAACAAGAAAAGGGGAATTAGCATAGACCCCCTCAACTGTGAAATACTGAATCTCTAGAATTAACAGATAAGCAAAAAATAATGAAAATTATGAATTAAAATTTAGTATAGTACATAATCAGGCTAAATTTTTCAAAATTTGGAATATTTTATTGTATGCTTTTTAATTGACCATATTTTACTCTTAACTAGCAGTAAGTCATGAAATGTACATAATTTAATTGATTTTGTTTGCTGGCTTGCAATGAATATGGTTTTTAAAATAGTAATAACTCTTTTCATCAAGCTGCTGGTGTTTTGTTATGTACGTCGATTGTACAATCTTTTTTGCCTCATCCTCGGCCTTAAAAAAAGTAAGAAATTGAGTGCTCTTTAAATCATCGCTCCGTTGTATCTGCCGGTAAGGCCTCAAAGTTGCGTGCAGCCGGTTGCGTATTGGTCACAGTTGTTGAAGTCACTAAAACTCAACATGACTGTTAATGACAGAGAGAGGTGTGTCTTTATAAAGCGATCAAACAACGTATTTATTCTAATTTAAACCTAACTGTGTAATGAAAACCAAATCATTCTTTTTAAACATCCTTTGCTTACTGCTAGTCGTTGCTTTACCCTTTGGTGCTTCTGCCCAAGAAGATGAAAGCGACCTTTCTATCGGCGTTTCTATGAATCTGGACGCTTTTTTTGGTTTTAATTCCATGCTTACCGGGGCTTACCCGATCAACGACGGTCTTGACTTCACCTTTTACGGTATACAGTGGGGTGCAGGTACGGCGCTGGCTGGGGTCAATGGACCGAGAGTTTGGTGTAGGAGTCAACTTTTCGGCCGGCAACCTGGATATCAATCCGCAACTGGGATTCACGATGGGTTCACTTCTGTCTAGTGGGGCAGCCCAACCGGGGGTTATTGGCGATGGTATCGTTCCTAACTTAACTGTGAACTACGGCGATGATCGGTTTGAAGGACAGGTCTATGCTGGTTACTACGGTGCCCTGCGCGATGAAACTGCAGCTGGCCAGTCTACCAATAATTATGTTCACTACTGGGTCAACGGTGGGGTAAAAGCCGGTAGCTTTATGTCTATTGGTGTCCACTTTGAAGAACTCTTCCTCTCAGGTGGCTCTACCAATGGTGGAGGTGACTTGGAGCGTACCGATGGCTATCGCTGGCTGGGTCCTTACCTGCATTTGCCAAAGGTGATGCTGGATTGAGATTCTCTTTCGGTGGCGACCTTACGGATGGCGAGGATTCTTTCTCTATGAGTGACTTTTATAAAATGTCTTTCTTCATGAGCTTCTAAGCTCCGACTTATTAGAGCTATCATTCAGAGGCTGCTCCTTAAGAGGGCAGCTTTTTTTGTGACTAACAATTGACACTTTTGCCTGGGATATTTTTTAGATTTTAACAAATTTGTAACTATTTAGGTCTTTCACTTCAATTATGACACCATATAGTTGAACTGAC
>CAZZGE010000098.1:2760-15933 GCA_964653665.1 uncultured Porifericola sp. | reverse complement strand
TTTTTGATCCTGGCGTAACCAGAAAGTTGGTCAAGACAGAAAACGGAGAGGATGCTCTGCTGGTCACTTACACGTCCGGGGGAGTAACACCCGGGGATTCCTATCTGTGGCTACTAGATGAGGGTAGTATGCCGCGAGCTTGGAAACTGTGGGTTTCTGTGATCCCTGTAGGAGGGGTGGAGTTTAGCTGGGAAGGGTGGCAGACGTTAAGCAGCGGCGCGCGGATATCCACACTACACCGGGGGCTGCTGACGCTGGAGCTCGGTAATGTACAAAGTGCTGACAATGTAACGATGTTGGCCGGAGAGGACCCTTTCGCCGATTTGTAGCCAGTTATAAGTTTACATAGCACAGAATGCAAGCAACTGACAATCAGTTGTGTGCCGCATTCAACAACCACTATTTATTTAGACTTATCCTAAATTTTTCCTTTCTCAAACCCTGGGCAACGTAACATGTTTCATTAACAAATATTGTTTAGTCCTTAAATTAACAGCGTTATGAAAAATCAGGAACAACTAAATTCACAAGATATAGCGCATTGTCCTAAGTGCAATGCCAACGCCGTAGAACCCTGCCAAATGCCTCAGATCCACGAGTGCCCTCGCGGTGAAGAGCGAAAAACTGCCTAGCAGTAGCAGTGTGAGTTAATCCGAGGCCGTAAGACAACAAACTGACGGCCTTTTTTTTATAATACCCTTTCCAGTCGGAATTTTTTCTTAACTAATTTTCCTTCCCGCAAAATCTTTACCCGTATGCGTTTACCCGGTCGCTTACTCACCAGTGAACTGTAGATACTTAAATCCAACTCGGGCGGTCTTCTCCCGTTTATGGCAAAAATCAAATCTCCTTCCCGTAAACCAGCCCGGTCCGCAGGTGTCCCTTCGATGATTTTAGAGACTATCAGAGTAGAAAGTAGTGGCCCTACCGCCATGAGTTCCATGCCGCTCATGTTGTACTCAAAGTCTTTTCGGAAAAGTCGGTTCTTCTTGATATACATTTTTTCATTAGCGTAATCAAACACCACCCGAAAGCGCTTGAGTATAGATCCACCAATATTGCCATTATGCTTCGTTTTAGCTTGTGAAGGTATCACCATGCTACTGTCTTCGGGAAAGGATGCGATGATCTCTTCCAACTCGTAGTCTGCAATCTGTATTGCATTAACGCGCCCCAGGTAGCCATAAATTTCACCACTCAAGCCCCGGCCCAGGTAGCCTTCCAGGTTTTTTTCGGGTACTTTAATGTGCTCATGAGATGCTGTATTTAATAGCAAGGAGTGACTTGCCCCGGTATCCACCATCAGTTTTATGGGTATGTAAGTGGAGTCGTTCACCTTATAGCGGACACCACTAATGTAGGGCTTAGTATCCTCAACTGACATAGGAATCTCTCGGTAGGAACGACGGGGCTTGAAGTACTTTGGCCTGTGCAGCACGACTACTTGGTTGAGATAATCAATCTCCACGACAAAACGACTGAAAAGCTCATATCCCATGATACCGTGGATACGTACTCCCAAATGATTGTCCAGTTGCAGGTAGTCTTCTTTCAGTACCAGCATGGCGTTACCTTGGGCTTCTACACCTTCCGTCAAGGAAAAAGCAATATTGTTACTGACGTATGCGCCAATCCTACCTTCTTTGCCAGCTCCCATCAGTGTGATCACCCGATCGTTGGGGCGGGGAATACTGTCAACATAAATATCGTTAGTAAGAATGGCCGTACGGACACCAGTATCCAGGATGAATTTGAGTTCTTCCCCATTATTTACCCTTACCGGCACCACAACCAGGTTACTATGTAGTTCAAAGGGAATTTCTACACGTCTGGCTCTTTCATCCACAATATGAAACCCACGATAAGTAAACTGGGCCTGGACATAATACGTAGATGCAGCCCCGGTCAGCAATAAGATCAAAAGAATAAAATGAGACGGGGAAAATCTGGGCATGAAACAGGGCCTTGTGGACTTGAACCTTATGGGTATGATATTCAAAAAAATGTTTATCAGTTAACTACTCAATTCTCCCAACAAATCTTAAAAGGAAAAGATTGGCAGCTCGGCATAGTAGTAGTGATCTTTATCAAGATAGAACAAAAACATTTGCCTAAGTAAGTAGGAATAAACTATTTTTGATGTTATATACTTGGTTCATAATAAAAAACTATGTCCACCTTCACGCTGTACTTTAATCTGGGCTTTACTCACATACTGGATGTCAATGGATACGACCACATACTTTTCGTAGTGGCGCTTTGCGCTCTTTATACGGTAAGTGACTGGAAAAGAGTACTTATCATCGTCACCGCATTTACCATTGGCCACTCCATCACCCTGGCCCTGGCTACACTGGATATTATCCCGATCAACCCGGCACTGATAGAATTTCTCATACCCGTCACCATCTTTATCACGGCCGTTAGCAATATCTTCAGGAAGCAAAGCGGCATCCGACAGCAGGGTGTACAGATGAATTACGCCTTTGCCCTTATTTTCGGCCTCATTCACGGAATGGGATTTTCAAACTATCTGCAGAGCCTGCTGGGCCGCGATGAGTCTATCGTCACGCAACTATTAGCTTTCAATCTGGGTTTAGAACTCGGACAGGTTATTATTGTGGCTATATTTCTGGTACTCTCTTTCATTATAGTGGATATTCTACAGGCAGGACGACGTGATTGGAAAATAATCGTTTCTTCGGCAGTTGCTGGCATAGCGCTAACCCTAATGATTGAAACTCACTTCTGGTGATTTCCATAAAATTTTGCGATTTTTATTCTTTACCAAATAAACAAAGTATCCTGTAATTGATTTTGACAGTAAATAGTACATAAACTAATACCCATGAAATACCTACTCCTATCCTTTGGCTTCCTGTTGCTTGTAGTACATATCTTACCAGCACAGGAGCGAAAACATACTGATAAGTTTGAACAGTTGGGGTCGGCCATGCTGCCTACGCCTAACGTGTACCGCGCCGGTTCGGGAGCACCCGGCCATAAATACTGGCAGCAACGCGCTGATTATAAGATTGAGTGTGAAGTAGACGATGACATCCAGCGCCTCACCGGTTCAGAGACCATTACCTATCACAATAATTCGCCCGATGTGCTGAACTACCTCTGGTTGCAGCTTGACCAGAACGTACGTGCCGAAGATTCCGATACCTACAAGACTCGTACTAACAGTATCTCTGACCGGATGAACGTGGATAACCTGGAAGCGATTATGGGATACGACTTTGACGGCGGCCATAAAATACAGTCGGTGAAAGATGCCGATGGCAACGACCTGCCCTACACCATCAACCGCACCATGATGCGGGTTGATATTCCTGAACCTCTGGTACCTGGCGAACAGCTTACCTTCTCGGTAGACTGGTACTACAACATCAACGACCGTAACCTCATGGGCGGTCGTGGAGGATATGAGTATTTTCCTGGAGATGGTAACTATCTTTACACCATCACCCAGTGGTTCCCCCGCATGGCTGTCTACGACGACCACAATGGCTGGCAGCACAAGCAGTTTCTGGGTCGCGGTGAATTCGCCCTCACTTTCGGCGACTACGAAGTGGCGATCACTGTACCCGCTGACCACATTGTAGCTTCTACCGGAACCCTGCAAAACCCTGACGATGTACTGACCGAAGAGCAGCAGGATCTGTTTGAAGAGGCCAAAACCGCCGATAAGCCGGTGGTGATCGTAAGCCAGAAAGAAGCTGAAAAAAAGGAAAAGCGCCGCGCTGATGATAAGAAGACCTGGGTCTACCAGGCTGAAGACGTCCGTGACTTCGCTTTCGGCTCTTCTCGTAAGTACATTTGGGATGCTATGGGCGTAAACATTGATGGAAAGACTGTTATGGCGATGTCTTACTATCCCAAAGAAGCCAATCCTCTTTGGGGGCAGTACTCTACCGAAGTGGTAGCCCATACGCTCAAGACCTATTCCAAGTACACCATCCCTTACCCTTATCCGGTTGCCATTTCTGTGGAAGCTACTAATGGCATGGAGTATCCGATGATCTGCTTTAATTACGGCCGTCCAGCGCCTGACGGTACTTACTCCGAACGTATCAAGTACGGCATGATCGGCGTAATTGTCCACGAGGTAGGTCACAACTTCTTCCCCATGATTGTTAACTCTGATGAGCGCCAGTGGACCTGGATGGACGAAGGACTCAACACCTTCGTACAGTATCTCACCCAGATGGAGTGGGAAAGAGACTACCCGGCACGTCGTGGCCCGGCTCATAAGATCGTACCCTACATGAGCGGAGATAAGTCGCAGATTAGCCCGATCATGACCAATTCTGATCAGGTACAAAATTTAGGGCCCAACGCTTATGCTAAGCCGGCTACCGCGCTGAATATCCTGCGTGAAACCGTACTGGGCCGTGAGTTATTTGACCATGCTTTCAAAACGTACTCTACCCGTTGGGCCTTCAAACATCCCGAACCCGCCGACTTTTTCCGCACCATGGAAGATGCTTCCGGTACTGACCTGGACTGGTTTTGGAGAGGCTGGTTCTACACGGTTGATCATGTAGATATCAGCATTGATGATGTGAAATATTTCCAGATAGACACCCGAGATCCCCGCACAGAAAATCCAATTGCCCGCCAGCAGTACGAGGAGGAAGAAAAGCATATCAGCCAGATGTACAATAAAGACGATGTGCCTACTACCGCGGTAGAGGCTGACCCTGCTCTGCGTGACTTCTACAGTTCTTATGACCCTTTCGCGATAGAGCAGGAAGACATAGAAGCATACGAAGAATTTGTAAGCAGACTGAACGATGAAGAGCGTGAGCTGCTGGAGTCAGGCATGAACTTTTACGAAGTTGACTTCAGAAATATTGGGGGACTGGTGATGCCGGTGATCCTAGAATGGACTTACGAAGATGGTAGTACTGAGATAGAACGCATCCCGGCCGAAATCTGGCGTTACAATGCTGAGAAAGCGACTAAAGTATTTGCCAAAGATAAAACAGTTGTTCAATTACGACTAGATCCTTACCGGGAGACTGCTGATATCAACGAGACCAATAACTTTTTCCCCGAGCGTGTCTTACCTACTCGCTTTGAAATTTTCAAAAGTGAAATGAACGCTCGCGGCACATCAGGCCCTAATCCAATGCAAAAGAAAAGGAATGACAATTCATCCGTGGGCGGGAGCAACTAGCCCCGACCTTTCATCGAAATAGAAAAGCGGTTCTGCACAGGGCCGCTTTTTTTGTGAATGAAGGTAAAAATTAGCTTGAGCAGACCAGGGATACACAGTAATCAAAATGTCTATCAAGATATCTTTGTTTTGAAAATCTACCCCGCTTTACGACTTGTTCAGTCTGTCTTTAAAGACCTGCGCCTCGTTCACCCGGGTACGTAGTACACTAAGAAAATCATTTTTATCAAAGGCAAACCTACACTCCGCACTTTTCGGAATATTCTCACAGTAGTCTGACAAATAAATGAAAGGGCCATCAATCCGGTAGTATATCCAGGGATGCCCAATTCATACTTCTGTCCATTCGGTAGCCTGCTTGTCTAAGATGAACGCCCAAATCATATAATCATCAAACGCACTACAATATTGGTGTTCTATCACACTACCGACTTCCTCTACCCTCAGACCTCCATACAGTGGCGGAATTTCTTTCTCATAGTGCTCTGCCTCTGTTCCGGCAGTATGAACGTGTGTAAATAAGTCAAGCAGTCAGTCACTGATCTGACTTAACAACAGTTCTGGATCTCCACGCTCATTCTCCATGAGTGCATTAGACCGGATGGCTTCGACAAGCGCGTCAGCATTATCTTTTAACGATGCACTACAAAGGGTTAATACATTTCCATAGCCGATACCTTTAGCAGCTGATAAAACTACTTTTGGGAAGTAGCCCATGTAGCGATGGTCTGTTGTCAATAAGGTTTACAGTGGATGTATTGGTAGAGCTCTGAAAAGTCATCAGAAATCGCAAAAAATATTTATTGGGTGAAGGGCGTCTAGCGATTACATCCTGCTTTTGGGTAATTCGCCTGATATGCTCTGATCAACTCAACTTCCTTGTCGCTTACCTCTCGGTCTGCAGCAGAGTCCGATTCCCAGATAAGGTTGCTTCCTGATAGTAAAATCTCGCCTTTCTGCCCGGATAAAATCTGCTTCAATGACTTTGCTGTTGGCACTGCAAAATAGTTGAGTGTATTGGTCAGGTCTTTACCGATGTATCCTACCACTAGGATAGGTGATTTTGTAGATGACCTTCACCTCAGGCCCCTGATAACTTTTTACGATTGCCTTCCGGCTAATTCCGCTACCTTTTTATCTTTCCTCAGCACAAAAAAGTGAAAATAGCCGTAGGCCAGCAGCATGATACCAAAATAGACAAGTGCGATCAGTGGGTTGTAGATCGTCATAGCAATCAGTGCAACAGTAGCGATAACCAGTGCGATAGCCGGAAAAGCCGGGTAAAAAGGTGTGCGAAAAGGCCGCTCCATCTCCGGTTCACGCTTTCGTAACACAAAAAAGCTGATCATAGAGATAATATAGAGTGTAAGGGCACCAAAGCAGGCAATGGTGATGATTTCCCCGGTCTTACCACTCAGCAGGGCAATGATACCGATGACCATGTTGGCCACCAGGGCGTTGGCTGGTGTCTGAAAGCGAGGGTGTACTTTACCCAGAATCTTAGGCACATAGCGCACTCTACCAAACTCAAAAGTAGCCCTGCCCGCCGCCAGGATAATACCGTGAAAAGAGGCAATCAGTCCCAGCAGCCCCACCGATATGAGGAGGTGGTACAGCCAACTACTGTCGCCTACCACGTAAGAGAGGGCCAGTGGTAGGGGGGAATCCGATGCCTCTCCACCCCCAGGTGGATAGACGACTGCACCCCAGCCGGCTACGCCCACCGAAGAAGTGAATGTCAGGATGCAAAGCAACAGTAGGGTAAAAATAGCTGAGCCAAAGCCCAGTATCACATTACGCTGGGGGTTAACCGTTTCTTCTGCTACGTTGGCTACGCCTTCTATGGCCAGGAAAAACCAGATGGCGAAAGGAATGGCAGCGAAAGCCCCTCCCCAACCGTTGGGCAGGGCGTTCTGCTGCAGGTTGGCAAATTCAAACTCCGGGAGTGTAACTCCGGCAAAGATCAGGAGTTCGGCCACGGCCAGTATTGTAATCACAAGTTCAAAAGTAGTGGCAGCCTTTACCCCCGAAATATTGAGCAGCGTAAACAATGCATATGCTACGATGGCAATGCCCAGTGTGGGTAGGTTCGGAAAGTAGATATGGAAGTAAGCGCCAATGGCAGCGGCAATGGCTGGGGGAGCAAAGACAAACTCAATGATCTGTGCCATACCTCCGAAGAAGCCCATTCGTTTGCCCAGTGCCCGGTCTGCGTAGTCAAATGCCCCACCTGCTTTAGGGATCGCACAGGCCAGTTCCGAATAACTGAAAGTGAAAGTGACGTACATGAGCGCAATGAAGAAGGTGGCTACAGCCAGCCCAAGAGTACCGCCTTCAGCCAGTCCCAGATTCCAGCCAAAGTACATTCCCGAAATAACCAGCCCTACTCCGATCCCCCAGAGTAAAACCGGGCCAAGTGTCTGTTTGAGTTTTGCTTCTGCCATGAGTAGTTGTATTCGTATTCAGCATGAACATAAGGCAAAATGACAGAAGTGTAAAATAAGCAGTGGCTATTCTTGATAACCGGCAAAAAAAATTACGTTTCAGGAAAGATTTTCAGTCATCTCTGCCCATAGCCAGTATCAATAAAGCAAACGGCCCGGGCCAACTGCCCGGACCGATAAACCATTATTTACTTATTTAATATACCGGAAGTCATAACCATCCTCCAGTTGCAACAAAAACTCGTACATAAGTCGGATCACATTTTCTACATCCTCCTTATGCGTCATTTCTACTGTGGTATGCATATACTTCAGGGGCAGAGAGATCAGTGCCGATGCCACTCCCTCGTTGGAATAAGCAAAAGCGTCGGTGTCCGTACCGGTAGCCCGCGAAGCAGATGCCCGCTGAAAAGGAATCTCTTTTTTCTCAGCGGTGTCAATGACCATATTGAGTAGATTATTCTGCACGGCAGGCCCGTAGGTAAGCACCGGCCCCTGCCCGGCCTTCTGGTCGCCGCTAGTGACTTTATTGTACATAGGCGAAGCTGTGTCGTGGCATACATCGGTGATAATGGCTACGTCCGGCTTAATGCGATGCGCTACCATCTGCGCCCCCCGCAGCCCCACTTCTTCCTGCACTGAGTTGACAACGTAAAGACCAAACGGCAATTGCTGCTGATTTTCTTTCAGTCGGCGGGCGACTTCAGCAATCATAAAGCCTCCGATGCGGTTGTCCAGTGCACGGCCCACAAAATAGCAATCGTTGAGTTCCATGAACTCATCGTCAAATGTGATCACTGAGCCTACATGTACTCCAGTTTCCAGGACTTCATCCTTGCTGCTGCACCCTATATCTATAAAAATGTTTTTGAGATTGGGGGTTTCTTCGCTTTTATTATCACGCACATGAATAGCCGGCCAGCCAAAAACCCCTTTGACAATGCCCTTGCGGGTGTGGATATTTACTCTTTTGGAAGGTGCAATCTGATGATCAGAGCCTCCGTTACGCCGCACGTAAATGTACCCATCGTCAGAGATGTAGTTCACAAACCAGCTGATCTCATCAGCGTGCGCTTCTATCACTACTTTGTACTTTGCATCCGGGTTGACCACCGCTACGGTCGTACCGTACACATCGGTAAAATAACTGTCGGTGAAGGGCTTCACGTAGTCCAGCCACAACTGCTGTCCGGAGGCTTCAAAGCCGGTAGGCGATGCATTATTAAGATATTGTACCAGAAATTCTTTACTTCTTGGATCCATAATTTGAACAGAAATGATTAAGGGTTAAAAAGTCATCGGGACTCATTTACAAAACTACAAAAGACAACCGTAAATGTTCGTTCCATCCGTAGTTAGGCAGGTAATGAAAATTCACTATAGTAAAATCTATGCTAAAACCTATCATCACTTTTGCCAAATGCAGAAAAACCGGAACTTAGTCATGGCTCAGTTCCTTTTAACAAACTGTTCTGCTTTACACTACAAAGGCTTATGTTTCGTTATGCACATTATAAAGATCCCTGGATTTATGATGCGTCTTTTGCTGTCGGTCAGCATGCTTAGTGTGTTCCCCTGCTGGTGTAGCCTGGCTCAGACTTCGGAAGAGGAACCCCTTCCGCTGGATACCGCAGGACAGTTCATCCTGGACCCGACCACCAAAGTGCCTCTGACAATCAACCTGGACGCTGAGGAAGAAGAGGAAGAAGAAACTTCTAATAAGAAGGAAAAGAAGCGCAAGCGAAATGTCTTTTACGACATCAAAACCAAGAAGGGCTATACTGAGTCGGGGTACGGACAGCGAGTGATTATCGAGACTTTTTCTTATCTGAAAGATTACGAAGAGCCCGATCCCTACGTACGGGATATTTACTGGTACGATACCAAACGTAAACAGATTCGTACCACTCGCAACATCCGGGAGGATAAAGCCCAGATACTCCATGGACCTTACAAAAAAATGACCGACGAAGGAGAAGTTCTGGAAGAAGGTATTTTTTATAAAGGCACCAAGCACGGCCGCTGGACCCGCTACAATCGGGATTACATTCTGCTGGACAAAGAAAAGTACTCTAAGGGTTGGCCCCGCGACTCCGAGATCACCTACTACGACCGGGAAGAGCGTACCAAGCTTAAGGAAGTGATACCGATAGAATACGGACAAAAAGAGGGATACTATTACTACTTTTACGACAATGGCGTGGTAGCTGTGGAAGGTGAGTACCAACAGGGGCAGAAGGTAGGCCTGTGGACAGAGTACTACAACTACGAAAAACGCCGGCTACCCAAAAAGCAGATCAAATACTCCGACGATCCTTTTACTGATACGGCTCCTTACATCATCAAAGAATGGGACCCGCAGGGCAAGACGGTGTACGAAAAACCAAACAAAAAATAGCTATGACATCTGACCCCCAGTACTGGATAGACCAATTGAATATGAAGCCGCATCCGGAGGGAGGATTTTATGCTGAGACCTACCGCTCCGAAGGTAAAATTGATACGCTGGATCGCCCCTACAGCACAGGTATCTACTTCCTGCTACTGGAAGACAAGTTCTCTGCCTTTCACCGTATCCGTTACGACGAGATGTGGCACTTTTACGCTGGCAGTCCCGTAGAAGTAATGATGCTGGAGCACAACGGGGAGCTCAAAACCCAACACCTGGGCGGTGATCCCGACAAAGGGGAGACTTTTCAGTTTGTTGTGCCCGGCGGTACCTGGTTTGGCTCCCGCATGCTTGATGTGTCTTCCTACGGGCTGGTGGGCTGTACTGTGGCACCCGGTTTTGACTTCCGGGACTTTGAAATGGCCCATCGCAGTGAATTAATTAAGCAGTACCCCCAGCATCAGCAAATCATCACAGAGATGACATACCCTGAGGACTGACACCGGTGCGCACCACGATGCTTACTATTTAGGCCCCCTCTGACTCCATCAGAAATACCTCAGCGTGAACCACTAAGTATTGAACACAGATAAACCCCAAAAAACGGGTTGAATGGCGCATAGTAATCTTTTCTGATTAATTTCGCCCATTTACTTAACAAATATAAAACTAATGATTACTTTAGCGAATGTTAAGTAAATAAACATACTATGGCTGAACCATCCCTGGGAGATTTTGAAGAACTGGTATTACTGGTAGTCGCTGCTCAGCACGATGTCGCTTACGGCGTTTCCATCATGGAAGGGCTAGAGGAGAAACTGGACAAGAAACTCAATATCAGCGCCATCCATGTGTCACTGAAGCGCCTGGAGGAGAAGGGCTTTGTCAAATCACGATTTGGTGGCATTACCGCTGAGCGGGGCGGCCGCCGAAAGAAGTTTTATATCATTACGGCACTAGGTAAGCGGATGTTGGACTACCGCTACTCGCTGCGCCAGAGCCTCTACCAGCAAATTCCCAAGATCTCTTTTGGGTGATGAGACTACTTGTTAAGTACTCACAAAACATTGATCGCTATGAATAGCTTAGAAAGAATTACCATAAATCCGGAGGTATGCAAAGGAAAGCCTACCATACGAAATATGCGTTTTACCGTAGCCCAAATGCTAGATTTATTGGCCTCCGGCATGCGCGAGGAGGAAATCCTGAGCGACTACCCATATCTTGAAAAGGAAGATGTACAAGCCTGCCTCACTTTTGCATCTCGCATGGTGAACACTCTGAGCATCAGCCCCTCAAACGTGGCTTAAATGTTGAAATTTATCATAGATACTCAATTACCTTCGAGTTTGTCCAAATACCTTTCATCAAAAAGTGGTGATTCCAGGCATACTACCGATTACCCTAGTGGTCACTTGTTGAAAGACAAAGAGATAGTCCAGATTGCTGTAGAGGAGAGTAGAATTGTGGTTACCAAGGATCAGGACCTTTTTGAAGCTAATTGGTTAAAACTGGCCGATATGCTTGATAAAGAAGTGGAGTTAGTCCTTTTTTCTATAGACAGAATCGCGGAGTACAAGCTCTAATGCTTGTCTGTTAAATATAACTTATGCAACACCACGAGCCCCCTAAATACGCACTGCGCTTCCTCCGCTGGTTTTGCCATGAGAATTACCTAGAAGAGATAGAAGGTAACCTGGTAGAGGTCTACGAAATGCAGTACGAAGAGTCGGAGCGGAAAGCCCGATGCGCTTTCTACTGGAATGTGCTGCGACATTTTCGTCCGGCTTTTATCCGCTCTTTTCAGACAAGCAACACACTAACCCACCCTGATATGATACGTTACAACTTTCTGATTGCCCTGCGCAATTTCCAAAAACACCGAGGTTCTTTTCTCATCAACCTGACCGGCCTATCCACTGGCCTGGCCTGCGCCCTGATGATCTACCTCTGGGTAAGCAACGAACTCAGCATAGACAAATTTCATGAGAACGACGCCCGCCTCTACCAGGTGATTGAGCACCAGGAACAGGCTAATGAGATCATCACCATTGAAGGGACCGTTGGCGTGCTGGCCGAGGCCCTGCTGGAAGACTTTTCGGAGGTGGTATACGCCACGACGGTAGCCCCTGCCACCTGGTTTTCCGGCTTTAACCTGGAATATGACGAGAAGCAGTTCAAGGCCCGCGGACAGTATGTTGGTGGGGATTTTTTCAATGTTTTTTCCTACGAACTGCTGCAGGGTGATCCTGATCAGGTGCTAAACGACAAGCATAGCATCGTGATTTCAGAAGAACTGGCCATGCAGCTTTTCAATACCACTGAGAACATCGTAGGTAAAGAACTGGAATGGAGTATCCTGACCTATGAGGAGCAGGCCATCGTCAGCGGCGTATTCGCCGGTACGCCTGCAAACTCTTCTTCCCAGTTTGACTTTGTGGTCTCTTTTGAAGTGTTCAAAGAAACGATGCCCTGGGTTACCTCCTGGGGCAATACCGGTCCGCGCACCTATGTGGTACTCAATGAGCAAGCGGATATTAATGAATTTAACGACAAAATTGATGACTACATCAACACCCGTTCAGGTCATGGTGAGTTCCGCAGCCTGGAAGCACGCAGCTATTCGGATGCCTATCTTTACGGCACCTACGAAAACGGCCTGCAGACCGGCGGCCGCATTGAGTACGTACGGCTCTTTTCCCTGATCGGCATTTTCATTCTACTTATTGCCTGTATCAATTTTATGAACCTCTCCACTGCACGGGCTACCCGCCGTGCCAGGGAGGTAGGCGTCAAGAAGAGCATGGGGGTAGGGCGATCTCCGCTGGTCGTGCAGTACCTGACCGAGTCGTTGCTGCTGACCCTGTTCTCACTGCTGGCGGCTTTTCTGATGGTCAGCCTGCTTTTGCCGGAATTTAACAACATTACCGATAAGGAACTGGGTCTTAGCCTGAGTCCTCAATTGCTGATCGGAACCGTGCTTATCGTACTGCTCACCGCGCTGTTCGCCGGTAGTTACCCGGCCTTTTACCTATCATCGTTTGACCCGGTCGCCATTCTCCGAGGCAAAGTCAAAAGCGGCAGAGGGGAGGCTTTTGCCCGCAAAGGTCTGGTCATCCTGCAGTTTAGCCTATCGGCCATGCTGATCGTGG
>CAZZGE010000098.1:0-2660 GCA_964653665.1 uncultured Porifericola sp. | reverse complement strand
GCCCGCAAAGGTCTGGTCATCCTGCAGTTTAGCCTATCGGCCATGCTGATCGTGGCGGTCTGGATAGTGTACGAGCAGATCAGTTTTGTACAGTCTAAAAACCTGGGCTACAACAAAGAACAGCTCATCACCTTTCCTGCAGAAGGTGCGATAGCACAAAAATCTGAAACCTTTCTGCAGGAGCTAAAAAAACTACCGGAAGTACAAAACGCCAGCACCCTTTCTAATCCACTGATCAATAACGACCACGCAACGGTGGGCCTGAGCTGGCCGGGCAAAAATCCTGACGAGATTGTACAATTCCAGAACTTCAGCGTAGGCTACGATATGATAGAAACCCTGGGCCTGGAGGTAGCGGCGGGCCGGAGTTTTTCCCGCGACTTTGGTTCCGATAGTTCAGCCATCATCTTCAATGAAAAAGCCGTAGAACTCATGGGACTGGAAGAACCTATCGGCGCTACCGTTAACCTCTGGGGAGATGACCGGACCATCGTCGGGGTGGTTGAGAATTTTCATTTTGAATCACTGCACCAGGAAGTGAAGCCGCTGTTCTTTAAACTGGACAACTGGTCACAACTAATTCTGGCGCGCCTGGAGTCGGGTAGTGAGAGAGAAGCGCTAGCCGCTATGACCAATTTGTACCAGCAGTTCAATCCCGGCTACGCCTTTGACTTTAACTTTGTAGACGCTGACTACCAGGAATTGTATGCTGCTGAGCAGCGGGTTTCTACCCTCTCCCGCTACTTTGCTGTCTTGGGTATTCTCATCTCCTGCCTGGGACTCTTCGGACTGGCCGCATTTACAGCGGAACGGCGTACCAAAGAAATCGGTATCCGTAAGGCACTAGGTTCGGGCAGGCTTGGCATCGTCTACTTGCTCTCCCGCGATTTTATCAAAACAGTACTGATCGCCATCCTCATTGCCATTCCCGGCAGTTACCTGGTTGCCCGGCAGTGGCTTTCCGGCTTTGCCTTCCGGATTGATCTTCAGTGGTGGTATTTTGTAGGAGTAGGTGTCCTGGTGCTGCTCATTGCATGGCTCACCGTAAGCCTTCAGACTTTCAGAGCAGCCAGGGTCAATCCGGTAGATTGCCTGCGGAGTGAGTAGGCTTCGGTCTTCTTATCGCGTGGCGAATAATGCTTTCAAAACCTCATCAGGATACGCAACGGCTTGGCCGGTACGCTTGTCAACAGGCATACCGGCGCCACTTTCCTGTAAACGTGCAGTGAGCAAACGAGCCAGCTCACGGGTCAGTTCGGGATGGTCTTTAGCCACATTTTGCGCTTCGCCAATGTCCTGTGATAAATCGTAGAGTTCCAGTCTATGATTCGTGTGCAGGTAAATCAGCTTCCACTTCCCTTTACGCACCGAGCTGTAAGGATATTGATCGTAAGTGTGCGGAAAATGCCAGTAGATAGGGCGTTCTTCCATAGCAGGAACATTTTCTCCCCTAAACAAAGGAACCAGGCTCACGCCATCTACCTGCTCAGCATACTGCTCTTCTGCTATACCGGCTACATCCATCAGAGTTGGAAAAATATCGTCAATCATGAGGTACTGATCATTCACAGAGCCTCGCTCAGTAATACCCGGCCATTTGACGATCATGGGCACGCGTACCCCACCTTCGTAAGGCGTAAGTTTATGTCCACGCAGTGGCTTATTCAGGGCTACCTGCTTGGGCGCACCATTGTCTGACATAAAGATGACCAGTGTATTATCCTCTATGCCCAGTTCTTTGATCTTGTTGAGCATATCACCCAGCGACTTATCCATACTCTCTAACATGGAAGCGCGCATGGCACTGAATTCATCAAGCCCCTGGTCCAGGTACTTCTGGTAAAACCTCCGGTCCTCCTCCCAGGGCGCGTGCACCGTGTAGTGTGACAGGTAAAGGTAAAAAGGCTGTTCTTCCTCAACTGCCTGTTCCATTGCGGCAGCCGCTTCCCGGGTAAGGGCTTCGGTGAGGTTAATTTTTTGTCCGTGGTATTTTTCAAGACCGGGTACATCCCATATCGCGGACCCATCGCGCCATACCGCACTGAAATTTTTATCGCCGTAATAGCTACCCGGTCCGCCCGCCGCATGCCCGGCAATGTTGATATCAAAGCCCAGGTTAAGTGGGTTTTCTCCGGGAGTATCCACAGCGCCAAAATGGGCTTTCCCAACATGGATGGTTTTGTATCCTGACTGCTTCAGAAGTTTGGGAAGCGTCTGTTCTACCACGATGGTACGGTCCACACCTACGGTATCGCTCAGTCCGTTTACGTTCCATACGGCAGGCTCAATATTCGGATCTTCCGTATCGGGCGATACGTCTTTACGCAAAGTCCAGTTGGTAACCTGGTGTTGCATCGCGTTCATTCCGGTCATAATGCTGACCCGGGAAGGAGAGCAAACCGCGTAAGCGTAAGCCTGCGTAAACTTGATACCCTCACTGGCCAGGGTTTCCATATGGGGCGTATGGTAGCGCTGGTTCAGTTCAGTAGCTTTGGTATGAAAAGAGACAGAAGTTTCCTGCCAGCCCATGTCGTCTACAAAGAAGAAGAGAATATTGGGTGGTTCCGGCTGTGGTTTTGAGCAGGCTGTAAGAAGAACAAGAGTAGCCAGTAGAAAAGGTGTTTTTGCGAGAAAGATGAGGTCGCGGTTCATTGCGTAGT
>CAZZGE010000097.1:0-16045 GCA_964653665.1 uncultured Porifericola sp. | reverse complement strand
AAAACAATGCAGATACAATCAGGAAGATCAGCTTTTTCATCAAGATGAATAAAAAAGAAAGCGGCGATTAATCCAATATTTCACGTGAGCTTTGTCTCCAAGAAATAACAAATCTTCAGCGTTCTTCGGTATGGCTTAAACAATAAAAGCACGTTCTCCGAAGAAAACGCGCCTTATCATACACATACACCTGTTTACTGCGGTTTAGATTCCCAGTCCAAGAATATTTCTATGCTGCATGATCCTTGATTAAGCATCAATTCAGTTGGGTATGGAGATGCTGGTTGGGGATTATTGGCAGTTCTTAAATGTTGAGCAAGGTCGAAATCAATATTTCCGATCCTCTCAAACTCAGCTTCACCTATGTCAAGTTCTGTTCTATCGTCGTCCCAGATGGTGACTCTAAATGTGTTTCTCAATTGATTTCGGGCAATGGGGAAACTGGTACCGAAATTTATTGGCAGTTCATCACTTGAGATGTTTTCTTTCTTTTTGTTTCTGAGGTCAAGCTCAGTGCTCCATCCTGATTCGACTCGTCTGTAGACTATTGGAAAAATATCAGGCTGCTTGTTATCTCCAACGGCGATATCATCCCATGTATCGTCATCCTTATTTTTATGGGGAGGAAACTTGGTAAGCTTTATACTAGTAATTGTCACATGGTTATTCAACACATCACACTCGGGTGCCTCAAAGCCCGCTGACCCGCCTATGGCAAATAGCTGGTCATTGCCCAGGTAGCGAACCTTGTACTGCACAGGTACACCTAGAGAGCGGTCTTTTCCTCCTTCAGCCAGGAAGTCGTACGCTTTCCTCAGTGCTTCTGTCCCGGAGCCGGAAACTTTAGCGGCTTCCTGCGCATCCCCGCCTAGTATAGCTACCGTAAAGGTGGAGTTTTCTGATAGTTCGCGATTTTCAGTTTCAAACCTGCCTCTTCCGCTGGCCAGGCCCTTCCTTACCTCAGTCTCCAATTCAAAAGCCGACCTGTAAGCCGTACCGGTATAGGTAAAGTTGCCCACCAGTACTCTTCCATAAGCTACCTCCTCTACGTATCCTAAGGGATTGTCAACAGTAATGACCTCCTGCAGGTCTTCCTTAGTGACGGAGTTGCCGAAAAAATCCGCGGCCCGTGCCGGACGGCTGATGGATACGGTGTGATACACCTGGAAGAATTTGATGAAGACACTTTTCTTCTCTACTTCTTTCTCTACGCTAAATTTTGAACTGACCGAATTACCCAGGTACCGGGCATCAATACCCAGGGAATACATGGCCTGTTCCATAGAATAAGCTTTTACCACTTGATAGTTGATATTGGCGGCAAAAGATTCACCCTGCCCTTCTATCTCCTTGATCATCTTATCCACGTTACCGCGGCTGGAAGGATCATCCACCACCCTGAAATCGCCCAGCGTACTGTTAATCTGTACGGGCTGGCGTTCGTAGCCACCAATGGTATTGAGATCGCCGATATCCCGCAGGTCTTTGAGCTTGATAATGGCGCCGGGATAAAGGGCGGCTGTATTGGTGGCAGTAGTGTTGTCAAAAGCATTGAGCGTAAGATTGTCCAAAACAAAAGTCTGCTCAAACTGCTGTCTTTCGCAGAGCACATCATATCCACCGGATGTCTGATCTTCAGAGTAGGAAATTTCTCCTTCCGTTTTTGAAGCAGGCTGAGGAGCAGGAAAAACCGGAATGGTATCCAGGAAGTCGTTAATCGCAGCCGCGTTGATTTTACGGTCAAAATCATTTTCCTGCCGATTGCAGCCGAAAAATACGGAAGCTGTGCAAAAGAACAGTAACAAAAGAGTAGTGGATAATAGCTTATTCATAGTTCTGGTTATTTAGCGGAAAGTTGGACATTTGATTGGGTCACCCAGTCGAAAGCGGTAGCTGAGGGTGATCTGCGCCTGGGCAGCCCCCACTTCTACCCCGACACCTGCTTCATCATCAGAAATTAGGTAGTTACCCTGAGCGTTATGATAATTCCACTGGGCACCTATGCCCAGGTTTTTGTAATAGTAGCGGACTCCTGCACCGGCCATCCAGCCTACCCCGGCATCAAACTGTACCGGCTGGGATGATTGAAACTGGGGATCGCGTTCATCCCGCAACTCGGCCCGCCATCCACTGACGCCTGCCATCGCAAAGACATCAAAAGCGGGAGGAATGAACTTAAACAGACGACTTACCGAGTAGCGAGCGTAGAGGGAGGCGTATTCAGGATTCAGTATAAAATCACGCTGTCGGTAGGAAGTATAACCATTATAGCTAATACCGTACGAGAGCGGACTCAGATCTTTACTGACTTCCAGGAAAGCCATCAGCGGTAGCCGCTGCCCTTCCATGTTGAGCTGGTCCGACTGGTACCAGACGCCCGCTCCTATGCCTGGCTCCAGGTAGAGACTGGCAGGAAAATAAGTAGCAAAGCGATCAGCTCCTACCGCTGGAAAAAAGGTGAATCCTAAGCCTGGTCCTCTGGCTATGGCTGCTGTGGATAGCAAGCCGAGGAAAAGGAGTGTAATGGTAAATTGTCTGAATCTCATAGAGGTGTAGTTTGAATGCAATTATTTAATTTCTGGAAATACAATTGCTGTTTGTTCTTCTTGGTTGCGGGTAAAATCAAAAGGTTACCCCTTGGGCAACATATTTTTAATAATTTTTTTAGAGCTGGTCCAGTAGATTGCGGGCTTTGGTGGCATAAGAACTGCTTACCCCGGCCAAATCTTGCAGCAAGCTCCTGGCTTCGCTAACTTGTTTGGCCTTAAGATAAGCCAGTGCCAGATACCAATGTGAAGCCGCGCTGTAAGATGCATTGGCAGACCTGTCCAGGGTAATTGCCCGTAACTGGGTGATCGCCGGCTTCATCTCTCCCAGTGCCATCTGGCTTATTGCACTGTAGAACATGACGGGGATACTGTCGGTATGCTGCGCCTCCCAGGCATCAAAGCGCTGCAGGGCCTCATCAAACTGCCGATCACTGTACAGGACCATGGCTTCGTTGAGCAATTGCTGATCCTCATCACCACGCACCGTAAGATTGTCCGCTGGCAGACTGAAGTTCTGCGCATACAGTTCTTCGGGCTGGGGTGCGGGGCTGAGGAAGAGAAAATAAGCAGCCGCTAGTAGACCTATGAGACTCACTGAAGCAGCGATCAGCCAGTAGCTATTCTTCGGCTTTCTGTCCTGCTGGTACTCCTCGTCTACCTCCTTCAGCAACGTCCGAAAGGACTGACTTTCTTCACTGTACATCTGCTGGAATTCGCGAAAGACTTCCAGCTTCCTTTTAAATTCCGGATCAAAGGACATACGTTGCTCCGCCTGTTTCCTTTCTTCAGCAGAAAGCTCATCATTCAGATAGCGTTCAATCAGTTCCATAGTTTGTGGTTTCATGCTAATACTCTGCTAATTCACGAAAAAGCACATCCTGCTCTATAGCAGCAATGAGCTTCTGCTGACAAACAAATTTTCTTTTCTTGGCATAAGCCTCGGTAAATCCCATCTGTCCGGCAATGTGCTTGAGTGAGTTACCGGCAAAGAACATTTTTAGGACACGCTGGCAATCATCTCCCAGGTTTTCCAGGTGTGTTTTAAACACCTGCTTCCGCCGGGCGTAAGTCATATCCTGGATCAGGCTATTGTCCATTACTTCATCACTTTCAGTATCTTTCATCACAGCCCCTTCCGTTTTTTTCTTTCTCAGTACCATGAGCCACATGTTTCGGCATACGGCATAGAGGTAGGTTTTGAAAGTACAATTAAAATGTAGTTGATCCTGCCGGATTTTCTCGTACACCATACTGAGCGCATCCTGGAAAATATCCTGGGCATCTTCCTCGGAACCGCTATTATTTTGAATGAGCTTACTTATCATAGGAAAGTAAGCTTCATAAATTTGCCGCAGTATACGCCGGTCTCTCTGTCGGATACCCTCCAGCAGCTGATCGGTAGATGGTTTCTGGTTCACTTCAAAATATTAGTTGCGTAGGTAGGCAGAAGGTTACCCTCTACCGAAAATCTTTTTTCGTCTCAGTACGAGTATGGGTATCAGTAGCAGGGCAACTGCCGAGTAAGGGAGCACATCGGAAACGGTAAATGATGAGGTAAGCGCATCGGGCTCACCCTGCACCACAAATCCTGCCCAGTAGAAGGGGTGGCTCAGCAGGTCGTCGGCCTCCTCCAGGTAGCGAAGACGGGCAGCCTGCATGGCTTCGTCTTTCTCCATACCGTCAGCGATGGCTTCGTAGAAGTAGCCCATCAGATCAGCGGTAGCCTGGTCCTGCGCCGGCCAAAGGCTCATTACCACGCTGGGGCAACCAGCGTAGGCAAAAGCCCGCCCCAGGCTCATCACGCCCTCGCCGCGCTGTATCTTACCGTATCCGGTATTACAGGCCGAGAGTACCACCATATCGGCCTCCAGCTGCAGGCCGTAGAGTTCCCAGGCGTGCAGGTTGCCATCTTCAAGTGAATCGGCGGAAGGGGTGAACAGCAGACGGGAATTCATGGGGTACTGATCATTTACAATGGCATGGGTCGCCAGGTGGAGTACTTTGTAGCGCCCTGACAACTCTTTAAAATTTTCTTCGCTGGCCTGTTCACCTTCAAAAAACTTCCCCGACATCCAGCGGTCTATTTCCTTGACCTCGCGGCGGGTGCCGCGCAGCTCAGACAACCGGCCCCGTACCGTGTCCTGCATAGCAAGACCGTTGGTTTCAGCAGAGGCCAGGATGTTAAGCGGTTGATTGAAGTCCGGGGCAAAGGCCAGGTAGTTCATTTCAGCCGCTTCCCGGTCGCGCTTTTTCTGCTCCTGCATCAGCGTGGCCGAGTATTGGTAGTTGATCTGATGCGTTTTGGTCAGATAAGGTAAATCCCGAAAAGAAGCGAATTCCTTAATATCCGAACCAAGCAGTACCTCAAAAGGCAAGTATGACAAAAGGCCGTCGGGTACGATGAGCAGTTTTTCCGCAGAAAAATTTACCTGGCCCAATAGCTTCTGATAAAGCTGCCGGGCAGAGGCCGAAAATTTGTTGATCGGTTTTTTGTTAGCGAGTGCCGATCTTAGACTTTCTATCTGTCCCTCCAGTTTTTGATCCAGGGGAATCTCCTTTAGCTGAACTGATTTTTCGCTTACAGCCATCAGAAAGATACTACTATCGCCGTAGAGATACGACAGCAAAACTTCATCACTGGCAAGCAGGTTGTTTTGAAGTTGTGCTATGCTTACTACTTCGGCTTGGTACTTTAGGGCATGGTAGTCGGGGTATCGCAGGGCCATGTTCTGCAAGAGAGAGTCATACGATTGCTTCACCTTAAACGCCTTATCTCTCCATAGTGCCTGAGCTTTCCCGGCTTCCTGCGCCTTACTTTCGTAGTGCGCCAGTTCTACCATCAGCTTTTTTTCCTGCTGAAGGACAGCATCCGGGACAGCGGAAAACTTACGGGCTTCACCTTCTCTGAGAGAGGCCAGCAGTTGCAGGGACTTACTGCGCTCACTCATGTAAAAAGCGGTTTCCAGCAGGGCTGCATCCTTCTCTATTTCGTACAATCGCCGGGCGACGCCCATGGCTTTTTCATATACCGTCAGGTGATCACGGAGGGAATTGTGGGTAGAACCTTCCTGCACATACATGACGCGCATGCTATCCACCAGGTCGGCGGCAAATACCAGGTTGGACAAGGCCAGGCGCAAATCCTCCGGATTTCGGGAGTGATTGAAGCGCGTGCGCAAGGCATGTGCTTTCTTTTCCAGACTGCTAATGAGCCGTGCTTCCAAGCGAAGTTCGTTTTTATCGGGAAATGAACTGAGGGCGCCGACGTCAAATTCAGGCGAGAAGCAGGCCAACGCCTGTTGGTATGCTTGCAGGGCTTGATTGTAGTCCCGGCTTTGCAGATAGGCATCTCCCCTCAGGTTTTTGGCTTCGGCAATGACCGGGTGATGGAGCCCTACACTCTGCTCGTAATTTTGTAGTGCTTCATCCAGGTATTGCTGTGCGGTGGCAGGGTCCTTTTTTTTAAGGTAAGCAGTAGCCAAAAACATCTGCGTATCGCCAATCGCAGCTTTTTGCTGATCCTGAAGCCCTGTAAAGATTTTTAGCGCCTCCTGATGGTAGTCAATGGCCTGATCATACTTTTCTTCTGCAAGCATGACTGTACCCAGGTTATTGAGTACCTGCGCCTTCCCGGTGATGGCGTCGTATACGTGGAAGTCATCAGCCACTTTTGAGTATACCTGGAGCGCATCAGAAAAATGCAATCGGGCTTTTTTGTAATCTTCAATGCTGGTATATGCCTTGGCCAGCGCATTCATGGCCATGGCTACCTTCAGATCTTCATCGCCATAGCTGGCCCGGAGCATGTCTACCGACTTTTGCGCATAGCGAATGGCTTTATCGTAGCTACCGATCAGGTTGTAGCAGTTGGCGAGGTTAAAGTAGTCTTCTGCTACCCAGCGATGCTCAGGACCAAAGTTGTGGATATCTATTTTGAGCGCCTCCTGGTAATAGTTTATACTCGCTTCTACGTCACCCATCGTCATCGTATTTTGAGCCAGGTTAAAATAGCTTACCGACACTTCGTAGTGCTTCTCTACCAGTACTTTTTGTTTGATGCCCAGGCTAAGCTGGTGGTAACGCAGGGCCTGCTGACTCTGCTCCATATCCTGGTAAGTGTTGGCCAGGTCATTGTACACCCGCGACATTTCCAGTGTCTCGTGCATGTTAAGAGACTTGAAAATATTTATACTTTTCTCAAAGGAGGCTATCGCCAAGTCATTTGATTGCTCGAGGTTGTTGTAATAGGCACCCATGCTGGCATACGCCCGAGCCGTAAACTTATGTTCCTCACCTACAGTCTTAAGATAGATGTCCGCTGCCTTCTTGAGGTATGACAGAGCGATAGGAAAATTTGCTTTCTGGGAGTAGTTGTGCCCGAGGTAGGAGTACACATCCGCCCTGAGGGAAATAGGTCCTTCAAAATGCTCATCAATGATTTTAATGGTTCGTAGTAGCAACGCTTCTGACTGGTCAAATTCTCCTTTGTCAGTAAGAATACTGGCCAGGTTGTAATTACATGTAACTACTACTTTCCAGTGTTTTTCCTGTATCGCCTGCTCCTTGATACTGGTATAGTAGTACACTGCACTGTCGTAAACATTATCATACAGAAAGTCATTAGCTTTGGATAATAACTGTTCAAACTGAGTGCTGTCTGCCGACTGCATACTATGATGCAAACCGAGAGTTGCCTGAACAGAGGACATGCTAACGCTAAGTATTAAGACAAATAATCTATGGATCTTAGGTAGCATATAAGATAAGGTCAGAAGTAAAAACACTACCTAAGGTAAGAAAATTCCGCTTTTTACACGACCATAGCGATGTTTTTGCTTAGAACTTAATCCCCAGATCCAGGCTCAACATATCGCTTTTGATAATGATATTACCTACGTTAGGCTCGAACTGGTTCTTTACCACATTGACCAGCCCGCGACGGTAGCTGAACCCACCATAAATCGTTGTACTGTAACCGATGCGATACTCCAGGCCCGAAGCTACCATTACGTTGGCATCAATAGGCCGAAAATCCTGTACATACCTAACCTCGTCGCTTAGTTCGTCTTCCAGTATCTTAACATCAAGGGTAAGCCCTACCAGGAAGTACAGGCGCATATCCAGCGCTACCTCATTGGTATACAGCTTGATTGCGGCTGGTAACTGCAGATATTGCAAGCGATAAGACTCCTCTATGTTGTTGTCGGCATCTTCAATACCCACCCGCTTGGGAACAAAAGATATTCCACTGTGTAAATAATAGTTCTCTCTGAGGTAGAAGTCAGCTATCAGGGATGCTGCAATCCGTCCTCCCACACCGTTGGTGGAGAGACCCACACTCGCTTCATCATCGTCAATGCGATTAAATGACAAAGATGGAGATAGCTGGAGTCCAAGCTCAAACTGGGAGAAAGCAGGAGATGAAACCAGCAGAAGTGATAGCACTAGGAATATCGTATTTTTTCTCTTCATAAAAATGATAGTTTTACGATCGGCGTTATTAGGCAACGCACTAATGAGTTTCAAAAGTAAAAAAATAGAATGAGATACATTCATGTTATTGTTATATGTCTTTTTTGCGCCTTTTTGTTTTCCTGCAGTAGCAGTTCGTGCGACGATGCCCCAGATGTATCAGATATTAACGTAGATGTATCCATAGAAAGACTAGACCAGGAACTCTTTGAGGCGGATAACAAGGAAGAAATCGGTGCTTTCCTGGATCGCCATCCCTTGGTCACTGAGCGCTTTATGAATGCCAGCCAGTACCCTCACGATTCTATCCTGGTAGACCAGATTTACGATGTCATAAATAACCCTGCCATTGATACCCTGTACCAGCAGACGCAGAAAGCATTTGACGAGCTGGGCTGGCTGGCAAATGAATTTGCCCAGGCTTTTCGTTATATTAAGCACTACTATCCCCAGTTTGAGCCTCCCCAGGTATACGCGGCCTTTTCAGCATTGGGCTCTTTCGGACTGGACCTGTTTGTCAGCGATGAGATCATTGTGATCAGCCTGGAGCATTTCATCGGGGAGAATGCCCGCTTCCGGCCTAAGGTATATGACTACATCATGTCCCGGTATCGCCGCGAATACATTGTACCCAACTGTATGCTGTTGCTTTCCAACCGCTGGAATGAAACCGAGGAGCAGAATAACACCCTGCTGGCCGAAATGATCTACTACGGAAAGAGCTATTATTTTACCGATAAGGTGTTGCCCTGCCTGCCCGATACCATCCTGACCGCCTACACAACTGACGAGTTGCAGATCGCTCAGGAAAGCGCTAAACTGGTATGGTCTCATTTTGTAAACCGCGAACTGCTGTACGAAACCAGCCATATCGTCAAGCCGCGTTATGTGGGCGAGCGACCTTATGTGGCCGAGATCAACGCCAAAATTCCGGGCCGTATCGGTCGGTGGATGGGCTGGCAGATCGTAAAGAGCTACAACGATAAAACGGGTGCTACTTTACAGGAAATGATGGACAACAAGGACGTACAAGAGATTTTTACACAGGCAAGGTATAAACCTTAGGAGCAGTTTTTTTGGTACCTTCCAGGAGTTCAAGCAGTTTTTCTACCTGTCCCTGCCGACTGAACTGACGTTCCGCCAGACGGCGGGCATTTTCCTGAAATTCTTCCAGTGCATGGAGGTCATTGATAAAGGGAGTAATCTGCCGTACAAAGCCTTCCGGCTGTTCAGGGTCTGCATAAAAACCGCAGCGATTTTCTTCCAGCATTTCCTGCATCCAGCCACCTACGGTAGTAATGCATAGCTTGCCAGCTGCCAGGGCGTCAAATAGCTTATTAGGACTGCAATGCTGCAAAACGGGCTGCCGGGCAAAGCTAATGTAGGCGGCATCGGTAACGTTAAGCACCGAGAGCAAACCGTACTTGTTTTGAAATGGCAAAAAGCGAATGTTCTGCAATTGACGTTGAGTTGTTTCCCGGCGAATCGTTTTTAGTTCACTCCCCTCTCCTACCACCAGAAACACTACTTTGTACAGCAGGTTGCGCTGACAGGCCTCGGCAGCATCCAGCAGGTTTTGTAGCCGGTTTACCTTGCCGATGGCTCCGCAATAAGTCACTACAAACTTGCCGCTGACCCCAAACTGAACTTCATGGTAAGGGTTTTTGGTACCCTTGTTAAAAAAACGACAGTCAGCCATATTGGGTATGAACAGCACAGGCTTATGAGGTACATACTTTTCTACATGCTGTTGCGCACCCGGCGAAAGCGTGATCACTGCCCGGGCATGACGATATATTTTTCTTTCCAAGCGGTAAAGCAGGCGCTTGAGCCAATAGTTTTGGATCGCACCCAACTGAACGGGGGCCTCCGGCCAAAGATCCCTGACTTCAAAGTAGTAGGGTATTTTGTGCTTCCACCTCAGATAGAGCGCAATGAGGCCGGTCGTGAGGGGTGTGGAAGAAACGTAGCAAAGGTCTGCTTTTTCCAGACTACCCACCCTCAGAACCGCCAGCCAGACAAACTTCATGAAAGCAATAATGCGCTTACCAAAATCATATTCCTGGGTGTAGCGTACTGGCAGGTAATGAACGTGAATGCCATCTACTAAAGCCTTTTTGTACTGCTCGTCGTTGTGGGCGGTAAACAGATCCACACGGTGACCCGCATCGGCCATGCCCTTGGCTAAATAGTAAGATCGTATGCCTCCTCCTTCTTCGGGAGTCCTGAAATACTGGTGAATGTAAAGTATACGCATAAAGAAAGCGACAAGCTAACCGAGATAATGGACGACAGGTTAACGCAGAGCGGTAAATTAAGCTGAATTTCTTATAAAGTCTACCCGACAGAGAACAAGTTTAATCAAAATAATAGGCTTGTGTAGCTCATAATCCTAGTTTAACCTGAAAAAATAGGTTGCTACATAAAATGAAGGCGTAGCCAGGCTGCCAGTTGCCATACATTCCAGAGGTCCGTGCCATGGTCTTCGTGTTTAGCCATATGCTCACCCAGCAAACGCATTATGTGTTCGTAAGACAGATGCTGATACAGTAGGTGTTGCTCATTCTCTAGCTCTTTTCTTAATAAAGCGGCAGTTTCTGAACGAAGCCAGCTACCCAGTGGCAGTCCGAATCCTTCTTTACTTCGCTGGCAAAAGGCTTTTCCCCCTCTTTTCTCCAGCAGCCTTTTCAGTAGCCATTTTCTACCATGCCGGAGCCTTAGTTCAGCCGGTAGCTGCTGCGTGTAGGTTGCCAGTGCCAGGTCCAGATAGGGCATACGCATCTCCAGGTTCCGATGCATGCTCATATTATCGCTAAGCATAAGCACATCCTGTGGCAGGTAACGGTGTAAATCATGGTTCAGCGCGTGGTTCAGC
Source organism: uncultured Porifericola sp. (assembly GCA_964653665.1). GTDB lineage: Bacteria > Bacteroidota > Bacteroidia > Cytophagales > Cyclobacteriaceae > Catalinimonas. The sequence continues at coordinate 5,149 of CAZZGE010000097.1, read as the reverse complement.
CAATGTTCTTCAAAGGCATTCTGCTCAGTAACCTGGCCATTGGTCTGAAAGGTAGAGGTATCAGCGAATGCCTCCCGGCTCACAAATTTTTCAAAAGTGGTTGCCGGGTTTTTATCCAGGCTGCCTGCCAGCTTGCTAAATAGCCGAAACTGCTTGCGTAATGGATGCGCAAAGCCGACCGGCAGTAGCTTGGCCGTTTTGTGAAGTAAACCACTGGATTTCATCAGCCAACGATAGTGCCTGAGATACTGCTGGAAAGCCTGGTGGCGGTAGTAGCCACCGAAAAGCTCATCGGCCCCGGCCCCACTAAATGCTACGCCCGCTACTTTTTTTATCTCTACCGATAGCAGGTAAGTCAGAAAAGCAGCACTATCACCGATGGGCTGATCAATGGCATTGATAAATGCTTCAGCATGCCTGGGTAACATTTCGGCACTCAACGCCAATTCGTAGTGCTTACGTCCGTACATGGAAGCAGCTTGAGCTGCATATTGATAGTCCTGTGTGCCATAGCTAGCATCTTTCTTACTATTGATGACCGAAAATGTAGGCACCGGATGCGCTCCCTGTTCTTTGATCAAAGCCAGCAACAGCGTGGAGTCTACGCCGCCACTCAGCAATAGCCCGCTATTTACATCAGCCACCAGATGCCGCAGTACTGCATCTGTCAGCAGTTCTTCTACATTACGCAGAGCCTGCGATTCGGGTACGGCTTCCCGCTCTATCAGGGGCGAAAAAGCCTGGGGCTTAGCTGGTTTATCATTTCCAATTTCCAGATAATGTCCCGCGGGAAACTGATATATTCCCTCAAAAAAAGTGGCCGGAGGTAGTACATACCGAAAAGCCAGATATTCATGTATCGCTTCTTTTCTCAGTTTTTTATTGACCAAACCACTCTGAATAAGCGCCCTGGTTTCGGAGGAAAAGAGCAGCAGCCCCTCCTCTTCCGTGTAGAAAAGCGGTTTCATACCGAAGCGGTCACGGGCTATCAACAGTTTTTCTTCACGAGTATCGTAAAAAAATAGAGTAAACATACCGTTGAATAGAGGTAACGCCTGCTTGCCTCGCTGCATTAACATGTGCATCAGTACCTCGGTATCTGACTGCGTATTAAATTGCACACCCTGTCCTAGCAACTGGTTTCTCAGCTCAAAGTAGTTGTAGATAGTACCATTAAAACAAAGGCTGTAACGTCCGTCAACAGATTGCATAGGCTGATTGGCGCGATGGTGCGGGTCTATGATCTTCAGGCGATTGCTACCCAGGTGCAATGTGCCTTCCCGGTGATCCAGGCTGAGCGTATCCCGATGATCCGGACCACGATGTTCCGAGGCATCCAGCATGCGTTGCAGAGCCTGAGGCTGTTGGGAATTAAATTGATGATGCTTATCTAGGATAAGGTGTATACCGCACATACAAATATTTGGAAAGAAAATTTATGACAAAAGTCAGCCTCAGTTGCAAGAGATAAAATTGATAAGTACACAAAAAAAAGGTTTAAAACCGTATTTTTATTAAAAACTGTACATGCAAAAGATTTAATTTTTACGCCACAGTAATTCAAAATTTAATTTTGATAATTATGCTACGATGCTCTATTTTTAGGTTTGGTTGTGGAAACAAGTATCATTATATTTTAACATCAATTGCTTATCATAATACCATCAAAATTATTACGCTATCTACAATTTACCTAACGCTATGAGTAAATCCACTATTAGCAGGCGAGCTTTTCTGAACCGCGTATCGGTTCTGGCAGGATCCAGCTACCCGGCCATGGTTGGCCTCGGCATGATTCGTAAAGCTCCTAACCGCCCTTTCCAGCTGCAGGGGAAGGGCAACGGTACCAAGGTCGTCATTCTGGGTGCTGGCCTGGCTGGAATGACTTCTGCTTATGAAATGAACAAGCTTGGGTACGACTGTACTATTCTGGAAGCCCGCAACCGACCCGGCGGCCGGGTATGGACGATACGAGGCGGCACCGAAGAAACAGAGGTGGGCGGCCAGCGCCAGGTTTGTAACTTTGACCAAGGCATGTACATCAACGCCGGGGCTGCCCGTATTCCGCACCACCACGAGATCACGATGCACTACTGTCGCGAGATGGGCGTTCCCCTGCAGATCTTTAATAACGTCAATGAAAACGCCTACCTGTACTCCGAAGGTAGTGGCCCGCTCTCCAATAAACCCGTCCGCATGCGCGAGGTTAAGTATGACATGCAGGGTTACATCTGTGAACTGCTCCACAAAGCGGTAGACCAGCGGGCCCTGGATCTCCCCATGACCGAAGACGACCGTGACAGACTGATTGAATTTCTCCGCGTAGAAGGTAATCTTAATCCTGACATGGTATACAAAGGAGGGAGTCGCCGTGGCTACAAAGCACCTCCCGGTGCCGGTGACCAGCCCGGTGTACCTGCAGATGCCTACGAACTGATGGACCTGGTAAGTTCTGGCTTCATTGATCCGGCGATGTCTAACCTGCCGGTTTATACGCATGATTTACAGATGACACTGTTCGAGCCGGTCGGCGGTATGGATAAGCTGGCCTATTCTATGGCAGAACAGGTAAGCAACGATATACAGTACAGTACCGTTGTGCAGGAAATACGTAAGCAGGAAGAGGGCGTGACAGTGACCTACACGGCAAATGGTAAAACGCAGGAAATGCAGGCCGATTACTGTATCTGCACCATCCCGCTGCCAGTACTGTCTAACATCAAAAATAATCTGAAACCTAACATACAACGAGCCTGTGACTTTGTGGACTACAAAAAAACCGCTAAAATCGGCCTTCAGTTTAAGCGTCGCTTCTGGGAAGAGGATGACGGTATCTACGGCGGACTTTCCCGCACCAATACCACCATCACGCAGATTATGTATCCTAACTACGACTACCAGAACAAGAAAGGTGTGCTCAAGGGTTTCTACAACTTCAGTGACAAGGCTGTATATACCGGCAACCTGTCACTGAAGGATAGGGAAAAGCTGGCACTGGAAGAGGGCAGTAAGCTGCATCCACAGTATAAAGATGAGTTTGAAAACTCTTTTTCCTTGGCTTGGCACAAGATCCCCTATAGCATGGGTGGCTGGGCTGAGTATGATGATACAACACGCCAGCGTTTTTACCCCGACCTGATTCAGCCAGATGGCAACGTGTACCTGGCAGGTGAGCATACTTCTTACCACACTGCCTGGATGGCGGGAGCTTTTGAGTCTGCCCGCCGCACGGTAGCTGATATTCACGCCCGCGTTACCGAAGGTGATCCCCAGTATAAGTCAGAAGAATAAAGCAGCGTTTTACAATAAAGTATTGAAAATGATTAGTTTTTTTAAAAAAATTCTGACGAATGAACGATTATCAAATTATTTAACTTTTATTTTATAGATTTGCTTGACAGCAAAAATATGTACGCTCATTTATCAAAAAGTCAAAATTATTATCAATGTCTACACAAATGAATAGAAGAAACTGGTTAAAGTCCGGCGCCATGATGGCTGGCGGTCTAAGTCTGGGTACCTCGTTTAAATGGAACTTTGCCCAAGCATCTAATGAGGTAGCAGCTCATCTCTATGCTCTGCCCAAGCAAGAGGTGGAGCACATGGTAATGGCGCGACCCGAAATGAAGGCCCGTCTGCTGGCCAATGAAAACCCTTTTGGCCCCTGCAAAAAAGCCAAAGAAGCACTCATGGCGGAGATTGATACTAGTTTCCGCTATGGATTTGAAAAGAAAGGCGAGTTTGCTAAGATGATCGCTGACGAATACAGTCTCACAGAGATGAGCGAAAGAGGTTGGGGTGGCCCTCGCCCTTTGCAAGTTATGCTGGGTGCTGGCTCTACCGAATTACTGCTGGCTGCTTCGGTTGTCTATGGGCAAAACGGTGGGCGCATTCTCTCGGCTGAGCCTACTTATATGTCGCTGGTTCGCACCGCCCAGAACGTAGGTGCAGAGTGGGATACTGTGCCACTTACCCGTGATTACAAGCACGACCTCAACGCCCTGGCTGATGCCGTTTCTGATAAGCACAGCCTGGTATATATCTGTAATCCTAATAACCCCACCGGTACCTCAGTGAACCCGGATGAACTCAGGGAGTTTTGTAAAGTAGTCTCCAAGAAGAAGCCAATTTTTATAGATGAGGCCTACATAGACTACACGCCCGACCCAGCTAAGTACTCCATGGCTGACCTGGTCGCTGAGGGCTACAACGTCATCGTAACCCGTACATTCTCCAAGCTGCACGCTTTCGCCGGGCTGCGTATTGGTTACTGCATGGCTCAGCCCGATGTGATTGAAGAAATGTCTAAGTACAGTAACGGTAGTGGTAACATATCTTCTCCTTCCATGGCAGCGGCTGTGGAGTCTTACAAAGACAATGAATACCACAAGTACGCCAAAGAGATGAATGATAAATCTAAGAAATACCTCTACAACACACTGGAAGATGCAGGCTATGAGTACGTTCCTTCTGATACCAATTTTGTGCTTTTCCCGGTACGTCTGGACAGCAAACGCTTCCGCAGTGAGATGATGAAGCGCGGAGTTGGTGTGCGTAGCTGGAGCTTCAGTAACCAGGAATGGTGCCGTGTCAGTATTGGTACGATGCAAGATATGGAGTACTTCGCAGAAGCCTTCAACGAAATTTCCTAATCAAACATATTATACACTTCTTCATATCAGTCTAACTTACTGGTGTAAAAAAGCTCGTTCGGAATCCGGACGGGCTTTTTATTTAGGGACCAAGCATGTACTTTTGTCAGAAAAAGGCGTCCCTTGCACTACGCATCTTTATCCAAAACACTACCCCTGACGCTCGGCAGTTCGCTTTCGCTCATCGTCATGCTGCTCCCGGTACTTAGCTTCGTACTGCTGATGCTATTGGGCAGAGGACGAGAAACCTGGGCCTGGCTGAGTACCGGTATCCACCTGGCCGCTGCCATTGCTGCTGCTATTGTCTTTTCAATGGTATGGATGGGTGAAACGATACAGGCGCGCACCGTATGGTTTCAGATCGCAACTGAGAGTTTCCGCTATGCTTTCACCCTGGGCCTGCTTATTGACAAAATCGCTTCCCTGATGATGCTGGTTGTAACCGTGGTCGCTACGCTGGTACACCTCTACTCCATTGAGTACATGCACGGGGAAAA
>CAZZGE010000096.1:0-16271 GCA_964653665.1 uncultured Porifericola sp. | reverse complement strand
GACTGCTGGTGCATGTATTTGGACGACTTACGGCTGCCATGATCTTACTTTGTTTACCTATCTTTAAATAGCGATTCGCATTTTAAAATAGATCTACAAGAATTAACATGCTGATTTGAAAGAATTTAAGTTATCTTATTACACTTCGTTCAGGTAATACTCATGTAAATTATCTGGTACATTGCATGAGATTTAAGCGATGCTATTTATCTTATGGACTTTATCACAGAATGCTTAGATTGTCCATGAATATTACAGCCTACCATGCCAAGTACTTCGCTTGTGAACTTACGAAAAGAAGTGCCTCTGATTCCGTTGAAAAGCTCAGTGCAGTATTGGTAGATGCCAAAGTAGATCTCAATCCGCACCAGGTGGAAGCGTCCCTTTTTGCCTTCAAATCTCCGCTGTCTAAGGGGGCCATTCTGGCTGACGAAGTGGGATTGGGCAAAACCATAGAAGCCGGAATACTACTCTCCCAGTTCTGGGCACTGGGCAAACGAAAGTTACTAATCATCTCGCCTTCCAGTCTGCGCAAGCAATGGTCGCAGGAGATGGCCGAGAAATTCTACCTGCCCAGCAAGATCTTTGAAAGCAAGAACTTCAAGGAGCCGCTAGCCAGGGGGAATCATAATCCCTTTGAGCAGAAGAAGATTGTCATTTGCTCCTATCATTTTGCTAAAAATAAAGCTGAATACATCAAACTCATTGACTGGGATCTGGTAGTCATAGACGAGGCCCACCGCCTGCGCAATGTATATCGCCCTTCTAACAAGATTGGTAAAGCCATTAAAGATGCGGTTTACGATGCCAAAAAGGTGCTACTTACCGCTACACCTTTACAAAATTCCCTGATGGAGCTCTACGGCCTGGTAAGCATCATTGATGAGCATATCTTTGGGGATGTCAACAGCTTCCGGTCGCAGTTCACCCGCCTGGATGGTGAACCGGATTTCTCGGATCTCAAAGACCGGATTTCCTCTGTCTGCATCCGGACTTTACGCCGACAGGTGCAGGAGTATGTCAAATACACTTCCCGCCGGCCTATCACCATCCGGTTTGAGCCTACGCAGCAGGAACAGGACCTTTACGATGCGGTATCTAATTACCTGCAGCGGGACCTGGTCTATGCGCTCCCCAACAGTCAGCGCCACCTGCTGACCCTGATCATGCGCAAGCTGCTGGCTTCATCAACCTATGCGATTGCCGGTACGCTAAAATCCTTAATCAACCGTCTGGAGCGAATGGTGGATGCCAACGAAAGACCGGTGGACTTTGAGTATGAAGTAGCTGAAGATTTTGAAGGCTATAACGAATTGCTGGACGAGTGGGAAGAGGATGAGCAAGAGCTTAAGGAATATGAACTGTCCCTGGAAGAGCTGCAGCAAGTCAGGGAAGAGCTGGCTGAACTACACCGTTACTATGAACTGGCAATTTCTATCCAGCATAACGCTAAAGGAGAACAGCTGCTGGTCGCCATCGATAACGGCTTTAAGAAGCTCAAAGAGCTGGGAGCCGCTGAGAAGACGATCATCTTCACCGAGTCCCGGCGTACGCAGGATTATATCTTCAGAAAGTTGCAGGATACTTCTTATGCTGGCAAGGTGGTGCTGTTCAATGGTACCAACAATGATGATTTTGCCAAGAAGGTTTACAAATCATGGCTGGACCGGCACCAGGGGACCGACCGAATCGGCGGATCTCGTACAGCTGACAAGCGGCAGGCCCTGGTAGACTTTTTCCGGGAAGAAGCACAGATCATGATTGCTACCGAGGCGGCAGCTGAGGGCATCAATCTGCAGTTCTGCTCTATGCTGATCAACTATGACCTTCCCTGGAATCCCCAAAGAGTAGAACAGCGTATAGGCCGCTGTCACCGCTACGGGCAGAAGCACGATGTGGTGGTGGTCAACTTCCTCAATGTCAACAATGCCGCCGATCAGCGGGTGTACCAGCTGTTGGAAGAGAAGTTCAAACTCTTTGACGGTGTGTTCGGCAGCTCAGATGATGTTTTGGGAGTAGTGGAATCGGGCGTGGATTTTGAAAAGAAGATCGCCGAGATCTACCAGCGTTGCCGCACTACTGAGGAGATCAACCGTTCCTTTGACCAGTTGCAGCAGGAGCTTGACGAGCAGATACAGACCAGGATGAAATCCGCACGGGAAAAGCTCATGGAGAACTTTGACGGGGAGGTGATAGAAAAGCTTAAGATACGCCTGCAGGAGTCTCGTAGCTACATCAGTCGCTATGAAGAATGGCTCTGGTGGCTTACCAGGTTTTTTCTCAAACAAAAAGCAACTTTTGATGTTGAGCGCCACCGCTTTATACTCCATCAAGAGCCCTTTAACCTTAGTATACCGTTAGGCACCTACACCCTCAACAAAGCGGACGAGGAGGCCTTGAGATACCGAGCTAATCATCCACTGGCAAGAGCCATTCTCCTACATCTCAGAAAAGAGGAATTACCAGTACGTAAGGTAACCTTCAACCTGTCTAATCATCCTCACCAGCTTAATATGCTGGAAGGGCTTAAAAGAAAGCAAGGCGTGCTAAAGGCATCTATGGTAGAAGTCTCTTCCCTGGAAGATACTGACCATATCATCTTCAGCGCTTTTGCCCAAGATGGAGAGCAGCTAAGCCAGGAGCAGGCCCTGAGGCTGTTTTCACTGGGCGGCTTTGAAGAGGAGCTGGAGTATATGGACTCTGAGACTGAAAGGCAACTTGAGCAGATGCAGGAAAGCAACTTACAGCAGCTGTCCAGGGCGCTACAGGAGAAAGATAACTCTTACTTCAGACGGGAAGTACAAAAGCTTAACCGCTGGGCTGAGGACCGCATCTTTATGGCTGAAAAAGAGCTGAGAGATGTCAAAAAGCGCATACAGGAGCTGAACCGGCAGGCCACCCGGCCCGAAGTCAAAGAGGAAGAGCAGCTACAGCTACAAAAAGACCTGCAGTCCCTCAACCGGAAAAAGAGAAAGCTCAGAGGCGAAATCTTTGATGTAGAAGACGCCATAGAGGAGCAGCGTGACCAGATGATTGAGCAGATTGAAAAAAGAATGCAGCGAAAACTGGCAGAGAAGCCCATCTTTACCATACTTTGGGAAGTGATTTAATAAATTGACTAGCCATACACAAGATGAATGATAATTATACCCAACTCAAAAATACCCTCACAGAAATATTTCAACTCAACCAGGCTGAGCTGGACTTTGGTATCTACCGCATGAACCAAAAGCGGACTGAGATCAATGACTTTCTGGAAAATCGCTTGCTCAAAAAGGTAAGGGAAATACTACAGCAGAGTGGGGGAGGAGAAGCCGAGCAACTCAAAAAAGACCTGGAAGATAAGGAAAAGACACTTCGGGAATTAGGCGTGGATCCTGACACTAATTCTAAGGTACAGGAACTTCGCGCACAATACCAGGCTGCCGGCTCACCGGAGGCTATGGAAAACGAAGTTTTTTCCCACCTGGCCAACTTCTTTCGCCGCTACTACAAGGAGGGTGACTTTATCTCCCAACGCCGCTATAAGGACGATACTTATGCCATCCCCTACCAGGGGGAGGAAGTGAAGCTCTACTGGGCCAACCATGACCAGTACTATATCAAAACCAGCGAGCATTTTAAGAACTATCGCTTCAAAGTAGGTAATGGCCGGATTGTGAGCTTTGAACTGAAAGAAGCCGGCACCGAGCAGAACAACAATAAAGCCCAGCAGGGCAAGGAGCGCCGTTTCCGCCTCCATACTGGAGAAAGGCGTGAGGATAGCGTGGAAGTAGTGGACAATGAGTTGAAGATGTACTTTACCTACGAGCTGGCCGATAAAAAGGAAAAGCAGGATGAGCTGATGGCAGAAGCTTTCAAGAAGCTCAAGACACTGATTCCGACGGACTGGCAGGCTGACCTGTTCGTGCTCAAACCTACCGAGAAGAAGAAAGACCGCACCCTGCTGGAAAAGTACCTGGCCGAGTACACCGCCCGCAATACCTTTGACTATTTCATCCACAAGAATCTGGGCGACTTCCTCAGGAGAGAGCTGGATTTTTACATTAAAAACGAAGTACTGCACATAGATGATATTGCCCTGGATGAGGACCGGGCTTTTAAGAAACAGCTGCAGGTGATCAAGGCGCTGAAGGGTGTGGCACACAAGATTATCGACTTTCTGGCCCAGCTGGAGAACTTCCAGAAAAAGCTCTGGCTCAAGAAGAAGTTCGTGGTGCAGAGCGATTACTGCATTACCCTGGACCGCATACCGGAGGAGTTTTATGAGGAAATAGCCGCCAACGAAGCCCAGCGTGAGGAGTGGGTAAAACTCTTTGCCATTGATGAGATCAAGGGTGATCTGGTGAAACCTGCTTACTCAGTGCCAGTGACTGTAGACTTTCTGAAGGCCAATCCCTTCCTGGTACTGGATACACAATTTTTTGGACAAGATTTCAAGTACCGTTTACTGGCAGAGATTGACCAACTGGATGAGCAAACCGATGGGCTGCTGATCAATAGCGAGAACTTTCAGGCTTTGAACCTGCTGCAGGAACGCTATAAGGAGCGGGTGAAATGTATTTATATTGATCCTCCGTATAACACTGGGGAAGATGGATTCACCTACAAAGACAATTTTCGTTTTTCTTCATGGCTTTCAATGATGGAAAGTCGTTTTGTAAAAGCTTTTAATCAACTTACAAATGATGGTATTTTTCTTTGTTCTATAGACGATTATGAGCTGAATAGACTACACTTATTATTCCAGCAATTGGTAGGTCAAGAATTCTGGGAAGCCACTTTTATAAGGAAAAGGAGAACTTCATCAGCAATGTCACAGAACCTCATGTCACAGGATCATTAATACATAGCATGTTACACTAAATTTAATTTTAGCAAGGCTAACGGCGTTCCTAAAGAATATAGCTCTTATTCAAATCCCGATAATGATGCCAGAGGTGATTGGACGTTTGGTGATCTAACAGTAGGTATGGATAGCTCGTTAAGACCTAATCAGTTTTATGAACTCATTAGTCCTCATACTGGTGCTGCTTATCCTGCAAACCCTAATAGAGTGTGGGCATATATTCCTAGCTCTATGGAAGAAAAAATAAATGAAAATAGAGTTGCTTTTCCTGATGATCCCAAATTACTGGAGTTAGGAATATTAATTTCAGGTCCCATGTATAAGAGGTTTAAAGTTGACTTAAAGTCAGACGTAAATCCTGTGTCCACAATTATTGATTTAGGAAAGGGAAAAGAAAACAAAAATGGAAAAGTTGTTTTAAAAGCAGGGTTAAATACTGAAGCCACCAAAGAGTTTCAAAATATTTTTGGTAGTAATCAATTTTCTTATGCAAAGCCGATGACACTTGCTAAGGCTTTTGTTGACCAGTTCTGTTCAGAGAAGCAAATAATGATGGATTATTTTGCTGGTTCAGGTACAACAGCGCACGCGGTAATTTCAAAAAATAGGGAAGATACTGGTAAGCGTAAATATATTATGGTTGAGATGGGTGAGTATCTTAATTCAGTCACCAAGCCCCGCATCCAGAAAGTCATTTACAGTGAAGACTGGAAAGATGGAAAGCCCGTCAGCCGCAAAGGCAGCAGTCACTGCTTCAAATACCTCCGCCTGGAGAGCTACGAAGATACGCTCAATAACCTACAACTGAAGCGCTCCTCCTCACAGCAGGCCTTGCTGGGAGGACCTGAATTTCAGGAAGACTATATGCTTCACTACATGCTGGATGTGGAGAGCCGGGACAGCCTGCTTAGCGTCAGCACCTTTGAGGATCCTTTCAGCTATACCATCAAAACCACCGAGAATAACGAGCTTAAAGATACCCCGGTAGACCTGGTAGAAACCTTCAACTACCTTATCGGCCTGGTGGTGGAGAGCATACAGCGTATCCGTGATTTTGTAATAGTGCTGGGGCATAACCTGGAAGAAGAAAAAATACTGATCATCTGGCGCAATGTCAAAGAGCAGGATAATGGAGCCTTGAACGAGTTCTTCCAAAAGCAACAGTTCAATCCCCGAGACCAGGAGTTTGACCGCATCTACGTCAACGGAGACAACAACCTGGAGAACCTCCGGACTGATGAGGACCACTGGAAGGTGGTGCTCATAGAAGAGGAATTCCACAAGCGTATGTTTGATGTAGCGGACGTCTGATGGCACTACCAATCAACATACAAAAGCTTCTGCAGGGCCGGTCCGTAGAGTGGGAACGGCTGGAGTTTAAGACCGGCTGGAATCCTGAGGATGTGCTGCACACCCTCTGCGCCTTCGCCAATGACCTTAACAATTGGGGTGGTGGGTATCTCTTTATTGGCATTGCCGAAAAGGATGGGCGACCGGAGCTGCCGCCGGCAGGCCTCCAGCCTGAGCAGGTGGATAGCATACAGAAGAAGATACGGGAGCTGTGCCACCAGCTGCAGCCCCATTACTTCCCGGTGGTACAGCCTGAGGAGATAGAGGGACAGATCGTACTGGTCTTCTGGGCACCCGCCGGGGACCAGCGAATTTATACAGCTCCCAAAAAACTTGGCGAAAAGCTGTCTCCTCGTTTACCCTACATTCGCCACAATTCTTCTACTGTAGAGGCCAAAGGTGAACAGCTGAAGAAGCTGCAGCAGCTCTCCCGTCGGATACCCTTTGACGATCGTATCAATCACCAGGCGGAGCTGCAGGACCTTAGTCTAAGCCTGATCCGCGAGTACCTGGATCGGACTAAGAGCAGGCTAGCAGAGGAGCTTGCCCGTATCTCTTTTGAGGAACTGTGCCGGCAGATGCGTATCGTAGGTGGTCCGCCGGAGCACCAGCGCCCGCTCAATATCGGCCTGCTGCTCTTCTCTCATGAGCCGGAGTCTTTCTTTGACCGTGCCTGGATAGAAGTGGTGATCCATGATGAGGAGCAGAAGCGCTCCTTCACGGAGAAAATGTTTAAAGGCCCGGTTCACAGGCAATTGGAAAATGCGCTACAGTACCTGCAGTCCCTGGTGATCCGGGAAAAGGTCACCAAGATACCCGGACAGGCGGAAGCCCAGCGAGTGTTTAACTTTCCCTACGAAGCCGTAGAAGAGGCCCTGGCAAATGCTGTCTATCACCGTGACTACGAAGAACGGAAGCCGGTAGAAGTGCAGGTATGGCCCAGCCGGGAGATGACCATTCTTAGCTATCCGGGGCCGTTACCGCCTACCAGTCCGGAAGATCTGAACAAACGGAGACTGGTAGCCCGTGACTATCGCAACCGCCGCCTGGGCGACTACCTCAAGGAACTGGGCCTTACCGAAGGCCGTGCCACCGGGTTACCCCTGATCCGGGACCGTATGGAGGCCAATGGCTCCCCTGAGCCTAATTTTGAGACCGATAAGGACAGAACCTACTTCCTGGTTACCCTGCCGGCCCATGAGGCCTTTAAAGAGGAGGCTAAGGCTACAGCTGGGCAGCTTGTTCTGCCGGCATCTATCATTTCCTGGCAACAGGTGGATGAGCTCCTGGAGCAGCTAACATGGCGAACAATCCAATCCGGTCTGTCAGCTGAAGATGCTGATCTTTCAAACCTTGAGATCCGGAGTTATGTGCGTAACCAGGTTAACGACCAAGTCGACGACGAAGTCAGCGACCAAGTGTACGACCAAGTGCACGACCAAGCTCATACTCCCCAGGTATTGGAACTGGCACTGGAACAAAAGAAGAGAGCGGAACTTCTGAAAGGTATTGGAAAAAGTAACCACACGGATAACTCTCGCAGATATATTGAACCACTGCTGGAAGAAGGCCTGCTGGAACTGACTATTCCTGATAAGCCACAATCCAGTAAGCAAGAAATCAAAACTACACTGAAGGGGCTGATTCTCCTTCAGATTCTAAAACAGGCAAAGCATGGCAAAGAATAATAAAACCAAACTACAGCTCAGCAAAAACCTCATACTCAACCGTTACCTGCTGTCTCTCTTTGGAGTAGAAGGTTTTGAGGCTTTGGCCAAGGATCTGAAAACTTCGTCACTGGAGGGCCTGGACGAAAACAATGTGTCCAAGTATCATCATGAGCTGGTGATGCGCATGTTTGCCGGAATTGCACTCAATAAAGAACAGCTGCTGGAGTATGACCAAAATATCGTCAGCCATACACTAGCCATCAACGAGAAGCGTATAGAGCCTATCAAATGGAAGTACTTCCAGTACCTGAGCCTGCTGTTTGCCGAAATCTACCTGGACAAGTACTTCCAGAATAAAGAAGCTCTGCTCAAAGAGATCAATGACTATGTCAAACGCTGGAATGACCCTAACACACCCACCGGAAATGAATCCGGCTACCAGGCCCAGCCCTTTGAGCTCAATGACCTCAACAAACTGGCTCTGTGGAATGCCACCGGTTCGGGTAAGACCCTGCTCATGCAGGTCAACATCAAGCAATTCCTGCACTACCAGAATAAGTACCAGGCGCATAAGGTGAACAAGGTGCTGCTGGTAACGCCCAACGAAGGGCTGAGTAACCAGCACCTGAATGAATTCAAAGAATCCGGAATAGGCGCGGAACTGTTCAGCAAGAAGTCCGGCGGCATGTTCTCCGGTACTGAAGTGGAAGTGTTGGAAATCTCCAAACTGGCCGAGGAACATGGCGAAAAAACAGTAGCAGTAGATGCCTTTGAAACCGATAACCTGGTGTTAGTAGATGAAGGGCATAGAGGTATAAATGGTGACCAATGGAAGAACCGGCGTGATAAGCTGAGTAAGGAAGGCTTTGCTTTTGAATATTCAGCTACCTTTGGTCAGGCAGTATCTGCCGCATCGGGAGCCAGGAAAAGCTCCCTGGTAGATGAGTATTCCAAGAATATCCTCTTTGACTACTCCTATAAATATTTCTACGGGGACGGCTACGGCAAAGACTACCAGATCCTCAACGTACCGGATGATAGTCAGAAGGAGTTTATTAAGAAATACCTGACAGGAGCCCTACTGGCCTTCTACCAACAGAAGCGGATCTTCCGTGAGCATCCCCATGAGATGAAAACCTTCAACCTGGCAGACCCGCTGTGGGTATTTGTAGGTAGCAGCGTGAATGCCGTCAGAAAAGAAAACAAGCAGGATACCTCTGATGTGCTGCAGATCATAGAGTTCTTTACTTACTTTATCAAGAACTCCATGGAGTCCAAGGATATGCTGCGTCAGTTGCCGGAAGGTACTGATGGCGTACTTGACCAGAACAGGCATTCTATCTTCAAGAATTACTTCAGCTACCTCAGAGATGAAACCAGGCATATTGACGAGCTATACCAGGATCTGCTGGAGACGGTATTCAACACCAATATAACCGGCGCGAATCTCTACATTGATAACCTGAATGGAATAGATGGGGAACTGGGGTTGAGGATAGGGGATGCTGAATACTTTGGTGTAATCAATGTAGGAGATGACAGTAAGCTGTTCAAGCTTTGCCAGGAAGCCGGCTTAGAGGGTACGAGCAAAGATTTCTCGGACTCACTTTTTCATAATATCAATGAGAAAAATTCCAAGATCAACCTGCTGATAGGATCCAAGAAATTTACCGAAGGCTGGAGCAGTTGGAGAGTAAGTACCATGGGCCTGATGAACATTGGCAGGGGAGAAGGATCCCAGATCATCCAGCTCTTTGGTCGCGGCGTCCGTCTAAAAGGCTACCAGATGAGCCTTAAGCGCTCCCGGGAGCTGGATGAATACCAGAAGCCTGATCAGCCCATTCCAGACTATATACGTAACCTGGAGACACTCAACATCTTTGGCATCCGAGCAGACTATATGCAACAGTTCAAAGAGTGTCTGGAAGAAGAAGGTCTGCCCAACAATGACAGCCGTTTCATAGACATACAGATACCAGTGATGCCTACGGTAGAACTGCAAGGCAAGAAACTGAAAGTGCTCAAGATAAAAGATGGAATAGACTTCAAAAAGGATGTCCGTCTGACACTGAAATATCAGGAGTTGGACGATAGCCACAGGATTTCCCTGGACTGGTATCCCAAGGTACAGGTATTGCGCAGCCTGCAGCGCAGTGGTGCTGTACAACTTACTGATGAGCAGGAAGGTAAGCTGGAAGAAAATCACCTGGCCTTTATAGACTGGGATCAGGTGTATTTTGAAGTACAGAAGTTTAAAAAAGAACGCACCTGGCATAACCTGTCCATACCGAGGCTTGCGCTACAGGAGATCATGCACCGGCAGGATTGGTACACGCTCTACGTACCCGAAGCGGAGCTGCAGCCAACTTCTTACAGCAAGGTGATGCTCTGGCAGGACATTGTCGTAGCCCTGCTCAAAGGCTATGTAGATCGCTTTTACAACCTGCACAAGTCGGAATACCTGGGCAAACACATGGAAAGCATAGCGCTGGACCCTACACACCCCAACTTTATTGCCGAGTATAAAGTGGCCATTGAAGAGAGCCAGGAAGAGATCATCCGGAAGCTGCATGAGCTTAAGGAATTGGTTAGTAAAGGAGTACTGGAAGAAGATATGGGAATAGGGCAGAGCTTCTCCGGCTTTGATTTTGTTCAGCACTTGTATCGTCCGCTACTTTACCTGGATGCCGACAAGTACAAAGATATCATCAAGGTTACACCGGTGGCTCTCAATAAAGGAGAGGAAGCTTTTGTGCAGGACCTGAAGCGCTTTTATGCACAGGAGCCCGAATTTTTTGAAGGAAAGAGCCTTTATGTGCTCAGGAACCAGAGCCGTAAGGGGGTTGGCTTCTTTGAGGCCAAAGGCTTCTTCCCTGACTTCATTCTCTGGTTGGTGGACCAGGAGAAGCAGCATATCTGCTTTATAGATCCCAAAGGCCTGCGGCAGATCACCGGCTTTGAACATCCCAAAATGAAGTTCTATCGCACCATCAAAGAAGAGATAGAAGTCCGGCTTAACGATCCGGAGATCAACCTTAGCTCTGTGATCATCTCCATGACTCCTTATAAAGAGGTAAAGCACTGGCGGGATCAGGATGGGATAAAGGACTTTAACCGGAAGCACATCTTCTTCCGGGAAGAGCAGAAAGGGTGTTATATCAAAGGAATACTGGAGCTGGCGAGAAGGGGTTCCGGGAGTTTAAAAGTATTTAACACTTAACAAATCACTCAAGTATGCGCATTAGAGCTATCCGCATAGAGAATTTCAGAGCCATTCGGTATTTAGAATTAAAAGATTTACCAAATGCCATAGTAGTCGCCGGTCCCAACGGATGTGGTAAATCCAGCCTGTTCGATGCAATTAGACTTTTAAAATCAGCTTATGGACAGTATCACCAGAGTGAATATCAGTTGTGGTTTCAAGAGTTTTAAATAAATATTCAACCTATCCGGCAAGAAGCCCATAGAGTACTACATGATACAGATGGAACTCTACGAATTCGTGCAGAATTTGAACTGACTGTTGAAGAACGAGAATATTTACGTAAGCACGCAAAAGATCTCTATCTTCAAATGAACTGGGCCCAGTTTAGAGGAATGCGTTCAAATGACGGGGAAGGTTTTATTGTCAATCCAGCTACTAGAAGAACTCAAGGGCCAATAGTAGAAAAGCCAGACTGAGTAGCTATTAAATTTATTGAGTTAAGAAATTGATGATGATTTCCATGTTGCTGAGTTATAAATGCATCCTGCTAGTGACTCCGTAGCATTGCCTTCTCCTGTAGTTGAGCTAATCTTTAGCATATTTCGACCGCAAGATATTGGTATCATTGACTACCACGGACCAAACCGTAGCTATAATCGCGAAAAACTAGGTGGAGTAAATTTACAAATCAACGATGCTGCTGATAAGAATAGCCAGCATGTTTTATACAATACCCAAAACAAATACACCGGGGTAAAAACGGAGATGGCTCAGTCCTTTATCAGACAAATCCTGGCAGGGGAAGCGGGAATATCGGTAAATGATAGCAAGGATCTAAAAGAGACATTGGATGAGCTGTTTGGTATTCTCTTTCCGGGTAAAAAGTTTCTTGGAGCGCGGCCTACTTCGGATGGAGGGTTGAAGTTTCCGGTAAGACTAGAAAATGGTCGTGAGCATGATTTTAATGAGCTAAGCTCTGGAGAGAAAGAAGTACTTCTAGGATATCTTAGAATACGAAATAGTGATCCTCATAATTCAATTCTACTTTTGGTTGAACCAGAACTTCAATTAAATCCTCGGCTCATACGCGGTTTGCCGAGGTTTTATCAAAAGCACCTAGGGGAAGCAGCTGGAAATCAGTTGTGGTTGATAACTCACTCGGATACTCTGCTCAGAGAAGCCGTCGAGGAACCAGCTTATGCAGTTTATCATATGCAGGCTTCATACAATACTCCTGAAGGAGAGAACCAAGTCGAGAGGATTTTTGAATCTGTTGGAGTAGAGCAAGCAATCATTAATCTAGTCGGTGATTTAGCAACCTATTGTCCGCGGTCAAAAGTCCTATTTTAGGAAGGAAAAAATTCTGAGTTTGACGCAAACTTTATAAGAGAGCTTTTCCCTGAGTTTGCTGAGCATGTAAATCTGGTTTCTGTCGGAAACAAAAGAATAATTAATGCTAGGCTGTACCTGTACACGAAAGTTTCTACGAAGTACTAAAAGCACTGGGTAATAATGCTTTTCAACATAACAATCGCCTGGGCCTTAGCATGGCAGATAAGTACTAGAAAATAAAGAAAACAGGCCAACCTGGCTATAAAACTATCGCCGAAATTGTCAGATTTTACCCACAGGTCAATATCAACTACCACTTCAAAGAAAATGTACCCTTCCTGTAAAAAGTGGTCAACCTGTATAGCTATAAACCAGCCTCAGTACAGGCTAGTGCGCATCCGGCTCCTATATTAAAAAGTCACCTTGCTGGAAGCACAGAACTAGGAACTGCTGTAGTAACTGGAGAAATGTATGAACAGTTAATCATAAAATAATTAGCTGCTAAAACGACAAGAACCTGAAGCCTATGAAGGCAGATTGAACAATAATATCTGGAAGCATTTTGCAAAGCCTTAACTGATTTTGGAGATGAAGAGTAGTATTCATGTTCATATGTTAGAACCGGATTGTATTTTATTTAACACTCGATACTCTCTGAAAGGAGGGGTTGGTCTATTTAAGACTTTTTATGAAGCTAGATAAAACTTATATTAGCGATATCCCAAGAATAATTGACAGTGCTGGGGTAAGATCAGTTCGTTCGGTCAACTTCAATGGTTAGTGAGGTAACATTAGATCAGGCAGTGCATTGTTGAAAAAAACAACCGGGTGAAGAAAGAGCGGAATAAGGTATACCGCTGATTAAGGGCTTTTCATAACAACTTGAACGTGAACATGATAGTGGTTGCTCTGCCCGAATCCTTGAAATGACGCGGCTATTCTACCATACTTTTCCATAACGCAGGCGGTTTTTTGCAACTGAATAGGACTGGGCGTAGCCAACTGGTTTTATTTGATTTCTTCAAATACGAACGCACTGCGTTCGCAATTCAGTTGGACACATTACCGATTGACTAGTTGTACTAATATTATGACCGTGAAACTTCCTACAGAAAAGCAATTCAAGAAGGAGATAGCAAAAGAAAGCAAAGAATAACAAGTGTCGCATTGAAATAATTTAAAAAAAAATGATTACTAAAAAGCAATTTATGCCAATATTTTAACATCACTTGGGCTTTTGCAGAAAAATGATTTAATTCAGTAGAGATACAACGAACTACTGCATGAGAATCATCAAGCGATATAGCAAAAGGTCCGTCGACAGATTAGCAGTAAAAGCCCAAGGCACAGATGTTTCTATTTTTACTGATGAGCAGCTATGGGAGCAGTTTATTTCCGGTAGTAAAGCAGCCTTTGAACATATATACTATATTCATATAAACCTGCTCTATGACTATGCTATTAGGTTAAGCAAAGATGAGCAACTCTCTGAAGACTGTGTGCAGGATCTGTTTACCACACTTTGGGAAAACCAGCATAATCTACCTCTTGTAAATGCAGTAAAATCCTATCTGCTGGTATCTCTGAAAAGGAGAGTATATCGTAAACTCAGCGAACATAAAAAGGATATCAACAAAATTTATGAAGCCCTGGAACCTGGTTGCTCTGGATTTGATCCCGAGCCTGATAATCATGCCGAGAGCACACGAGTGCTGCAACAAGCCTTTACTAAACTTAGTGAAAAACAAAAAGAAGTGATTTACCTCCGCTTTTACAACCAGCTTTCTTATGAAGAAATAGCTGAAGTGATGGAAGTAAAGATCAAAGCCATCTACAAACTGATAGCAAGAGCTATTCACACGTTGAGGAACAGTATCACACACCCCATCGTAGGTCATCTTCTACTTGTCATTTTAGCATCATAATGAATCTGATTTTGAGATTGACATAAGAAAACATGTAAATTTTTGCATGAGCAATAAACTTTAAAAAAAACTGATATGGCATGGGGTAAAAATGGGGTGCTTTGTATCCTTTATCAAAAGGACTTAATCTATGCACAAACCTACTTTTGAAAAATACGCTCATTTCCAGGCAGAAGATTTTTTGCAGGACGAATACTTCCTGTATTGGGTGCTCAGCGATATAAAAGAAGTTGACGCCTTCTGGAATACCTTCATACTTATTTATCCTCATCAGAAGGAAAGGGTGGAGGAAGCACAGAGATTAGCTGGGAGTATTCGGTACAAGTCCTATAGGCTTTCTCTTGAAAAGCAAGATACTATACTTGAACAGGTATATGAGGGCTCAAAATGGAAGAGTGGATATTTTACTTTCTACCAGAAGAGATACATGGCTGTAGCGGCCAGTATATCCCTACTCTTGATTTCAGCATTATTCTGGTTGCTTTATCCCTCCTACGAAACTTACGAAACAGGCTATCAGGAAACCCGAACTGTGCAACTCGCTGATGGCAGTGAAGTTACCCTCAATGCTAACACTAAGATCAGAGTAGTAATTGACACTGAGAAGAACCAGCCCCGACAGCTATGGCTGGAAGGAGAAGCCTATTTTAATATTGCACATTTAAATGATGAAATAGTAGCCGGTTTGCCCGATCTGAAAAAGTTTGTAGTCCATACCGACAACTTTGATATAGAGGTGTTAGGAACTGTGTTCAATGCATCTAGTAGGGCCAGCAAAAACGAAGTGCTGTTAAAAGAGGGAAGCGTCAAAGTAGCCAGTGAAAAGATAGCTACGAGCCAAATACTTGAACCAGGTGACCAGTTGGCTCTCTCAGAAGAAGATCAGGCTTTCCAGATCAAGAAGTTAGAAAAGCCAGTAGAGCCAGCCTGGCGTGAGAATTACTTTATTTTCCAGAACACACCATTGCATGAAGTGGCCCAGGAAATAGAAAACTACTATGGTCTGGATGTAGAGCTTACCGATTCATCCCTGGCATATAAGATCTTTACGGCCAAAGTATCGAGGGAGGACTTGCAGATGCTTCTGGAGTCAATAGAAGCGTCTTTTGAGGTAAAAATAAAACGAGAGGGCAATGAGATAAGAATAAAGAACTGAAAAAAAGGCGCTAATGCCCTCCGGTAAATTAAGTCACTACTTTTCAATTTTTTAACATAAACAGTAAACCTATGCTACAGAAAACCACACAAAAACTCAGAGTGACGATAGGGTCGTTGCTATTGATGCTTGTAGTGGGCAGTATGCAAGCCCAGAATTTTGCATCAGTGAAGGATGCGCCTGCTACTATTTACCCATCATTTCAGGATGAAAATGTCCTGCTACAGGATTTCCTTGTGAAGCTGGAAAAGGAATATGAAGTACAGTTTGCCTACGATGGAGAACTGGTCAATGACAAAAAGGTCAATATAAAAGTGACCGAGGATCAAGAACTGGAGTCTGTGCTTGAAAAAGTACTGAAGGCGCATGAGCTTAAGTACCAGAAGATTGGGGATAAGCTTTATGTGATAAAGAAAAAAAATAGTAGGATACAAAAATTAAATAAAACGCAGGAGGACAGTAATAAATACGAAGTAGAAAAGCTAGCTGCCATCAAATCTCCCATTTTGCATCTCAAGATTGAAGAGCAAACAATCAGCGGTCAGGTAACTGATGAAGACTCTGGAGAGCCCTTACCTGGAGTAAATATACTAGCAAAAGGAACGACCAAAGGAACCGTAAGTGATATTGAAGGTAGCTACAGAATCAGCGTAGGAGATGAAATTGAAACACTCGTATTCTCATCTATAGGTTATAATTCAAGAGAGGTTCCAATTAATGGAAGAAATATCATTAATATATCATTGTCTCCTGATGTCCAATCCTTATCAGAGGTAGTAGTGAT
>CAZZGE010000095.1:0-16446 GCA_964653665.1 uncultured Porifericola sp. | reverse complement strand
TATAATAGCAAAAATGTTCTACTTGTTTACCTGCCGTGCACAGCTTGATTAAGTAACTTTTGTTTCCCAGAGAGATCAAGTAAACAAAAAAGCCCCAAAAAGAGGCTGGAAATGTCCGTGTTGAGAACTATTAGCTTTATCTCTTAAACCCTAGTACGGATCCGCCGCAGTAGTTTGATGAGCCTTCAAATGTAAAAGTGATATAATAGATACCAGTGGCATTACAGGGATATATGATTCCCTTGTTATAGTTACCATTGGCGAGGCTCGTACCCACCTGTTTCCGGTTGGAGTCGTACAGATTCAACACGATACCATCTGTCCCTTCCCCTTCAGCACATATGCTGATGAAGTACTGCGTACCTTTGGCAAACACATAGGAGTATTCTATTTTATCTTTTGCTCCTCCTTCACCGTTAATTTCGTAACTCTTTACAAAATTAAAACCTTCGGCAAGTTGTGGAATACATGCTTCCGTGTGCTGTGCCGGATCACATTGTGCCTGGACATCGCTTTCCGAAAACAGGATGAGATAAACTACAGCAAACAAGAATATAAAAGCTTTCATGTATGTCACCAATATTTTTAATTTACAATATAATCTCTGATTTGGGCAGTAGTCGCCGAAATCTTCTTCACATCCTCAATAGTGATGTTAATTGAGCTTGTACTTTTATTTGTAATCGTTACAATCCCGTTCACTTCCTCTAATGTAGACTCCGCATAAGTCTGTGTGATCTGAATATTTTCAAAGATTGTCTGCAATTGAGTCATCTTCTCAGTCAACTCTCGGATATTTGGATCACTATCACTGTAGAAAGAGAGCAGCAACATGATGCTCTCCAGAGTGATCTTTTGTTCACCGATCCGCTCAATAAGTTCCTGGTTAGCAGGATTTTTCTCAGCGACCTGGCAAAGGATATGCAGCGCTTCTACCCAGCCTCCGGTAAGCAGTAACACACTCAGGTTTGAGCGTTGTTGCTCCTGAAGGTAAGCATTAATGCTGTTAAAGTTTTTGGTTGTAATTAGCAGTAGAGAATCCAGATTTCTGCTATTTGTAGCCAGCCGCTTGATGGTTCCAAAGTTGAAGAACTGCCCGATACTCAACCCATCTGAGAGATCTCTAATAGCGTTCAGATAAAAAATAGCGTCCTGATTCTGTTCATAGATATTCGTATATCCCAGGTCAGTACCATAAACTCCTAAATTGACTGCTTTTTTAAAATTGCTGTTGTATGCAGCCATGTTATCTGTGGAGTTCAAGAAGCTCTCATTGTAGTTGATACCTGACTCTTTCAATAAAACCGAAATTTCCAGAGGTGACGGTATCTGTTGGAAGATGCTTTCTAATACTTCATCGGAAATCACTGGTTTTTCTTCTGATGCAGTACTAAGGCTATCCAGGAAAGCCTGCTCATTCAGCTTGGTATCTGATTCGCAGGACCAGATGGAAAATGATAATATCCCCAGGGACAAAAGCAGGAATCTTTTCATGAATCTGATGTAGATTTATATACTTAAGCAAATGTATCAGGGCTGATACTATGCCCAAACCTAAATTGAAATCTTTTATTACGTATGAATCTTTATAATCTAAAGCTAACTATTTACTGGCTCTGACGATGCTCAAACTGCCAAACCAACGGATCATCCTGGCAAATAACTCAAAGTAAAGTACGAGATAAAGTAAGATTGTCATAAGCCAGATGACAGCTATATTGAAATACAATGTATCGAACAGCTGACCCGCAAACTGCTTTTTTGGTGCAAAGAAGTGTGTTCTATAGTTCAGAAAACCTGCTTCTACTGAAGGTTCATTGAAGACTGGATCAACTCTCTGAAGTAGTTTTCCTTTGTATTCTATGATTCTATCCGATACATTAATATTCCTTACAAGGTCCCCCAGACTTTCACTATAATATTTGTCTTTGTACTCATTTAGCTTGTAAGCTAATTCGGGTTGGTTTTCAAAGTGATAGACCAGTTTTTCCCGGTTGCTCACAGCTTCATTGAAAACTGACATGTAATGAGACTTCATCCCTTTAAAATATGCCTCAAAGAGTTCAGGGGAAACCTTTTGTATGCCTTCTATCGTAAATACCTTATCTATATCAATGGATTCTAAGCCTTCTTTAAAAGGTTCTTTCTTGAGTTCGGCCTTCAGGATGCGAAGATCTTTCTGTACCACTTGGCGTACAGAGTCATTTTCGGTTCCAGCCTGCTCTAGGATAAACTGGAGCTTATTTTCCAGTGCTGGGATCAGGTAAGCAGATTTAAAGTCAGCCTGTCTTTCCTGCTTTTCAAGCTCATAATAAGGTCTTTGGTAAGAGTTTTCTTTAAACTGGTATACGGCCATAGCTTCATAGGCCCAACGAGAGACCATCATGTCTGCTACTACGGGCACCTCTCCTTTCGAGCTGATCAGGCTATTGAGCTTATCGTAGTTAAACAAGAGTCCGCTAAGAATCATTTGTGGAATCAGCAATAGAGGAATCAATATGTACACTGTCACTGCCGAATTGAAAGCAGAAGACACGTTTAGGCCTAGTATGGAGGCAAAACAAGATACAGAGAACAATACTAACCAGAAGCTAAATGCCATCTCCTTGATCTCTAGAATAGCATTGCCGATGATCACAAAGCTGATCGTCTGCACTGCCGAAAGTACGAAGAGAGTAATAACTTTGGAGGAGAGGTAACTATTCCAGCTTAAATTGAGGAACAATTCCCTCTTCAAAATTTTTCTGTCACGGATAATTTCTTCGGCACTTACTGTCAGCCCCATAAACAAAGCTACAACAATGGACATCATTAGGTAAGCAGGAATATTTTCGTTGAAACGAAACATGTATTTCAGACTGCCCGCCTCCTTGTATTTGATGATGAATGACAGAAAGAGTGCCAGGATAGGGGCCTCCAGGAAATTGATTAGCATGTACTGCTTATTACTGATTTTGGAAAGCGTATCTCTTACGGTGAAAATAAATGTTTGTTTGAGACGGCTGGGTATACTCAGAGACTTAGGAGGCGCCTCTTTTTCTTCCTTTACTCGCTCAACTTCAAAGTTTTCATCGTACATCTCATGCCACTGAGGTGGACTGACCTTACGTTTGTTAGTGAACTGTCCGTATTCGTCTACAACTTTGGCCTCAATGATGTTAAATACCTGTTCGGGGTTGACATTCCCGCACACATGACACTGGCCACGCTCGGCGTCTACCTGGTTAGAAGCCTTTTTAAAATAGGTAACTGCTTCTACCGGGTTTCCATAAAAAATAGGATAACCACCTGTATCCAGGAGGTACATCTTGTCAAACATCTTGTAGATGTCTGAAGACGGTTGATGTATGACGACAAAGATTAGCTTACCTTTAAGCGTAAGTTCTTTGAGTAAGTCAATTACATTTTCTGAATCTCGGGAGGAAAGACCGGACGTAGGCTCATCTACGAACATGACTGCAGGCTCACGTATCAGCTCGAGTGCAATGTTAAGTCTTTTTCGCTGTCCTCCACTAATCGTCTTATCCAGTACACTTCCGACTTTCAGATCTTTTCTATGCTCTAGGCCTAAACTTTCCAGCGTACCCATTACCAAGTCATGGATCTCTTCCTCTTCTTTTCCATCAAAGCATAGCTTGGCGTTGTAGTAGAGGTTTTCGTATACCGTCAGTTCTTCTATCAGTAGATCATCCTGAGATACATAACCGATTACGCCTTCAATCTGATCTTTCTGCAGGTGGATATTATAACCATTAATAGTAACCTCCCCGTCGGATGGGGCTTCTATACCTGCCAGCACATTGAGCAGCGTAGTCTTTCCCGCACCACTGGCACCCATGATCCCGATCAGTTTACCGGTACCTTCTGAAATATTTACATTTCTTAAACCTATCGTATTGTCAGGAAAACGAAACTCCAGATTATTAGCGTTGAAAGATATGTGGGTACTGACACCTTCTGCTATAAAATGACGAATCAGTTCACTATAGTAAAGTGCTGTACCAGAAGGCGTTTTCACTGTACTTCCGTTGGAAAATAGATAAGACTGGTTGGGTTTCATGATAAAACCATTCAGTACCACATCATCCTTACCAAGATACTTGGCAAAATATAGATCAACGCTGCTTACCCTCATGAATATCAATTCACCATCCACCTCAGTTGGATAGTGTTTGGCAGACGTGGTAGTCTCGGCGTGAGAGCTAACGATCAGTATATCCTCAAACTTTTCACGGCTATCCGGCAGATTGAGCGCGAATCCTTCTACGAGCTTAAATTCGTGTTTATCAATGTTAAAAGCCCTGGAAACTGTATCAATAATATCAATCCGCTGATCGGTGAAATTTCCGTCTGAACCAACCAGTTCTAGCAATTTAACCAGTACAACTACTTTCTGCTTTTGCGTGAGGGTTTTATTAATCTTCTTGCATATGGCCAGCGTTTTTACTGAATCTTTGACAGACGTCAGCTTCTTCTTTTTCACTACCTGCGCACCATCCTCTTCTTCTTCTGATTTGCCGTAGTCAGCAAACTTATCGTAGAGCTCTGCATACTCTTTAACTGAGTCGTGGTCGAGCTCTTGTTTAAAGAAACTGATGACGTAGTTGCGTTCGGTCTCCGTAACGCCTCCATCCTGCTTAGTGATAATAGCAAAAAGCTGGGTTAATGCTTTTAGTATTTCCTCACTCATGGTATTCTGCTAGTTCTGAAATGGATATACTGATCCTGTTGGTGAAACTTTATCAAATCACCGAAATGGGTTGACAACAGCAACTCAGGCTAATGTCTCTGTAATCAGCAAGCACTATTTGGTTCTATTAGTAGGTGTTGAATTCAAAATCAACTTCTACCAGCTCGGAAAATTCCTCTCCTGCCTCTTCCATATCTTCGTCATCCTCGTGGAAATACCAATTGACAGCTGCACCACTGACATCCTCTAATTTTGAGAGAACATCCAGTATCAGTTTTGATGAAGCTGTATTGAAATACTCCAGTTTGAAAACAAACTCACTCTTTGGATTGGGGGACTGTGCATAGGCATCCAGCCAATCCAGCACCGGCTGGTAAAATTCAGCTGAATCTTCGGGTAGGGATCTGCCTGATATCTCGAATATGCCATTTGCCTTATCCAGTATGATTTTGGGTGTATCTTCTGTTCCTTCTAGATTTAGAATTTCCATTTCTATTGTTTTTTGTAAGTTCCTAAAGAGTTAATGAGAGAATTGTCAATTTCTGCTGATGGTGGTTTTCAGGGAAAAAAACGAACGCTTATCATCTATCTGAATGAAATCGTATTCCAACTGGCTGCCTGATTTACGAGCCATGTCCACAAAACCAAGACCAGCACCTCCCTTTTCAGATATCGTAGTATTCTTGATAATCTCTTTGTACAATTGCTTAAGGCCGTCTTTATCCAGACTGTTCACCTGGTCCAGCTTACCTTTCAGTTTGTCAATATCTCCTTTGTTAAGGGGATTACCTGAGGTGATGACGTATTCGTCGTTTTTCTTTCCAATCATAAATACGGCATCGTAGTCAACATTCTCGCCTATTTTATAGCCCTCACCGTGCTTGACTATGTTCTGCAGGCACTCTACCATCACGTTGAAAACTTTCCGCTTGGTGGATGATTCTTCGCCCATAGAATCCATGTTGCGTTCTGCCATGGCCAAAACTGATTTCGTAATTTCCTGGGTGAACTCACCCTCATAAACTAAAATCAGATTTTGCTCGCGCATTGATTTGTGTAAGTCATACACATATTTCATGACTCTGTGAATTTAGTTACTATCAATTTATTAAAACTTTATACCGATCATTAATACATCGTCAGTCTGCTTTCCTTCACCCTGCCATTCAGTCCATGACTTTACCATAGTATCGTGGACTTCATCCATCGGGCGATTGTGATTTTCCTGTATCAGCGCTCTAGTACGCTTAGGTCCGAATTTACGATTGTCTGGCCCTCCAAATTGATCAGGAAAACCGTCAGAGCAGAAGTAAACTGAGTCTCCTTTACCCATCTTTAGACTATGTGTGGTAAAGTTTGTCTGGTTTTTGAAAATACCTCCCCCAATGGGGAATTTATCACCTTTCACCTCATTCATCTCTCCTTTCTTCATGTGATAAAGTGGACGGTGAGCTCCTGCGTACTGCACCAGGTTCTTGTTAATATGGCATAGTGCGATATCCATTCCGTCCTTTGACTTAGAATCGTCGCTATCCTGCCTTAAGGTCTGAGTTACACCTTCATCCAGTTGATCAAGTATTTCACCTGGATCAGTGACCTTGCGGCTACGGACGATGTCATTCAGTAGGAAGTAACCTATCAACGAGATCAGGGCTCCGGGTACACCATGGCCGGTACAATCTACTGCAGCTATAAAGATATCATCACCCCGCTGCAGGAACCAGGGAAAATCGCCACTAACTACATCCTTAGCCTTGTAAAAAATAAATGACTCAGGAAATACATTTCTTATTACCCTGTTGTTAGGAAGGATCGCTCCCTGGATGCGTTGGGCGTAGTTAATACTATCGTTGATTTTCTTATTTTTATGCTGAATCTCGAGCTCAATCTGCTTACGCTCAGTGATATCGTGCGAGACCAGTAATACAGACTCTATATCCTGCTCTTCGTTGTACTCGGGAATGGCATTTACGTGCATGATGTGTTCACCATCCCCTGCCGGAAAGTCTATCTCTTTAGCGACTTTCTGCTGACTATCTTTTACGTCATTTAAGATACGGAGCCACTGCTCAACGACAGACTCGTGGAGATCTGCTTCCTCGAGGTGTTTGTGAAGAAAATGATCTGGCTTCTTTCCTGTATACGTTTCAATTGTCGGATTTATATAGAAGAATGTTCCTTTCTGATCAAAGCGTGTAATCAAATCAGGAGAGTTCTCTGAGAGTGATTGCATTTTGCTACGCATCCTTTCTTCTTGCTCAGCTCTTTTTCTTTCTGTAATATCTCTAGAGTTCAGCACGATACCATTTACCGCTGGGTCATGGAGTAGGTTATTCCCTGTAGTTTCTACCCAGACCTCATTGTTAAATTTAGTCTGATACAGATACTGTACCGTAACGGATTCAATCGGATTCTCTAGCAAGCGGCGAAACATACCCTCAAATACTTCCTGTCCCTCACCTTTGATATATAGCTGATCACTCTTCCCAATCATTTCTTGTTGGCTATATCCGAAGATACGCTGTACCGAAGGACTGATGTACCGTATTTGTCCTTCTTCTTCGTAAATAGTGATTACTTCGGAAGCATTTTCCAGCAGTGAGGCCATGCGTTTCTGAGCGCGCTCCACTTCATCTATTTGTTCCTCAAGTTGCTGGTTCGTACGCTGTAGTTCTTCTTGCGTAGCCTGCATTTCTTCAGCGTTTTGTCTCAATACTTCCTGCTGTTCCTGTAGTTCGTTACTCATTTTCTGAGACTCGCTCAGCAGACGACGAGTCTTCTCATTCACTTTAATATTGAAGACCGTACGCGCGATAATGAGGCTGATCTCCTCGACAAACTTGACGTCACGTGCACTGAACCGTTCAAATCCTGCAAACTCAAGTACGCCGTATACCTGCTCGTTAGTAATGAGCGGTACAATGAGCAGGGCTTCTGGCCGCTGATCGCCGAGCAATCCAGAAGTTACTGTAACATAATCATATGGAATTTCGGTGCGAAGAATGGTATCCTGCTCAATGGCTGACTGGCCCACGAGTCCTTCAGCAAATTTGAACTGAGCATTAAGATGTTTTTTCTTGTTGTAAGCGTAGCTGGCCTTCATCTCAATGAAAGTGTTCTCTTGGTCTTCATCATCGACTACGTAGAAGGCTCCCTGGATGGCATTAATCTTATCTGAAACGTAGGCCACTACTTCATCACCTAGTTCTTCCAAATTGTTGTGCGAACGCAGAATGTCTCCGATTTCAGCTACACCAGTAACGATCCAGTTTCTCTCGCGATCCTTCCTCTCAGACTCCTGGATGCTGTCTCGCATGTTAATAAGCGCGTTACCCAGGGTATCTTCCTGGCTCAGCGGTTCAAATTCGGTATCAAATGCCCCTTTTCCTATAGCATGGGCAAAGCTAGCAGTGCGTCTCAGTGACTTGGTTAGCTGGTCAGTAGTTTCTGCCATCATACCAATCTCGTCGTTACTTGTCTTCTCAACGCTTTCTGGTAACATTCCCTGGCTTATTGACTTAAGCGCATTTTTCAGGGTCAGCAGAGGTTCTGTCAGAAAGCGAGAGAAGACTGCACTGACTAGTAGTCCCAATACTACAATGGCCACGCCAGCTACCAGAAAGCTGTAGAGTAAGGCCTGCGTGTGCTGATTAATTTCCTCAGTATCTATCTTAGTGATGATGCCCCAATCGGTGGCTGGTACATAATTCCAGGCCGCCAGGGTCTTTTTACCTCTGTAGTCTTCGTCTACGATAACACCACGATCCTTCTCAACGGATTTTTGAGCTGCCTTTTGCTGGCTTCCGCCTATCACAATTGTTTTGGAGAGTACGTCCGCTCCCAGGTGACGAGAGTGGTTAAGATAAACAGCACGGTCTTTATACAGGCGTGTGAGCATGATTTCGCCGGTCTTTCCCAGTCCCGTTGTGTCACTTAATAGTTGAAATACTGGATCTATTTTTATCTCTGCAAGTAATGATTGTCCCCCTTGTAAAGCCGTCCCGAACAAGATCATATGTTCGCCTTCTTTTTCGTAAGGGAAGCTGTACTCATCCTCGCCTAGCATTTGTCCTGAAGACTTTCCGTCAGGATTGACAAAATACTCGCCTGGCTGTAGCTGGGAAGCATCGTCCGTTGTGTACAATATTTCGCCTTTGGGAGAAAGCAGATACACATTACTGAAGTTTGGATTTGCATCAACTATAGAGTAGACCTGATCTTGCGGTGCCATGTCTGACTCTTGTGGCACATTGTCATCGAGGTTGGGGCTTTCTGACTCAGTAAGACGGCCGACTGCTTCCTGTGATAATGCTTTCTTTAACTGATCAATACCCTGCTGCTGCTGATGGAAAAATGCTTCTACCTGATCTCCCTTCAGACCGGCAATAATCTTTAGTCTTTCTACATAACGATCCTGTAGACTGGTATTTACCAGGTTATAGGCAGTAAAACTGATGGCGACTACAGTGATCAGCACCACTGTAATAACCAATGCTGTTATTTTGCTACCAACAGATATTTTCTTCAACATAATATACGCTACGACTTATGTGGGTGATTCGCTGCGCCTCGGTAAGGCAGTAAATAAGCTACCGCAAATTGCGCGTTATAATGAAATTTTTTAACTCTTAGCTTTTTCTAAACTTACATTGTGATCCTTTTCAAGTTTTAGTGCCAGTTTGTCAAGTGCCTGTTGAAGCTCCATCTCAGTCCTTTTACTGAAGGCCTTAAACGAAGCAATTTCTACGACTCCTACGACTGAATCAGCTTCCTTGAGAGGTACAATAATCAAGTTGCGAGGGCTTGCACTGCCAAGTCCTGAGAGTATGCTAATATAGCCCTCGGGCACAGTATCAATATTGACCGGCTTACCTTCTTTAGCAACCTGACCGGCCAGCCCCTCACCAAAGCGATAAGTAATTTTTTCACCTTCAGGTATGTGGTAGGCGTAGGAAGCAAATAGTTCTATCCATCTCTTGTCTTCTTCCTGTCTGGCGAGGTAAGCTGCAGCCTGACTTGCCTCTAAGTCGTTACATATTTGAGACAATACTTTGGTAAAACAAGATTCTGTGTCTTCCACCGTCTCAATCAAGTTCTCCACTGCTTGCTGATCAATAACCTGATACTCTTCTGTTTCTTCTTCATCCTGCGTGACTTGTTTTTCTTTTTCCTTCTCTTGTACTACTTTACATCGAGTCGGTCTGTTGTCATCACTTTGCTTGCTGAGAAGAAGTGTGACAGTAGTCATACCCAACAGGGCGGTTGCTCCAAATACCAGGTAGGCCTGAAAAAATACCGGATTCAGTTGATCCAGTACCAACAGATCTATCGCTAGTGAATGCTGTGAAAGCTGTCCGGGTAAGCTGTACAGGGTGTAAGCTGAGAACAGCAGGGCAGCGAAAAACATGAAGGTGAAGACTACACCTAACTTCTGTTTGTTATTGTTAGCTTGCATATTGTTTATACGTTTTATTTAACTCGGAAAGAAAGTTGACGATCTCATCTATTTTCAGCACATGGTCGATCTGAGTGAGCCTAAGAGCAGATTTAGGCATGGTGTCGATCATGCATTCTTCAGGATCTTGCACGATGGTAAGTCCTCCCTTTTGTTTGATCTTCATCATTCCAGCCGCCCCATCCCTATTGGCGCCGGAGAGTAGTATTCCAACCAATTTATGACGATACACATATGCGGCGGTCTCCAGGGTAATGTCAATTGCTGGTCGAGAGTTGTTGACCATTTCCTCCGTAGACAGGGAAAAACTGTTTCCCAACTCAGCAGAGAGGTGATAGTTAGCCGGAGCCAGGTAGACACCTCCCCTCTTAATATTTTCCTTGTCAATAGGCTCGGTAACTGGTCTTACACTTTTTATACAAAGGGCTTCTACAAAACCGTTACGAACGTGTTTGAGCCGGTGAAGGCACATGATAATCGGCAGGTCAAAGTTCTGCGGTAGCTGAGAGAGGATTTTGGTAACCCCCTGGAAGCTTCCGGCAGAACCTCCGATCACGACGGCTTTGTATATATTGCTTAAGTTGAACTGACTCATGCTGTGGTCTCACCTTGCGCTAATGTTATTCTCTAATTTTTTTGTAAATCTTCTCTTCGTTATTAGCCACAATAAATCGGTTGGCTATCTCGCACCATATCAGTGATTCTTTTGACCCGATGGCCAGATATCCGTATTTGAACAGGCTCTCATGTAGCATCTTAAGCACCCTGTTCTGAAGATTCTGGTTGAAATAGATCATGACATTTCTACAAAGAATCAGGTCAAACTTGTTGAAAGCAGAACCCTTCACCAGATCAAAGTTTCGGAATGATACATTCTTCAGCAATGCCGGATCAAATATGGCTTTACCGTTTTTATCATCGTAATAATCGTGAATGGAAGCATTACCCTGGTACCGGATGTAGTTCTTTTCGTTTAGCTCCATATTTTTGACAGTGTACTCTGCCCTCATGGCCTTCGCAAGAATAGGCTTGTCAATATCAGTAGCAATGATGTTTACCTTATTGTAAATCCCCATTTCCTTAAGCAGGATAGCCATTGAGATGACTTCTTCGCCAGAGGAGCAGCCAGCGTGCCAAATGCTGAAAGAGTCGTGATTTAATAAGACATTGGGAACAATATGGTCCCGAATTTCCCGCCAAAAAGAAGGATCCCTGAACATCTCTGTGACATTGACAGTGATTTCGGTAAGAAAGGTCTCAAAGAATACAGCATCCTGCTCTATCTTATCAATGAGTTGCCGGGCTGAAGCAAACTTATACAGCTCGAGGATACGCTGAATTCTCCTCTTGTACGAAGATATCGCATAATCAGTAAAGTCATAGTTGTACTTGTTCTTGACTATCTCCGTGATCTTACGAATTTCAGAAATCTCTACTTCCTGCACCTTACCGGTTGAGGCCCTGTTATCACCGGCTGTATTTATAGTTTTTTGGCTACTAAGCATTCTTCATACGGGTTTATAGAAGCTACAGTCTCTCGACCTATTGCAAAAAAAGTAAAAAACCACGAAGAAAAGCGCCTAGCAGAAGCTTACGTAAGATAAGGCTATGTAATATTAAACATGGCTATAGGTAGATTCAACCAGTGTTTCTCTAAGCTGCTTATTTTTATACGAAGCTTTGATTTAAGATCAATTGGAAGAACCCAAAATATTGAGAAAGAAAACCCACTTCAAAAAAGCCCAAAGTCAGCGCACTGACAGTCAGCCGACGATTACCTATGTACAGGCTCCTACAATAACCTCCTGCATAGAAGTAACCCTAAGATACTTTTCTGCTACATCCTGTATGTGTGAAGGCTCAATTGTATTAAGCGTGTCTAGATAGCTATCGTAGAAGTCGTAAGAGAGATCATGTAGATATACACTCTTGAATTTTTCGGCAAGAGCGAAGGGCGTGTCTACAGATGATAGTAATCTTCCAGCTATGTAGTTTTTTACGGTAATTAGTTCTGCATCCGACACCGGCTCGCGCTGCAAAAGGCCGATTTCCTTATAGATTTCATCTATGACCTGAGCCGTTTTTTCCTTCTTTACATCTGTACCTACAATAAAATAACCCGCATTCATCAAAGCAACGAGCCCGGAATTAATGCCGTAGGTCAACCCTTTCTCTTCGCGAATGTTTCGCATCAGGCGAGAACCAAAATAGCCTCCCAGTATTGTGTTGAGCACTTTCATCTTGTGGAAGTCCGGATGCTTCTTGGAAAACAGCGGCAGGGCTACCCTAATAGAAGACTGTAGATTATCTGGCTTCTCCACTAAGATCCTCTTTTCCTGTGCTTGCTGTACGGGAGGCAGTTCATCATTGGAGGGCAACGGTTTTTCCAGCGATAAATCCCCAAAATTAACCTCTAGCGCCCGAAGCACTTCGGTAGTTACATCCCCGGCAATAACGACTTCTAATTGATTTATTAGCTTATGCTCAAAAAAGTCTATCAGATCCTGCCTCGTGATAGAAGATATATCATCTTCATTCATTGATCTGCCATAGGGATGCGCTGCTCCAAATAGTGCCGATTTTATTGTTCTAGAAGCCAGTACATTAGACTTCTGGTTATTGACCCTGAGATTCTGTTGTTGGATATTTTTGAGCTTATGAAGTTCTTCTTCCGGGAAAACCGATGCAGTAATTACCTCTCGCAGTACCTGAAATAACGACGGCACGTATTTGGTAAGCATATACAGGCTTGCTGATGAGTAGTCCAGCCCCGGAGAGAGTTGTAAAAAAGCGCCGCATTGGTCTATCTCGTGCGAAATGGAATTCGAGCTACGGGTATGCGTTCCTTCTGAGAGCATCTTGATGGTGAAGAATGCTGCTCCATTCTGTGACTCGTGCCTAAGGCCTCCGTGACGAAACAGTAATTCCAGGCCGACCACTGGCTGTTTCCCTGAGCGGATGATATGCACTGGTATACCGTTATTTAAATGTATTGTCTCTGCTTTTGCAAAATCAACGTGCCTGATAGGTTTGGCGGGGGGCGCCACCCTTCTGTCTAATGCCATAAATGCTCCTTATTCCTATCTACCGTTATGTGCCAGTAATCCCTGCTTGCTAGCCAGATAGTGATAGTCTTTGTATTTATTTTCAAAATCAATTTCACTCTTGACGGCCTCTTCCGAAGTATTCAAAAAACACTTGACCCAACCCTTTTCCAATAGAGAACACAGTACTTCCTTCAGCGTATTTTCAGATAAGTCTAGTTCGTCCTGCAGATGACGGAAAGAAACAACAAAGTAAAGCTCGTCCAGTACGTCAAATTCTAGTTCAGTCATAGATAAGGTATACATTATGCATAGTGGCGTGCTTTCCACTTATAGCCACCAAAGTTAACAACTATACCAAAGAAAACAGCGTACGCAGAATAAATAAACTGAAGCAACATAAAGTTTGGTACGTGCAGCTTTTTATCTAGCTGCTTGAGCACCGCACGGAGCAGCATGAATTCTACTGACGCCTTACCCAGTATCAGGCTGAAGAAAACCAGCCAGGGAAAGGCTCCTTGTAATGTCATCAGGCCGGTGATCATCAGTAAGGCATGGAACCCAAAGATGAACAGTGCCAGTAGTGTGGTACTAGCTTTCTTGTGTAGCTTCCACTTCCCTGCCCAGCGTTTCCGCTGATGATAAAAACTCATAAGGTCAGGCTGGGCCGTGGTCTGAACAACGGCCTGGGAACTCTTTATAAAAACAATCCGGGAGGGATACTGCCTGAATACTTTCTGTAGCAAAAATTCGTCGTCGCCGGAAGGGATATGCATGCTGCCTTCGTAGCCTCCTACCTCACGGTACACCTCCCGGCGAAAGGCCAGGTTGGCGCCATTGCACATATTAGGAAAACCCGCCTGCATACAGGCTGCACCCGTTCCGATCAGACTGGCAAACTCTATGGTCTGCAACTGCTGAAAGAGGTCATGCTCACGGCCAAAAGTAACCGGGCCAGCAACTAGTACTGCATTTTGTTGCTGCATAAAAAGTAGTACGGATGACACCCACTGCGGCCTTAAACGGCAGTCCCCATCGGTTGTCAGGATTACTGCACCGCTTGCCTGGGCAATCGCCTGGCCCAGGGCTAGCTTTTTGTGTGAGCCAGCGAAATCTTCGGGCAACTGTAGTTTAAGTAACTTCAGGGAGATGTGTTTGGCTTCAAAGTTTTGTACCAGCATCTCGGTATTGTCTTCCGAGTGATCATCCACTACGATTACCTCCAACTGGCTGGCTTCCAGATGTTTACCATCCGGCCAGCATTGCTGGTCTACATCCTCCAGCAACTGACCAATGTTGGCGGCTTCGTTCCGCACCGGAATGATTACGCTGACGCTGGTAAGGATTCTCTGGTTTTTCTTTGGTGTAAACACCCGGATACGCTGCCAGTGGTACCAAAGCCAGAGCGTAAGCAGACAATACATAAGCGTAAGTAGAATCGCCAGAATTAGCATATTTTTGGATTCATACGGGTAAAGTTAATCAAAATAATGCTGTGTCACCCTCCACATTGGTTTACTACCTGACGGGTCGTATCTTGTTTACTTACCGGAAAATGATATAATTTCGCATCATGGAAAATGAGGCTTCAGAAGAGAAGGTGATACTGGGTATTGATCCCGGTACACAGGTGATGGGCTACGGGGTGCTCATGATCGGCCTTGACCAACGCAAAAGGCATAACATTGAACTGCTGCAGTACGGGGTAATCCACCTGACGAAATACAAACAGCACGAACTAAAACTGAAAAAAATCTTTGAGCGTGTGATCGGTCTTTTAAATGAATATATCCCGGACGAAGTAGCGCTGGAAGCTCCTTTCTACGGAAAAAATGTGCAATCTATGCTCAAACTAGGTCGTGCTCAGGGTGTAGCTATGGCTGCCGCATTGAGCCGGGAAATTCCCATCACCGAGTATGCACCCAAAAAAGTAAAACAGTCGGTAACAGGTAACGGAAATGCTTCTAAAGAGCAGGTAGCTCATATGCTTAAAAACCTGCTAAAGTTTCCTCATGAGACTACCGCCGAGCAACAACTGCTGGACGCTACCGATGCCCTGGCCGTTGCTCTCTGCCACCATTACCAGAAAGCTACTCCGGCCCGTCAGGCTAAAAGCTGGAAAGCTTTTGTAGCTGATAATCCTAATCGTATAAAAGATTAAAAAATGAGTAGACCTCCCCACGAAAAAATACTACTTCAGTTTAACGAAGAATTTAACCGTACTAAGTCAAAAATCAGGAGTGAATTATCCTCTATTGCACGTACCGGTGATAGTATCTGGCTGGCCTTTGACGAAGGCTCCGGAGTGCACCGCCTGAGCAAAAACGGTGAGGGCTACGGCAACCATGTTCGTTTTGCCCTCAAAGATTACGTAGACCTGCCTGCCGGCGAAGATGATGAAGTGGATATTGAAGGCCTGGCTTACGCTGACAACTACCTCTGGGTCGTAGGCTCTCACAGCCTAAAGCGCGATAAGCCTGATGATATGGATGACTCAGTGAGCAAACGAAT
Source organism: uncultured Porifericola sp. (assembly GCA_964653665.1). Lineage (GTDB taxonomy): Bacteria > Bacteroidota > Bacteroidia > Cytophagales > Cyclobacteriaceae > Catalinimonas. The sequence goes on along the minus strand of CAZZGE010000095.1, from coordinate 746 downwards.
CAAATCCCTCAGTAAAATCAAGAATGATCCGAACCGCTACACGCTGGCTCGCATACCGGTAGCTTACAGCGAAGAGACCGGTGAGTACGAACTGTACAAAATGAATCCGCATCCTGATTCTCCTGAGCGCGTATTGTCGGCTGCCAAGCTTAAGGCCAAAGAGCAATACAGCCAACTTAGCGGAGCACTCCGCTATGACCGCCACCTATGCAAATTTATGGAGCTACCCGGTAAAGACAACGGATTTGACATTGAGGGACTGGCGGTCAAAGACGATCGCATCTTCATCGGCCTGCGAGGCCCGGTACTGCGGGGCTATGCCGTCATCCTGGAAGTAGCGTTCAAAGAAAAAAAGAGTGGCAAGCTCAAGCTCAGAAAAATCGGAAAAGATAAAGCTAAGTACCGCAAGCACTTTGTCCATCTGCAGGGCATGGGTATACGTGAGCTAACCTTTGCCGACGACGATCTCCTCATACTGGCGGGGCCTACCATGGACTGCGACGGAGCCATATCTCTTTATCGGATGAAAGGTGGGCCAGAGGACGAAAAAGAAAGTCTCACTTATCTGCACGAAATAGAACAACTCTTCCACGTGTCGCTGGGACATGAGACTGATTATGGACATGACAAAGCAGAAGGTGTAGTCCTGACCGAAGACCACAAACTACTGGTCGTTTACGATGCCCCCAGCGACGAGCGGGTCGTCGGTGAGACAGATGCCTACGCCGATGTATTTGATTATGAGT
>CAZZGE010000094.1:14313-16589 GCA_964653665.1 uncultured Porifericola sp. | reverse complement strand
CAGGTAATCCAGGAGATGATTGCCAACGCTAAAAAAGATGTTCGCAACGACCGATTTTACTACCTGATCTGGGGATGGCTTACCCTGGTTGCCAGTCTAGGCCATTTTGTACTACTCAAGATAGGATATGAGCATCCCTATATCGTGTGGCTGCTGATGTTTGTCGGCGGTATAGCTTCCTGGCTAAGAACTCGAAAGCGTAAAAAGGAAAGCAGAGTAAAGACCTATGTAGATCGCTTTATCAGTAGTATCTGGATTGCGGTGTCCGCGGGTATCCTGATCAGCCTGATAGCGGCAGCTACGGCAGTGGGTTACGATATAGCCTATCCTTTCCTGATCATGCTTTTTGGTATCGGTACCTACATGTCTGGGGTGATCTTTAAATTCCGCCCGCTGATGATCGGGGGTATACTCAACTGGATGATTGCCCTGACAGCTTTCTATGTGAGTTTTGATATACAGCTGCTGTTACTGGCCCTTGCTATGATCGTAAGCTACCTCATTCCAGGTTACCTAGTAAAAGCATCCTAAGTATGGCTGATTTTGAGAAACTCGATCCGCTATTGCATTCACAGCTCAGGCTGGCCATCGTATCGCTGCTGGTAGGGGTAGAGGAAGCAGAGTTTACCTACATCAAAGAAAAGACCGGGGCTACCGCCGGTAATCTTAGTGTACAGATCAACAAGCTGAAAGATGCCGGCTACATCGAGGTTGAGAAGACCTTTAAAGATAACTATCCGCAGACCAGGTGCAGCATCACACAACGGGGCGTAGAAGCCTTTGAAGCATATGTAAACGCTTTGCAAACTTATATCAATCAAAAACCCAAAAACGCTTAAGATATGTATTTACTTTTTCACGACTGGATCGGTGCAGTGCATCTATTGGCCTCAGTGATAGCACTGGCCAGTGGTACGCAGGTGCTCTGGATGGACAAAGGAACCCGCCTGCATCGGCAGATTGGGTACGTGTACTGCGCCAGTATGCTGGTAATTATTGCTACTGCGTTCGGGATTTATCGTCTGTTTGGTGGCTTTGGCCTATTCCATGTACTGGCGATAGTGAGCTTTCTCACCTTGTTAAGCGGTATGATACCGGTGTTGTTGAAAAAGCCATTCAACAGCTACATGTCGCTACATTTTTCATTTATGTACTGGTCGGTAATGGGACTATACGCCGCTTTTGTCTCCGAAATGCTGACTAGAATACCGGAAAGCCCCTTCTTTGGCGTGATAGGTTTGTCCACCTTCGGGGTGATGATTGTCGCTCAGTTACTCTTTGCTAAATATAAAAAAAGTTGGCAGCAAAAATTTACCTCTCAGGAGGAAGAAGAAAAGAAACTTATTAACCATTAATTATCAATAATATGAAAAAGATCATCCTTACATCAGCTATGTGTCTGCTCGGCCTGGTGGCTGTTGCACAACAATGTTATGTGTCAGGCTACGGAGCGGTGCAGCTCCGGCACAGTCAAGTAAACGGTACGGGTAATGTCTTCATAGGAGGCTACGGAGGCTGGCTCATCAGCGAGCGGTTGATGATCGGTGCCGGGGGCTTTGGCACCTTGCAGGATATTGACGTACAAGCAGAAAACAACGGAGGAGCATACGGAATGGGTTATAGCGGCTTTGTAACCGAGTACAATCTGCCTCTCAGCCAGCAGTGGCAGCTAGTAGGGGGCGCACTCATCGGGGGCGGACGATTTGAAACAGAACTGGAAGATAACCGCAGCCTCCGGAGTGATATCTTTGTCATGGAGCCTCGCGTGCAGATGACCTATGCCATCAGCCCCTGGGTACAGGCAGTAGCGGGAATGCAGTACCGAATCGTCAACAGCAACGAACTACCCGCAACAGTGAGTAGTAGCGACCTGAGTCATCTTAGCCTGGGAATCGGTCTAAGAGTAGGCATTTTTCCACAAAAAACAGAGCAGTAGTCAATGAGGATACTTACACTGAATGGCATTCATAGCGTACCTTTCCTTCTGTTGAACCTTTACTTTATCACTATAAATTCCGAAATCATGAAAGTGATTTTATGCGCAACGGGTTTTCTATGCCTGGTGAGCAGTGATGACATTGCGGACACTTTCCAGCAGAAGTAGTATTGAGATGCTTATGAGTCTCAGCTAGTCACTTTGGGTAAGTAGTCACTAAGGCTAAATTTGGCGTCTGTGTCTAAGGCCAAGCCCAGGTGCGGTAATTCTTACACACAAATTTGCAAAAAATGCTCACTGAAGTGCTCATAGTCATCATTATTTCAGGGTATTTCTTAAA
>CAZZGE010000094.1:0-14213 GCA_964653665.1 uncultured Porifericola sp. | reverse complement strand
AAAAAATGCTCACTGAAGTGCTCATAGTCATCATTATTTCAGGGTATTTCTTAAACTTTCAAAGAATTTTTCAGCCTTACCGATGCACCCTACAGGACGGGTGTTGCACCAATCGTAATGACACAGCTATTTTTTTGAAATTTTGAAAAACCGACTTGAATTCAAGGCTAAAAGTCGATCCGGTTTATCGTTTTGATGATAAAACAATAGAATGGCCATCAGTTTGCTCTCGTCTAGTCGTGACTGATTTGTGTAGTTCCCTGATAGGGTATGCTGATGCCAGTACGGCTGAAAAACTTAGCAAAAATCATGACAGTCAAAAAAGATTTCGGTGAGGTTATCCTTATCAAATACATACTCAGAACTTGGGGGTTTATTGAAAAAGTACACTAAATAATTCCAAGTTTTTTCATTTTCTCAAAAATAACACTCTCCACCACGATCAGTTCACTGATAGTCAGTTACTTACTACCGAATTGGCGTTAGATTCATACTGAAGGATTGATCATCCAAACATAAAATCTCTACCTTAGCATTTAAAAAGGAGGCGCTTACAAGTGAGTTGTCCTTCTGTAGTAGCAAAACGACTAACATTCCTTGGAATAAGCACTTATCAAAATTGAACAATCACATTTATGCATTTGATTAGCAGGTTCACACTGCCAGTATTTCCAGTGCCTCCGGGCTGAGTCGTTGCCGAGTTTCGGTCAAAATGTAGCGTGCCTGGTCTATTTGCTGCGGTTGGTCTCGGCGGCAGAAGTAGCTGTGCACAGCCCTTCTTATTTTGTCTGTACGGTTAGTAGTGCCACCGTGCCAGGTATGCGAATTAAAGATGACGACGCTTCCCGCTGGCGCTTCTACCAGTATCTGCTCGGGATGAGGCTGCATAGGATCTTCCAGTTCTTCCTGCGGCAGTTTACCGCGCTTGTGGGTACCGGCTACGAGGCGCGTAGCACCATTGGCCTCGATAAAGTCGTCCAGCAGCCAGATGGAGTTACAGACTTTATACTTCCCTGGCTCCACGGTCTCGTGCCAGTCCACATGGAGTTTCTGTTGCCCACGGCCAGGTAGTGCGCCGCGGTAGTTGAGAGACGACAGCTTCAGTTGATCTCCCACCACATGCGCTACAGCAGCCAGCACCCGGGGATGGGTATAAAACAGATCAAAAATGGGATCTTTGTTTACCAGATCAGCCAGCCGCTCAGCCCCTTCTTCTTTAGGGTGGCGTATGTACTTTGACTCAAAGAGCTCAAGACCGGCTTTTTCTCCCTCACGCTCCATCAGCGTGTTGACTTTGTCGCGCACCGCTTCTACCTGCTCGTCAGAGAGTAGTTTTCCCAAGTTGAGGTAGCCATTCTTGGACAAAAAGGTTTTCTCTTCGTCGGTCAGGGTGTGGGACTCTACGCCCAGTTTCCTAAGTGTAGGATTCATCACTATCCAGGTTAAGTGATTGTTTGCTAGATCTAAAATATAGCTTTCGTAGGTGAATCCAAAAGGGGGGATGCGGGGTAATGTAACCTGACCGTACTGCAGGGCAAGCGTTACTTCGCACAAAATACAGTCTCAGCACACCCGTATCCTACCTTTCGTTAGGAGAGCGCTGGTATGATATCAAAAGCTAAACGGCAGCGATACCAGCGTCTCCCCCCAGGCCATGTGCATCGTACCTTCCTTGACCCCCTTACCTTTTCCTTCAAACTGAATGGTAAAATGCTCTACCGGTTCATCGGTCTGGGCAGTTTCAGCACTGACACGCAGTACGTCTTGGCCTTCGTCGTAGCTGTAAGCGCCCCATTGGTCTAAATCTTCACTCAGGATGATGGTCCACTCATCTTCGCTGGGAATAGCCAGCAGGGCGTAATCACCGGCTTTCAATTGATTACCATCCAGGTTCACATCTTCATAGAATCGGATTTCCGGAGCTTCGTTGGCTCCTACCCGCCATATTTTGTCATAGGCCACTAGTTCGCCAAAGAGCTGACGTCCTTTTTGGGCAGGTCGGCTGTAAATGACCCGGATGATAGGTTGGCTAAACTCCAGTTCGTCAGGGGCAAAGCGGATATCGTGGGCAAAATCGTCGGGGAAGTAAGCCATATCCATAGGACTGGCATCAATACCCCGCATTTGCTGGGCGGAGAGTAGCAGTGGAAAACACAGCAATAATAGCAAGAAAGTATTCTTCATGGTTTTGCAATTAGGTTACGCATAAAAAGCCCGGTTTTGGTATTGTATTGAGCGTAGTTAAATATCAGAATACGCAGTGGGATGCGTGAGGTAGATATCAGCGTGAGAAACAGTATTGGCATAATACTCATCAGCTGAAAGTTCCTCCCAGGCGGGAGCAGCACGGAAGGCATCCCAGTGTTTGTTGCGCGACTCCATATCGGTAAAGGTCGTCATGTACATCAGGTTAGGCATGCTATCCCCAGAAATCACTTCGGCATAAAAGACCGCATTAAATCCTAGGTCGTCAAATATGTCAATTTCACCACCCTCATTAAACATCTCTACCTTGCGGCGATACAGATTTTCGGTAGCTGCTTCGTAGCTTCTGAGTTCGTAGACTCGCTGCTCGGGTGCTACACTGTAGCTGGGCTTAGTCATCTGGGGCATCATTTCAAAAGCCCGTAACAGGGTAGATTCAATACGGTCGAAGGCCGGGTTGTCGTGGGCTGCTTCCAGCACATCTTTTCCGGTAGTGTGATAATTATCATCTGCCTCCAGGGTAGAGGGTAGTTCCAGAAACTGCTCCATAGAGCTAAAGGGAATCAGCACAAAGATGATCTCCCCGGCATTGTCAGCGTCCTCTACCGGCTTAAAAACGCCTATATTCTCAATGCCTGCACGATGCAGGGCAGGAAGGTAGGCGTTGTCTAGGAAAGCATCCAGGCGGGCTTCCTGTGCAGCACTGCTGATGTGGTATTCTTTAATTTCATAAAGTTCACGCTGCTGGGAGAACGCATCGGTTGCCACCGTAGATAATAAAGCAAACAGGCTAAGACAAAAGAAACGTAAGGTATAATTCAAAATCATAGTAAGTGAATGGTTGTGTAAAAACGAAATATACGAGAATCAGGCTGAAAAAGCCTGCGCCACATTCATAAAATGGGAATAATTGTGCGGAACAACTGAACCCTAAGAAAAAATGAAAACGATTTTGCTTGTTATCTCATCATATAGGTCTAGCTTTAGGTAGCTTTTGCAGGTGGCGAAAGCAACATGCATAAACTAGTAACCATGGACGGTCTTAGCAGCCTACTGATTCTTATTGTCGCAGTTATTGCGGGATTATTACTTCTATTCTACCTCTTACCGATCAACGTATGGATTCCCGCTATCTTTTCCGGCGTCCAGATCAGCCTGCTGGAACTGGCATTTATGCGTATCCGTCGGGTACCTCCCAGTACCGTTGCCAATGCTTTAATTCTGACCAGTAAAGCGGGCCTTGAAAATATCGGTCCTAATGATCTGGAGACGCATTACCTGGCAGGCGGCGATGTAAAATCAGTCGTGAAAGCTCTAATTGTGGCAGATAAAGCCAACATCAACCTGACCTTCCGGCAGGCTACTGCCATTGATCTGGCAGGTAGGGATGTACTGGAAGCGGTACAAACCTCCGTGACACCCAAAATCATAGATACGCCTTCAATTGCAGGTGTAGCTGGCGATGGTATTCAACTGGTCGTAAGGGCCAGGATCACTGTCCGGGCTAACATTCAACAACTCGTGGGGGGCGCTGGCGAAGACACCATCCTGGCCAGGGTAGGTGAAGGTATCGTCAATACCATCGGCTCCGCCCGTAAGCACACTTCTATCTTGGAGAACCCAGACCATATCTCCAGGAATATACTGAATAAGGGGCTGGATGCCGGCACTGCATTTAGTATTCTGTCGGTAGATATTGCCGATGTGGATGTGGCCGAAAATATAGGAGCCAAGCTTATGATAGACCAGGCCGGTGCTGACCTGAAGGTCGCCAAAGCACGCGCCGAGGAAAAAAGAGCGATGGCAGTAGCCTCCGAGCAGGAAATGCGGGCAAAAGTACAGGAAGCCCGCGCCCAGGTAATAGCAGCGCAGGCCGAAATACCGGATGCGCTTTCTGGCGCCTTACGCAAAGGATTACTAGATATTATGTAGTCATCTTATGGCAAAGCCCTGTTCTCGCCCAAACAGTAAGAGTTCTGAAAGGTTATAGCTTTATTCTTTATGGTTCAATTTTATGACAAGCTCTTTAGCGAAAGTATAAAGCAGCGGCTGGAAGAGATCATTCTGGTCCTGGCGACATTGGGGTTTACTATACACCTGACCCTTATTCTTGGTACTAACTATGATCTTTTTCAGATCAATACACCCTACGAAGACTTACTGGACAACCCGATCTCTGCCATCTATACTCCTTTTTCCTTCATTCTTATTTACGAGGTCTATTTGCTGGTATATTACCTGGCATCATCCTTCAGTAGTTCTATCGGTAATCAGTTTGCCATCATTGCACTGATTGAGGTAAGAAATATTTTCAAAGACATTACCAAGCTGAAACTGGATCTGGACTGGTTTAACTACAATGAAAATGTAGTATTTACAGTAGACATCATTGGCTTTATTCTGCTCTTCTACCTTATATACTGGTTTTTCCGACTCAGGGTCCAATATGACCAGGGAGAGGGACGTATTGAAGTTCCCTCGTTTATACATGCCAAGAAAATCATTTCCATATTTCTGCTGTTTGTGCTGGCCGGACTAACGATTTTCAACCTGATAGGGTGGATCAGTGAAGTAATTAACTACCAGGAAGGTATACTCTCGGAGCTCCGGGATGTGAACACGATCTTTTACGTGGACTTCTTCAATGTTTTAATCATTGTAGATGTGCTCATCCTGATCCTTTCCTACCGGTACACTCACCGATACAGCCTGCTGATCCGCAACTCTGGTTTTATCATCTCAGTGGTACTCATACGACTCTCGTTCGGTAGTACTACTATCCTGAATATGGCCCTGGTCATCATGGGGGCATTATTTGGCGTATTTATCGCCCGGATTTACTTGGCCATGGCAAAGTTGGAACAAGACTAGTGGCAAAGTAGACTAAGAGCCTCTTACTCGCTTTTTACGCCGTAGTAGAATTGAACTTGTCCGCTGACAAAGCTTTTGGCTGACACAGGTTCCCGTTGCTGCTCTGTTATACTGTTCTTAAACAGCCGGGTATTATTACCTACCAGTATAGGAATCACCAACATGTAGGTCTGTATCTCCTCGGGTACTAAGCGGGGCCATCCGCAGGCAAAACACCAGAACTGATCTGTAGGTAGACCCGCTCGTGCTTATCCATCAGTTTTTCCACCCAATCTTTACCTACCCAGCGGAGGTCGGGTTCTTTCCCCGTAGAGGCGGGCCGTCCCGGGCATTTCAGAGATAAACATCGTATTCAGACCGTTACCAGCATGGTGCCACTGCGCAGCGCCATAGACCAACCCCTCCAACTCAAACTCTTAGGCATACAGTAACATCCGGATAAAGCTGTCCATGTCGTCTACTTCCCCATCGGCAGTGATAATGGTACGGGGTTTCATACTTTCAGCCTGATGATTTTCCTGGCAACTCATGATGAAACCAGGTATCAGGAGCAGTAAACCCTGTATTGATAATTTCATGGCTCAGGCATTTTTCTTACGTTAATTTACAGATTATTCTGATAAGCCTCGTCCAGGAATAGGTAACGCGCATCCTTCTGGGACTCCACTGCCTGGGACTTCATATCCAGGATCATCACTGGAGGCGTGGTATCGGCCGCCTTGGCAGCCAGCCATTGAGGAAGATCTTTTCCATTGGGATCGCCGGTAATAATAAAATTGGCAAAGTAATTCTGCATGGTTTCGGAGACTTTGTAATCGGCCTTCGTCCAGGCGTAGTCATCTACCAGGTGCAGATTGCCCATACAATATTCAATCTCACAGGCGTGGGGCGCACCGACAGCTTCGGGTGCATTCTCATCCTTTTTCACCGTACCGCCGGCCAGTCCGGATGCCAGACTTTTGTCAACCAATGGAGGCCTGAGTTTGCTGTAGAGGTAACGGTAGACCGGCTGCTCACTGTGCTTACGGTGTAAATCAAACCACTTCCAGGTGCTGTAAGCGATAAAGCGGTCAGAAGCCAGGGCGGTAGCCGAAAGCTCAATTTCTTGAGGTGAACCGTGAGGGTACAGTTGCAGTACCTGCTCATGATCGTCGGGATAGGCTTCTTTTACTTTAGTAACATAGGCCTCTTCGGTATAGGGCTGTCCCTGCATGAAAGCCACACCGGGAATTTCGGCAGAGTTCCAACCCAGCAGCAGCGGTACCTGCGCCTGCTCTCCCGCACGGAAGATCTCAGGCAGGGTTTTGGGATAAAAGTAGCCGTCTATAACCGAAGGAAAGCCAAATCTCTTGGAATCATTATAAGCCTGGAAAATCTCCTCTGTACTGGCGGCTCTCAGTTCGGCCAGCGAATGATAACCGGCTTTCTCGGCAAACTCCTTTCCTATTTTTTCCGCCTCGGCCAGGGGTACTGGCGCCAGCGTAGGGTTGATGGCGGCACCACTTTCGCCTATCGCCCCGGCGATCAGGTCTCGGGAAAGAGGTGAAGCCATCTGGGCGCTCACCGAAACAGAACCGGCCGACTCACCGGCGATGGTCACCCGCGCAGGATCACCACCGAAGGCCACGATATTCTCCTGCACCCACTTCAGGGCCAGATTTTGGTCCAGCAGCCCGTAGTTGCCGGAAGCCCCGTAAGGTGCCTCCGCGCTTAGTTCGGGGTGCGCAAAAAAACCGAAAATGTTCAGGCGGTAGTTGACGGTGACTGCAACCATACCTTTCTCTGCCATACTAGCCCCATCGTAGCGGAGCTCTGAAGCGTCCCCGGCTACAAATCCACCTCCGTAAAAGTAGACCAGCACTGGTAATCCTTCGGCGGGTCTTTCCGCCGGTGTCCAAACGTTAAGGTAGAGGCAGTCTTCGCTTTTGCCCGGAGAACGGAGCTTCATATCACCGAACACATTGGTTTGCATCGGAGAGTGGGCAAATGCTTTGGTTTCCAGCACACCTGACCAGTTCTGGGCTGGCTGAGGGGCTTTCCAGCGCAAATCTCCTACCGGAGGCTGGGCGAAGGGAATACCCAGGTAGATTTCCAGCATTTTTTCAGCATCGTGGTAGCCTTTAATTATACCATTAGCGAGGTAGGTATGTACTGCTTTGTCAGGGTTCTGTTGGTCAGAAATATTGATTATGTTCAAAAGGTGAAAATATCAGATAAAGCGAATAATCTTTTGTATTTTTTTGACTAAAAATGTCTGCCAGAAATATATCTCTTCTTCAGCTTAAGCCAGCATACTCCGCCTGATGCTCATTTCCAAACCACGCAATTCTGCTAATCCTCGCAGCCTGCCTATGCCGGAGTAGCCGGGATAAAATTTGCGGTCGGCATCAAAGAGGGTCTGATGGCCGTGGTCAGGGCGCATGGGAATATCCACATCTACACGCCCTGACTGCTGCCGCTGCTGCTGTTCTTCAATGATGGCTTTCATCACCTCGTACATGTCAGTACTGCCGTCCAGGTGGTTGGCCTCGTGGAAGCTGCCGTCCAGCTTGTGCTGCACATTACGCAGATGGAGGAAGTGAGTTTTGTCTCCCAGCCGGCGGATCATGCCCGGCAGGTCATTGTCACGGCGAGCACCCAGGGAGCCAGTACAGAAAGTGATGCCGTTGCGCATGGACGGCACGGCATCAAGGATAAACTTCAGGTCTTCTTCATTCTTGACCACCCTCGGCAAACCCAGGATCGGGAAGGGTGGATCATCGGGATGGATGCACATATTGATATCGTACTCTTCTGCCTCCGGAATAACCTGCTGCAGGAAGTAGGTGAGATTTTCTCGTAACTGCCCGGTGTCAATCTCCCCGTAGCGCTTCAGATGCTCGCGAAACTCATCCAGCGTAAAGACCTCATCCGTACCCGGCAGGCCGGCCATGATAGTACGCTGTAGCGTGTCTTTTTCCGCGTGGCTCAGCTTCTGAAAATAAGCGTGGGCATCGCGCTGCTGTGCTTCGGTGTAGAGTTCTTCTGCCTCCTTACGCTGCAGAATCAACAGCTCAAAAGCCGCCAGGGCAGTCGGGTCGTAGCGCAAGGCAGTGGTACCGTCATCCATCGGGTAATTGAGGTGCGTACGCGTCCAGTCCAGCACCGGCATGAAGTTGTAGCAGACGGTTTTGATATTGCGCTCCGACAGGTGCTTCAGCGTCTGCCGGTAGTTCTCAATGTACTGCTCCCGCTCCGGCGCGGCGGTTTTGATACTTTCGTGGATGTTGACACTCTCCACCACCGACCAGCGCAGGCCGGCATTGTCAATAGCTTCCTTGCGGTAGCTGATCTCGTCTATAGGCCAGACTTCGCCGCAGGGAATATGGTGCAGGGCAGTGACGAGACCCCGGGCGCCGGTCTGCCGGATTTCCTGCAGCCTGACTGCATCTTGCGGCCCAAACCATCGCCAGGTTTGAAATAATGAGGGGAATTTTTTATCCATAAAGCAAATATTTTTTTGTTTAAACCCCGCTAAACGAGCCAAAACCTCCATCCACCGGAATGATAGTGCCCGTTACGAAGCGGGAGGCTTCGCTGCAAAGGTAGAGCACGGCGCCGTTGAGTTCTTCGGCTTTGCCAAAGCGCTGCATGGGCGTATTGCGAGCGATGGTTTCGCCCCGCTGGGTGAGGGAGCCATCTTCCTTAGTGAGTAGGCGCTCGTTTTGTTTGCCAATGAAAAAACCGGGCGCGATGGCATTCACCCGGATACCGTCACTAAACTTCAGGGCCAGTTCCATGCCCATCCACTTGGTAAACATATCAATCCCGGCTTTGGCAATGGAGTAGCCCAGCACCCGGGTGATGGATTGGGTAGCCGCCATGGAAGAGATGTTGATGATGCTGCCGCTTTTTTGTTCGGCCATCACCTTGCCGAATACCAGCGTGGGCAATACCGAACCCATCAGGTTGAGATCCAGCACCTGCCGCAGTGCCTCGGGCGATACGTCAAATACCGTCTGGTCGGGCGCAATGGTCGCACCGGGCATATTGCCTCCCGCGGCATTGATGAGCACATCAATCCGGCCCCAGCGCTGCATGAGTTGCTTCCGGGCTTCCTCTAGTTTTTCCTGGGCAGTTACGTCGGCGACCAGCCCAAGCACATCATCGCTGATATGCCTGAGCTGTCCCATTTTTTGGTCAACCGAATCCTGGCTGCGGCTGAGGATGGCTATTTTGGCCCCTCTCTCCAGTAGAAATTCCGCCATCGCTCCACCCAGAGCACCTGCCCCTCCGGTGATGATGATGACCTTCCCGCTTACTTCAAATAGTTCTTCCTGCATATTTTTTAGAATTGGTTCAGGTTTTTAGAAGTGTTAAATATCTAAAAGATCTATAACATAATTTCTATTACCGGGATTTATCATGGTCAGCATAACTAAGAGCAGCCAGTTTATAATAATAAACAGTTGCATGTGAGGGAGAAGCGTTTTGTGATTGGTAAGGCTGAAATTTAAAATAAACTTACGATATTGATGGTCTTTGATAAGTTTAAACTAACTGGGCCTGGAGACACGCTGTCGTTTACCAGCATCAGCTTTTGAGAACACAGGCTTAGATTTTATTCATCAATTCGTCAGCTATGAAAACACTATTTTTCATTCTACTGAACTTACTCCTGACCGGATTTATCCCATCCTCTGAGGTTACGCTCAAAGATGCTTTTGAAGAAGACTTCCTCATCGGGGCGGCGGTCAGCTACGGTCAGGCGGACGGGCAGGATCAAAAGAGTCGTGCCTTGCTGAAAAAGCATTTCAGCAGTATCACTTCGGAAAACATGCTTAAGTGGGGACCTGTGCATCCCGAGCTGGGCCAATATAACTTTGCCGCCGCCGACAATTTTGTACAACTGGGCCTGGATAATGACTTATTTATCATAGGGCATACGTTGGTCTGGCATCAGCAGATACCGGAATGGGTGTTTGAAAATGAACCAGGCAAGCCCCTGGGCCGACAAGACTTGCTCAACCGCATGGAAAACCACATTAACACTGTGGCGGGCCGGTATCGCGATGAAATCAACGGCTGGGATGTGGTGAACGAGGCCCTGGAAGATGATGGCTCTTTAGGAGAAACTAAATGGCTAGAAATCATCGGGGAAGATTACCTGGAGAAAGCTTTCACCTTTGCCAAAAAGGCTGCGCCCGAGGCCGAACTGTATTACAACGATTACAACCTCTGGAAGCCAGAGAAAAGGGAAGGAGCTGTACGCCTGGTCAAAAGTCTGCTGGAAAAAGGTATTCGCGTAGATGGCATCGGTATGCAGGGACACTACAGCCTGACTCACCCGGAAATAGCTCAGGTGGAGGCCAGCATAATTGCCTTCTCAGAACTGGGTCTCAAGGTGATGATCACAGAGCTGGACGTGGATGTGCTGCCCCGGCGGGGCAGCGCAGGAGCCGACCTCAACAGCCGTGACGATGGAGCAGATAGCTTCAACCCCTACACTGAAGGCTTACCTGATGAAGTGCACCAGCAACTGGCCAAACGCTATGCCGAGCTATTCACTCTTTTTCACAAGCACCGCGACAAAATAAGTCGAGTGACTCTCTGGGGTGTAACCGATGCCAACTCCTGGCTCAACAACTGGCCTGTCCGTGAGCGTACCAACTACCCGTTGCTCTTTGACCGACTGGGTCAGCCTAAGCCGGCCTTTGAAGCAGTAATATCTGTAGCCGAGTAGTCCTAACGGTCGTTCCTGAGACTAAGGCCTTTCTGCACTTCAAATTCATAAGTTCCCGAGCCGACTCTCAGGTGGAGGGAGCCTTCGTCCAGCCCTACTATTTCCAGGCCGTCTACCTCGTCCAGCGGCTCACCTCCTTCGGTCACATCTGCGATGTTTTGTGCGGGAATAAAGATATCAGCGCGGCTATTGACCGGGATGGTTACTTGTTGGTCAAAGCTGTTTTCACTGCTTTGCCAGGCTGAGGCCAGGCGACCGTAGTAGGTCAGCAGTTCACCACTGCCTTCGGTCAGGTCGCCACCCAACACAGGTTTGATCACAATCTGCTTATAACCCGGGCCTTCCTCAGAGGCCTGTATGCCCGCCACATTCTCGTACATCCATTCGCCTATCGCTCCATAGGCGTAGTGGTTGTAAGAGTTCATGGAGGGCGTCTGGAAAGTACTGTCAGGCTTGATACCATCCCAGCGTTCCCAGATGGTGGTAGCCCCCATCTTGACCGGGTACAGCCAGGATGGATACGTTTCCTGCATTAGCAGACGGTAGGCCACATCCTCATAGCCGAAGCGGCTCAACACATGGCAGAGATAGGGTGTGCCCAGGAAGCCAGTAGTTAGGTGGTAATTATAGCTTTCTACGTTTTCCACCAGTCTTTCAGCAGCCTGTGCCCGCAAATTCCCGGGTAGCAGATCAAAGTTAAGAGCCAATACATAGGCCGTCTGCGTGCTGGAGACCAGTCGTCCGGCCGGCGTCATGTACTCCCGGCGGTAGGCTTTTTTTACATTTTCCAGTAGTTCACTGTAGCGGGCTAAGTCATCCGTTTTTCCCAGTACCCGGGCCGCATTAATCAGCAGTTGGGTAGAATGGGCAAAGAAGCTTTGGGCAATCAGGTACTTATCAGTAATGGCAGCCCGCCCGTCCCGGTCATCATCAGGGCTGTAGAACAGCCAGTCGCCGAAGTGAAAACCTTTGTTCCAAAGATAATTTTCACTCTGAGTTTCCATATAACTTACCCAAGCCCGCATGCTGCTGTACTGCTCCTCCAGGATGCGCTCATCACCGTAAAGCAAGTACATATTCCAGGGAATGATGGTAGCCGCATCGGCCCAGCCGGCACTGCCCGCCGCTGACCCGCCCAATACGTTAGGGATCACAAAAGGCACGGAACCATTATCCAGCTGGTCGGCTGACAGGTCTTTCATCCATTTGGTGAAAAAGTTGTGCACATCCATGTTGTAAGCGGCCGTACGGAAAAAAACCTGCGCATCGCCCGTCCAGCCCAAACGCTCATCCCGCTGCGGGCAGTCGGTAGGAATGTCCAGGAAGTTACCTTTCTGTCCCCATTGTATATTATGCTGCAGATGGTTGAGCAGTTCGTTAGAAGTAGCAAAGCTCCCGGTGGGTTTCATGTCAGAATAAAGTGCGATGGCTTTGAGGTTCTCCGGTTTTAGTTCTCCGGGAAAACCCTCTACTTTGACATAGCGAAATCCCTGGAAGGTGAAATGCGGTTCAAAGGTTTCGGTCCCTTCGCCCTTGAGGATGTAGGTATTTTTCTGCTCGGCAGCCCGCAGATTTTCGGTGTAAAAATTTCCCTCTTTGTCCAGCACTTCGGCATGATAGAGTGTAATAGCATCGCCGGCTTCGCCCTGTACACTCAATTCTACCCAACCAACCAGGTTCTGCCCAAAGTCCACAACCAGCTCACCAGCGGGAGTGGTAAAAATATCCTGCGGCTGAAACTCTTCCTGCTTGCGAATGGGTTCGTTATAAGTAGCAATAAGCGTTTCTTTGCTGAAGTCTCTTTCGGTAGCATCCTGCCACTGCTGGTCATCAAAGCCAGGAGCTGACCAGCCGGGCATTTCCTCACGGGCGTCATAGGTCTCGCCGTTGTAAATTTCTGAATTGCGGATGGGGCCGTAAGCCAGTTTCCAGGAATCGTCCGAGACAATGCTTTCTGAGCTACTATCTTCATAGGTAATGTCTAACTGGAAAAGTAGTGCCACATCGGTGCCGTACATATTTTTTTGATCAGAAAAACCGATGTAGCCCCGGTACCAGCCACTGCCCAGTACTACGCCTGCTGCATTTTCGCCACCGCTCAACATGTCAGTCACATCGTAGGTCTGGTACTGCAGGCGATTCTGGTAGCTGGTCCAGCCGGGAGTAAGATAGGCATCGCCGATTCGCTGACCGTTGAGGTGTGCTTCGTACATGCCGTGAGCTGTAACGTAGGCCGTCGCTGATTGAATCCTTTTGCCATCGGGTAGGGAAAAAGCTTTACGAAAATAGGGGCTGGTCCTTTCCTGAGAATTATCGTCCTCAGCCGGAGATATCCACCGGGCAGTAAACTCTTCCTCAGGGTTCAGAAGTGCCATCTGGAAACTGGCAGGCGCGCTCCAGCCCGAGGACTTGCCATGATTATCCCAAGCCCTTACCTGCCAATAATATTTTTTCCCTGAAGCCAATGCTGCGCCCTGGTAGGGTAGAAACACCGAAGCATCCGAGTTGACTTTGCCACTTTCCCAACTCAGGTTTCGGCCTCGCTTCAGGTCACGCTCACTTCCCGCAACGCGAATCTCGTAGGCAGTTTGCATCGTATTACGCCGTTCGGAGCTCAGCACCCAGCTAAAGCGTGGTTGGCGCACATCCAGCCCGATGGGATTTTCCAAACTTTCGGTCAGCATACTTTCTATGTTAATCTGAGCGGAAGATTGCATGGAGCAGAAGAGAAAAGACAATAGCGTAGGTAAAAGGTAGGTTGTTTTCATGGTAATCAGTGTTTGGTTGTGTGTAGTAAATTGTAAAAAATTACGTCTCTTGACTAACGAATCAAAATAGGTGCGAGCATCAGGCTCCCACTTGAGCTGCCGTGAGGGTTTTTAGACCAGAAAGCAGAGGCCTGATCATTCATTGTATCGCAAAACAGACAGCACCGGCAGATGGTCGGAGGCGTAGGTTTCCTGGATAACTACATGGCTGACGACTTCAAAGTCCAATCCCGGACGAAAAGCGATAAAGTCTATGGCCCTTTCCGGCTTGTTGACAGGAATAGTAGATGCACACTCATTGCAACTTCTTTGCAGAAAAGAGTCCATAATATTGATAATTTCTGAACCAGGCTCGGCGTTAAAGTCTCCAGCAATCACCATAGGCAGATCTTCCTGTAATGCAACCTCCGCAATTCTCCTCATCTGCAATTTACGGCTGTCATTTTCTGACTGTGCATTCAGGTGGGTAGAGGCAAAGATAACATTCCTGCGTTTGGGCAGCTTCACCCGCACCGTTGCCAATACTCGCGGTTCTCCCCCGCTTCCGTCCTGTGTCGGCAACGCATAGGTCACTTCATCCCGGATAGGATACTTGGACAGGATGGCTACCCCGTATGCGCCACCGTCAAAGTCAATGGCTTTGCCAA
>CAZZGE010000093.1:0-16616 GCA_964653665.1 uncultured Porifericola sp. | reverse complement strand
CAAATCATGATTTGAAAAAAGAATTAGCCAGCTTTTCAAAAGAGAAGAAAATAAGAGCAGGAATTATTCTTATGTGTGTAGGCAGCTTAAAGAAAGCAACCCTTCGGTTAGCAGATGAAAATGTAGGTACAACATTTGACGAAAAATTTGAGATTGTTTCTCTTGGTGGAACCTTATCACCGGATGGAAATCATATCCACGTCTCACTATCCAATAACAAAGGAGAAACCATTGGTGGTCATCTGTTGGAGGGTTGCATCATCTACACGACTGCTGAAATTGTAATCGCAGAATGTGAAGAGTTTTCCTTTTCAAGAGAATGTGATGAACAAACAGGCTTCAAAGAGTTAAAAATTACCAGTCGCTAGCGACTCGCCGGGGAACGGTGCCTAGTGACTTATATCCTGAAGGCCACAATGAAATTGCCTCGGGCAGAGGGCCTCTGGCCCGAGTAACACCGTAAACATGAGACAAATCTGAGCCAGAGGCCCTTGAGTATAACCGTCACTCGCCAGAGGCGAGCGACTGGGATTCTGATTTAATATGAAAACCATCATACATCCAAAGCCTGTTATTAACGCTAAAAAAATAACTCGGCATATTGGTAACTTTAACCTATGTCGGAGTTACGCAAGGCCAATACGAATTATCCTTACTTCATCACCTGTACGGTAGTGGAATGATCTGGGCGGCCCTGATAGATATTTTTACACGAAGTATTTATGCTGATGTGCTGGTTGATAGCCTAAAATACTGCTAGAGATATAAGGACCACTCGCTTAACAAGTGTCCCTCGAAATTAGACCATCTCACCTATCTATCCGAAGTGTTGGTTCAGGTATGCTGGTTGAATACCCAGTACAGCCGTGTAAACCTAAGATTTCCCAGCAGAACGAGCATTATATCCTTCAGAATCTATAGAAAGTGTGCCAGGTTACTGAACCTGAAAAATAGTACTATGGCAATGCCAATGTCTTTTTACCACTCTGAGTGATGAACTGGTATCACACAAAAGAACAATCTCTAATCAGTTACTTTCAGTACACACGAGCTGAATATTTCACCTACCAGGTAGTAGGCTTTGTTTCGCGCATAGCTTTCAGAATATCCCGGCGACTCACCTGGCCCACCAGCTTTCCATCACGAACAACGGGGAACTTACGGTAGTTAGTCGTCAAAAACTCATTGGCTACATCCAGAATATCATGATCGGCCGATACAGTCTTTACAACCGGGGACATGTAGTCGGCTACTACTTTGTTCATCGGCATGTTGTTGTAAGAACTATCAATCAGCAGGCGAAGACAGTCTTTTTCGGTAAGCATGCCTACGATTTCCTTTTTATCGTTAAGGACTGGCACACCGGTGAGTCTGTTGTCGAGTATGATACTAATCGCCTCATCTATGGGAAGGTCGGGAGACAAGCTAATCTCATCAGTAGCCATACACCGGACTACAGAAGGAAATTTTAAGCTGAGATCTTTGGGTTTTTCAACTTTAGCACCAGTAAAGTTCATGGCTATTGGGTTAAGGATAAGTAATAAACAATACTACGAAGATCTTAATCTTAGGTTAAAAATACAGTGTTATTTACAAGTGAACATACATATTAAACACATTTATAACTGTGAAAATCTGCCCTTTGTTTATCTGCTTGTCTAATCACATAGGTGAATGGTTAGAAAACATACAGCCAATTTCAGAAGGCTTATTTATCATTTTTGTGGCCTATTACTGAGATCTCTATAATTTCATATTTAATCTCCAAAATATTTAGAAAATAACTAAGCTCAAGCAATATGTTAACTTAGCGCATTACCTTTTCTTGCACTGCACCTGCCTCACGGTCAGGCTGATAGGTAGCTTTCAGAAAGGCGGCCAGGGTAGGGGCGATCTGAATGCTAAAGTACTGGCCCTAAAGTTCATCAACTGACAAAGGAGTAGTTTCTGGACCCATCACAGCGATCCATACCTCGTCGGCACCCTCTACATCTTCACCGTGGCTGCGCCAGGTATCCAGGGGCTCCGTACCCTGGCCGTAGTCGGTAGTGATGATGAAGGTAGTTTTGTCACGGTACTGTACGTCAGACTGCACAAAATCCCATAGCTCCCGGATAAAGTTATCAGTGCGGTGGGCAGCGTCCAGGTAGTAATCGTAGCGGCCATCACGGGCGAAGTCATCCGTTTCCCCGTAGGTAACGTAGACCAGGCGTGGGTGATGCTTCCTCATGTATTCTAAGGCATAATGATGCGTAAAGGCATCCATGCGCACGGTAGGCCAGTAACCGGGAATCTCAGCCTGTAGGGTATTGATGGCTTTTTCCATGTCTCTCAGCGGGGTATCCTAAAGGCTTCGTAGCCGGCATTGACCGGTACCCCGAACGTTCTTCATTGACGATATAGGGGAAAACATCCCAGGAGCCAAAAGCGGCTACCTTACCGCGAAACTGCGGCTGCTCATTCAGCTGTTCCAGCACAATGCGGTTAGGATTGGGTAGTTTGTTGTTGCTGTCTATATGTGGATCGTCACTGAAGCCGGTAAGAATTTCGTTGTAGCCCGGGTAGAAAAACAAGTGGCGGTACGTCAGGTTGACCAAAGAATTCTGCTCCCGGTTCCCGTACACCTGGCTTTACCGGGCCAGTTTTTTCGTGAAAAACGGCATAAGCATCTCCTGCAGTTCATCAGGTGTCTCTCGCCATAATTTACTGAGAAGTGCTGTTGTATCTCGCACATAGTCAGGGTGTGCAATCAGAAATGGATCAGCACCGGTGAACAGTTCCTACCAGCGCAGTCCGTCCAGCGTAATCAGCACCACATGCTCAGTTTTCTGGGCCTGTACGGGCGTGATTTGGTAGCTAAAAATTAACAAAAATATAATGGAAGTCAGTACGCGGGTGTGGCTACTGGAGGGGTTAATAGGGTTCATAGTTAGATTAATAGCATGATGAAAACGGTCGCGTGTGGTTTCAATGAATCCAGGGATGAATATATCTTTTTTTTGGGTGGCATAGAAAGACAGATAGCGCTCAAATACAATTGCTAGGTTTTTCTCAGAGAAAATTAGCGTGAAGAGGGCTTCCCTCGAATTTTCCTAATAAATTTATCCGATCAACAGCTGACAACGACCTACTACACAATGCAGATTCTGCTTTCCTTCCTGGGCTTCACCGCTTTTGTAGCTCTTTTTTCCTGGTACAAACTTCGCAAAGAGCCGCTTTCTTCCCGGGATGGCTTTTTCCTGGGCGGCCGTAGCCTTACCGGCTTTGTCATCGCCGGTTCCATGCTGCTGACCAATATTTCTACCGAGCACCTCATCGGGCTTAACGGCTCTGCCTACAAAAACGGCTTCATCATCATCGCCTGGGAGGTGACATCCGCCCTGGCACTGATTGTAGCAGCGGTCTACTTTGTGCCTACCTATCTCAAGATGGGACTTACCACCATTCCCCAGTACTTGGAGTCCCGCTTTGATAGTGCTACGCGCACGTTGGTCGCTTTCTTTCTGATGATCTCCTTTGTAGTGACACTGCTGCCGATTGTCCTCTTTACCGGGGCGATCAACCTGGAAAGTATATTCGGCATTTCAGAGCTGCTGCAGGTGAGCCAGACCCGGGCACTGTGGATTACAGTGGTGGGTATCGGTCTCATCGGTTCTGCCTACGCCATATTTGGTGGTCTCAAAGCTGTTGCCTATTCTGATACTATTAATGCCATCGGACTGTTCGCTGGTGGGCTGCTGGTGCCCCTGCTGGCACTATGGGATATAGGAGAAGGCAATGTGCTGGCCGGGCTGGATAGGGTCTACGAGAACAGCCCTGAAAAATTCAATGTGATTGGTGCACCGGACTCAGTGTTACCTTTCAGTACGCTTTTTACCGGACTGGTCATCAACCAGTTGTATTTTTGGGGTATGAACCAGACCATCATACAGCGAGCACTAGGCGCACTCGACTTGGCTGAAGCCCAGAAAGGACTACTCTTCACAGGGGCACTGAAAGTGTTGGTGCCCCTGATCATCGTGCTTCCCGGAGTAATCGCATACTACTATTTTGGGGATGCCATGTACGAAAACCAGGATATGATCTATCCCGAACTGGTCAAACGAGTACTGCCGCTCAGCCTGGTGGGATTTTTTGCTGCCGTAGTGATGGGGGCGGTGCTGAGTACTTTTAACAGTGTGCTCAACAGTTCGGCTACCATCTTTAGTGTGGGCATCTACCAGCGTATCATCAACCGAAAAGCCACGGATACACAACTGGTAAGAGCCGGGAAGCTTAGCTCTACGGTTTTGGCGCTGGTAGCCATCCTGGCGGCTCCCTTAGTAGCCAGTGCGCCGGAAGGGCTTTACCAGCTACTGCAACAGCTCAACGGTATCTTTTTTATACCAATTGCCTCCATCCTGATTGCCGGACTGTTCATCCCCCGGATTTCAGCGGCTGGTGCCAAAGCGGCGCTGCTGGTAGGCCTGAGCTTTTATATCATCACTACATTTATTATTGAGGTAGATATTCATTTTGTTCATATTTGGGGCATAGAATTCTTACTTAACCTCCTGGTCATGTTCATCGTTTCCCAGTTTCGTCCTCGTAAGCACTGTGCTATCACAGAAAAGCAAACCGTACAACTGGAGCTATCTCCATGGCGGTATACCAAAGTATTCAGCATCATCCTGACGCTCGTCATCCTGGGCATTTACATCTGGCTGGGCCAATAAATTAATTCTACACTATGCGTACTATTTATCCTTTACTATTGCTGATCTTTTCTTTTTTTTCATCCCTGGCCCAAGAAATTGTGCCTGCCTTTGCGCCCCAAAATTATATATGCCAGTTTACTTCAGAGCCATTGGACATTGATGGTCGTCCCAATGAGGCTGGCTGGCTACAAGCGGCCTGGACTGATGATTTTGTAGACATAGAGGGCGACAAGCAACCGTTTCCCCGATTCAGAACCAGAGCTAAAATGCTGTGGGATGAGGATTACTTTTACTTCTTTGCAGAAATGGAGGAACCGCATATCTGGGCGACGCTCCGGCAGCGGGATACCGTTATCTTTTACGACAATGATTTTGAGATTTTCATAGATCCGGATGGTGATTCTCACCGCTATTACGAGTTTGAAATGAACGCCTTCAATGCCATATGGGATCTGATGCTGATCACTCCCTACCGGGATCATGCTAATGCAGTGCTCAATAGCTGGGATATGCGCGGCATCAAAACTGCCGTAGATGTACAGGGTACCCTCAATGATCCTTCGGATGAGGATGAAAAATGGACGGTAGAGATCGCCTTACCCTGGGAAGCGCTCAAAGAGCAGGCTTCCGGCCAAAGTAAACCCGAGCCGGGCGAACACTGGCGGGTAAACTTCTCCCGCGTAGAGTGGCAGGTAGACGTGGTGGACGGCAAGTATCAGAAACGAACAGACTCTCAAACAGGTAAAAGACTGCGGGAAGATAACTGGGTATGGTCGCCGCAGGGGGCAATCAATATGCACCGTCCAGAGACCTGGGGATTTGTCCAGTTTGCCGGTACCAATGCAGGTGAGCTTGGTGACTTTGAAATTCCTGCTTACGAATACACCAAGTGGGAACTGCGAAAACTATACTATGCGCAGCGGAGTTACCGGGCTAAGCATCAACAATATGCCGAACGACTAAACCAATTAGAGACCGAAATTCCCGATCAGGCAGAAATAATAGCTGGGCTGGGTACTTACATTATTTCACTGCCCGGGCTCGGTGCCGTAAGCTGGTATATTGACGAGCAGGGACACACCTGGTCGTCAGAAAAGTAAAAGGGCGACAGAACTGGTGAAAGCGTTATGGCAACAGCCAAACCATAGCCCTTATTTTGCACACTATTGTACATTGGGATTATTAGGCTCACTGTCATAGGGATCAGCTACACCATCTCCGTCACTATCTATCATTCCCCCGCCTGATGCGTATAACATCTGAAATTCTATAGCCAAAAAGGTATCAAATACCAGTTGATCATATTCAGCCGTAGGGCCAGCCGATACCCTGAGGGTAACCGATGAGGTGGGCAGGCCTTGTACTTGGGTAACCTCTGCACTAACCAGGGCAGAAAATTGTCTGGCACGGATAAAA
Source organism: uncultured Porifericola sp. (assembly GCA_964653665.1). Taxonomy (GTDB): domain Bacteria; phylum Bacteroidota; class Bacteroidia; order Cytophagales; family Cyclobacteriaceae; genus Catalinimonas. The sequence goes on along the minus strand of CAZZGE010000093.1, from coordinate 10,503 downwards.
GAAACCGAGCGGCGGATAGTGATACCGGCCACCGATGAAGTCTGCCCTTCGTTGAGGCATACTTCCTGCACATTGTTGGCATTCTGTCCGAAAAACTGCAGCATTCGGCCGATCTCCTGCTGCTTCAGTTGCCGGGCGCTGGGGAAACCATTTGCCCAGGTAGTAAGCCATCGCCACACTACCTGGTTGTCCTGCCGCACCAGGTTGACCCCGACTGTCTGCTGTCCCCTTAGCGTTTCAGTAGTATAACCGGCTGGGTATTCAAAACTCATGGGAGGAAAGTCGGGATGGAGGAAGGAGCCGCCAAACTGCTTTACGGTTGGCGGCATGAAGTTGGGCAGATCGGTGCGGGGAACACCATTAGATAGGTCCCAGTACAGGCCTTCGGCTCCCCTAACATTGTTGCAGAGTTGGGAAGTTACATTGTCAAGATTTGGCCCTATCTCCTCATCGTTATTACAGGAAGCGAGGGTGAATAGCAGTGTGATTATGGGAAATAGCTTTTTCATAGTATAGTTTGTTAGTATAGAGTTGGACGTTTAAGGTGTGAAGTTCAATGTTTTGAATATGTAATTTTCTGATAGTCAGAGATATAAAATTATTACAGCACAGGTTTTATTTATGACGGTTAATTCGCTATTGATGTAATTCGGGGAGCAAATGAGCATAGCTCTCCTGTTTAGCGATAGGGCTGTTATTGAAAAGTGCTGATTTGATAAGTTTACTTACTGCACTTTAAAGCCAATTTGATATTCTAGTCGCCTATTCCAGTTTTTCCAGTATCTCCTGGCTTTCTTCCCGGTAGGGCGAATCTTTAGCAGCAAGTGTCTGCAGCAGGGCTTGTGCCTTAGCAGGTTGTTCGTTTTTCAGGTAGGCCAGGGCCAGGTACCAACGGGCATCCATTTGATAAGCGGAAGCTTCATTTTCTACTATCAGGTTCAGGTATTGCATGGCCTGCTCGGGCTGATCATTGGCCAGGTAAGCCAGGCCGCTGTAATAACTCAATGTATCATTGTCCGGGTCAGCGGAAAGCAAAGGCTGCCAGTATTCCAGGGCTTCGGTGTATTCTCCTAGTTTGTAGGAGACCATCCCTTCGGCGAACTGAGCGTTATCTGCGTAGCCCAGCGTAGTTGGCAACCCTTCGTCCGGGCTGAAATAAGCAGCGTAAAGTGCTTCTGGTTGGCTGGATCGCCAGTTAAATACCCACCAGCCGGCCAGGATCAGTAGGGCAACCGAGGCGGCGATAGCCAAAGGAAAGTAGCGAGAGTGGCTGTGCATAGGTACAACCGGCGCTGCTTCCTCTGCAAAATTTTCTTCATGGATCTGCTCTAGCATTTGCCGCACAGATTCGGTCTCTATGGAAGAAACCAGCCTGCGGTGCACCTCAACTTCTTCGCGAAGTTCTTGATTTGTGGACATTTCGCGCTCAAAGCTCTGCTGCTCTTCGGTGGTCATACGTCCATTTAAGTAATTTTCCATGGTTTCAAATAATTTTTCGTCCATCATCTTGGTCTCAGGCCTGGTTTAGCACAATTTTTTTCAGCCGCTGCATGCAACGGTACTTTTCATTTTTGGCGGAGGCTTCTCCAATGCCCAGTTGCTCAGCGATCTCCTGCAAGCTCTGCTTCATAAAATAGAAGTGCTTGAGCAAGGTCTGACAGCGATCACCCAGTTGGCCAAACTGCCTTTGGAACACTGACTGCTCCTCACGGTTGATCCACTCCACTTCTACCTCGGCTTCCTGCACCGGTTCCAGGTAGGTTTCCTGCCGGAGTTCATAGCGATTGCTGGCCTTTTTGAGACGGTCTATCCAGCAGAGTTTGCAGATCTGTATCAGGTAGGTGCTCATTTTTACATCTTTTCTAAGCTGATAGCTGCCTGAGCGGATGTTGTTCCACAGGGCGATCACACCTTCCTGGAAAATATCCTTGGCGTCATCGTCGCTGCCTTTGTACTGGAAAACCAGTTGCCGTACCGCCAGGTAATTGTTTTTGTAAAGATACTCAAAAGCGGATGGCTGATTGTTCTTGAGCCCTTCGTAGAGGGTCGTGTCGTCGTAAGTTGAGGTTTGCTGGGCCGGGCTGGTCATAGGTTCAGGGTGTTATTCAGATTCGTATGCGGAAGTTGCTTTATCAAACTGCAGAATATACACATTATTCCTGATCTTGACTAATAGGCCGGCCTTTTGAGCCCCATAGTTTGTCCTGGGTACGTGTTAGGTGCCTGGGAAGTGGGATATCTTTCCTGCTGATAATTTGACTGTCCCTGACGGAATTTTCCGCTTGGATGCTGCTGTATCTGAGCAGAACGCACCTGTCCGGAAGGCTGAGGTTGAGCGGGTGGTTGCTGTGCTGGCGTATACTGCTGCTGAGGTGCCGGAGTGCTAGCAGGCAAGCTTGTCGTATCCTCATCATCCCAGCCGTAGGCGATGATTACCGCTACCAGGATGCCTGACATGATCAGGTCGCGGGTCTTAAATTTTGAGAAATAAGCGCTGAGCATGGTTGCTAAAGTTTTCATCTTGTCGTTGTTTTTGATTACTACAGATGAATAGAGCCGGTTAGGGAAAGGTCATCATTCTGCAGAAAACATTTTATCATTTTTTTGCAGACATTCCGAGCACCTTATTTGAGGTTCATTGAGCTGGCGAAGACGGAGCTTCCCTGTAGATAAGCTTCTTGTTGCCGATCTTTGGCTAGTACAAAAGCGGGATTGGCTGCATAGCTTTCAGCAATTTTAGCTTCTGTTTCTAATGTTTGTTGAAGCAAACCCGCTGGACAGAGCGTGACGCTCATGCAAAAGTTATTCAGCCAGTTAAGCTCGGGGCTGATCTTGATTATCCGCACGATGCCCTCATAAGCCTGACCATCCTTTTGTCCGCGAATAGGTACCTGTAAATACTGACAAGTGCTGTCAGTTGGCAAGTAAGAAACAAGATAATTAATGCTAGTCCAATCGGTTTCCTGCAGTTTACCCAACTGGTAAGAGTTCAGATAGTCGCTCAGACCCTGCCGGATTTTGGCCTGCCATTCGTCCTCAAAACTTTTCGGCGGTTCGCGGCTTCCTAACTGGTCATAGAGGTTGTAACCTAAGCTCTTGATAATCTCCCCCTCTGGTCCGTGAAAACTTAGATTAAACTTATTATAATGATCTTCCTGAAGTGTATCAGTGGCTACATCATGACGCATATGCCACTCCCGGTGCAGCCGATAACTTCCTTGCCACATCTCCAACCCCTGGTCGTAAACAGAGACCTGCATCAGGCTGTCGTTCAGCACCAATGAGTCGGCACTGATGACTGCCCCTTCATACGCTGGGTAATAGATTTCGTACTCAGTCGCCGGTTCCTCGGGAAAGAAAAACGAATGCACCGATACCAGGATGAGGAGACAGCTACAGATGAGTTCAAAGATCACACAAAAGTCGTGAAATAGCTTTTTCATAGTTTAGATGCTTAGATTCATTTATCATTGGATAGCTTTTGAAGAAGCAAGATCATCAAAGATAAAGTGATTTTTTTGTGCCGGGATCAGCGTAAGAACTGTGGAAATATTTCAATAATAGGTGACCAGCTCGTTGACCGGGGTACCCACAACCACTGAGTAGTTCCATCGCCACTGCTGGTAGAGTTGCTGTGGCGCCTGAAGGTAGGTACGCCCGTCGGCTGGGTCGCTCACGATGATCATCCCTTTCGGACTCAGGCCCTGCAGTATGATGAAATGGCCCACATTGGGATTATTGGACGGATTGACCAGGGCGATCAGCTTCCAGCCACTGGCCAGCGTGTTGTAGAGCTGTTCCGGCGGAGCCGGGTGATCCACCTCCCAGGCCCGGAAGTAAAAAGATTGTAGTAACTGCACTACTTCCCCTACATAAGCCGGGCGGTTTTGTGGAATGCCGGTAAGGCGGGCTACGATCTCGCTCTGGCTTTGGTAAACGTTAGCTTGGGCCAGTACGCTTTGTACGCAGGAAGCCCAGCACCACATGCTGTTTTCCTGCGGCTCTATCTGTCCGAATACCCGGCCGTTCAGCAAAATGAACAGTAAGATAGCCAGTAGGCTGATTCTTTTGATGTGTCTCTTGCGTGTCATGGTGATAAAGTCGTAAGGTATGATGGTTTAGTACTACTGAAAATATTCGGTAGAGGGATGCTCGCGGCGGCTGTTGCCCCGGCAAATGGTGTCTACGCTGACGCGAAAAGGTTTCGGATCAACCGTTTGCATTCCAGAATACGTAATAATCTGTGTTTGCTCCATATTTTTGGCCGTATCGGCAGCGGGCTGTTGTAAGCCCAGGAAAGCTTTGAAAACGGCGATCGCGAAAAGTAGTATGATCTGATTGCGATTCATGACGGTAGCTTTTTGAATGATTGTCTCTGCTCATGAATAGAAGTTATGTACTCTAGGTCATCAAATAATGCATAAAAAAACCACCGCAGGACTGCTACGGTGGTCTGTGAATCAAAAGTTTCTTTAATCATATTCTCTCTGGCTCGTCATTCTTTTCCACTCATCGTGCCTGTTGCTGTAGGGGTCATAGGGCTGCGTGTAGCGGTCTACATATTCCCGGTAATTTTTATTGATTTGCAACAAATACTGCTCAAAAGCTGGATTCGCTTCGTAGCTGTAGGCGATTTTCTCTTCAGTCTGTAGCGTTTGATCCAGCTTATCCTTAGGACTTAGTGTCAAATAAGTGTGCATCGTGTAGCTCTGCTCACCGCCATAATAGCGGTAGACAACGCGTATCAAACCTTCGTAGGCTCTTCCATCCCGTTTACCCGTCAGTCGTGTTTCCAGGTACTGGTACAGGCTATCCGTTTTGACGTAGGTATCCAGGTAAGAAATACCGCTAGGTGTACCGGCAGTCGTGTTTTGCAGTTGGTATTCTTCCAAGAAGCCCCTGAGTCCCTGCTGGTAAATTTTTTCCAGTTCATCGCGAAATTTTTCGTGATCTTCTGCTTCTCCAATCGGGTAGCTTCCCGGATGTTGCTCTATCCTGATGAACTCACCATTGATTCCTCTAAAGTTCAGCATCAACTGCTGCAGATTACCTCCATACCAGGGGCTACTGGAGATATTCTGCAGCAGCAGCCAGTCCTTAGGAATAACGTAGGTGCCGCGCAGCATTTGCAGACCTTTGTCATAGACGGCCGCTAGTTTGAGAGAATCTGCCGTTGATCTTTCAAAGATCATCTCAGCCAGGTCATGCATGTTATTTTTTTCCTTGTACGAAGGAATTGCACTAGAGAAAAGTAGAACAGCGATCATTAGTAATATGCCAAGGCTTGCGCCCATGATAAAGAAGTGTAGGTTTTTCATATCCTGTATGTTTGATGGTTCTACCTGTTTATAGAACTACTCGAGAAGAAGTCATCATCCTGCCGTGTAAATAAAAAAATCCCCGACAGATACTGCCGGGGATTTTTGATACGAAGAACAACAAGACTTTCAATCACTTAGTAGGGATATTCAGGCTCAATCTGCTGCCAGTCACCCTGCAGCGAGTTTGGATCAAAGCTGGGGTCATTGGTGCGGTGGTAGTCACCCAGGCCATTGGTGTAGTTGTAGTCGTACTGCCCGTCCATATGGCGCTCCTGACCTGACCAGGGATCGTTAAAGGTGCTGCGCTCGTGGATTTGATCAATAAAGGCATCGTTACTGCTGTAGCCAGTACCGCTGTTGTACGAGCCGCTGTTGCGCTGGCTTTCCATGTAGTTGTTAAAGCTCTGGTCCTGCATCTGGCTCATCTGTCCCATGCGCTGCTGATGGGCGTCAAACGCTGCCTGGTTTCTTGCCATGCGCTGCTGGTGGGCGGCAGCGGCCTGCTGGCTGCGGTTTCGGTTGTTGATGGCCATTTGCTGACTTACCCGCTGGTGGATCTGCTCCATGCGCTGATCGTAAGCCGGGTTGTAGGCAGTTGTTTGTGCGATTCTTTTGCCAATAGCTTTAACTTCCTCGTAGTGCTCGTTGGGTGCAATGCCTATACCTGATAGTTGTAGGATACCAAATTCGCCCATGGCAGTTGCCTGCTTAAAGATACTTATTCCGATTTCGCCTTTATACGCGCTACCCTTGTGCTGACCGTTCACAGCTATTTTGTAGGCATTCACCTCTTGTCCTTGGGCAGCCAGTCTTTGTACCATTTTCTGGTATCTCGGAAAGCTTTCTGTTTCACGATCAGCCACCAACTGTCCTACGGAAGGGTTTTGCAATGTACCCTGTAATGCGGTCTGAATCGCTTCCCGGTAGGCTTGCTCAAAGCTTTTGCCGGTCGTGGCTCCAAACTGGAACATTTTGGCAAATCCCCGGCTTAGGCCGCCGTGGGGGCAAATCATTTCCAGGTGGTGCTTCATGGGACGCCCGGTATTGGGGTCATAGGCAATATCCTGAACTACCTGCCAGTCTTCTGGAACAGTAACAGTAGAGATTAACATCTGAAGGCCTTTGTCGTAGATTTTAACTTTTTTGTAACCATCGGTAGCAGGAGCACCGGCAGGCTGAGCCTGAAAGGAGCCAGCGCCTGCGTTGAAATCGGAATTTTCGTTGTCTGGGTAATTCATATTATCTAAAGTGGTTTGGTAATTGTCCTGAGAGGCTTCAGTTTCAGCATCACACGCCCAGAAGCCAAGTGTAAAAAAGCTGCAGGCGATGATGAAAAATTTCTTTTGGCTGGTAAGTACGTTTGAGAATTTCATGAGTTTGGTGTTTTGTAATGAATGATTTACTGATCTATCGCATTACTTAGTCAAAGGTCATCAGCCTTTTGAAAAAAATTTACATAAATTTTTTGGCACGCTTTTCACGAAGCATTTTCCTGAAAATCAGGGTACTCGCCAGCACTAGGGAGAGGCCGGCCAGCCAGAAAAGATAAGGATCAGCACCGGAACGGTAACTGAGGTTGTCGCCGGTAAGTACCAGCCCAGCCCAGTAGTAAGGTAACTGCAACTCTCTTCCTGACTTATCCAGGTAGTCGAGCTTGGCGGCTCGCAATGCATTTACGTAAGACATACCCTCGCGTAAATTTTTGTAGAAGCGCAATATGATTTCGTTGGTCTGCTGGTCGTCAATGCTCCAAAGGCTGTAAAGCACGCTAGGGCAACCCGCGTAGCGGAAAGCGTAGGCTAAGGAAAGCACGCCTTCGCCTTGCCGATAGGCTCCCAGGCCAGTTTCGCAGGCGGTGAGCACGGCCAGACGGGCCTGTAGGGTCTGGCTGTAAAGCTCGTAAGTGTGCAGGTAGCCATCCTCATTGGCAGTTGGCTCAGGTGTCAGAGCTAAGAAACTGTAGAGTGGCTGTTCGTTCTTTAAGCGAGCGTGGGTGCCAAAGTGCAAAATCTCGGCATAGTGAGCCTGTTGCTGAAACTGCTGCTCAGTGGCGGTGGTTTCGGTCAGGGCTTTACCCCAACCTTCTGCCTGTAGCTGATTGACAAAATCTAGTGACCAGGGCGTGCGGAGCCAGCTTAGGAAAACGGAATCGGGTGTCTGTTGCGGTGGAATTTCGTCCAGATAACGGTCTTTGAGTTGCTGGGAAAAACCCGGAGCAATGCCCAATACTTTACCTTTTTGCCGTATACTAAGGTCGGCCTGCTGCTCCAGGCTGTGACCGTAATATACAGCATGCCGACGAATCAGCCAGGGCCGATGGCTGTTTTCCCCCTGATTAGCTGGTGGTTCAGTTAAAAGTGTTTCAAAGTTGAGATAATGCAGCGGGCCATCGGCCAGTACCTTGATGGTAGACTGATCCGATAGCTCCAGTGGTTCCCAGAGATGTTGGTACAAAAAGTAACCTAAGCGTGCCTGCCGATCAGCTTCCTGTTGTTTCTTCATTAATTGCTGGTAGTTGCGTAGTGAGTCCTCCCAGCCCTGTGGCATACTGAGCCACTTTGACATCATGGCGTCCTCATTGATGTTGACTGCCAGCAGAGCTGAGTCCAGGTAAAAATAAGCCACCAACTGATCCTGTGAACCAAGTTGCTGTTGTATATTCTGTAGCTGGAGTGGCTGAAGCTGGTAGCGTATTTGAAAATACTGGGGATAATTTTCCTTTAACAGTTGCTGGTATTGCTGCCAGTCCTGTAAGATACTTTGCTGTTTCAAAGCTAATTGTATGCGGGCATCTTCATTCACGTCTTCCTGCAGCCGGGCAAGCACAAATTGGAGTTTGCTTTGCAGCTCCTCACCCTGGGCGGTCAGCGAGTCCGGCACCCCGGCAAAGCGGATCGCTTGCCGATCGCGGAAAGCCGCCCGGATCGTAGAACCCCGGCTGGACTCTACACAAGAGAGTAGCATATTTTGCCAAACCTCTATACTTATTTTTTTGCTGAGTGCATAATGTGCAAGCATGGCTCCCTGCCGAAAAACATCCTGTATCTGCGCTGATACGGACTCCCTTAACGCAGCATCGTTGAACAATGCCTGAAAATTGGGTAGCCATTCCTGCGCTGTTTGTAATATCCTGTAAGCCAACGTTAAGTCTTCTGTATCCAAAGCATTTTTCTTCAGGACTAAAATTCGCAGGTGCAGGTTGATAAGGTCCAGCACTAAAGGGTGGTATTGCTGCAGTGAAAGGGAGTCTGAGCTGAGGATATCTTTTGGGCTTTCTTCCAAGCCGACGGCACTGCTCCAGGCCATTTGCAGGTAGCGTTGTAGGCTGTCGGGCTGTTGGAGATCGGCATAAGCTTGAGCAAGGCGGGTTACGGTTTCCAGGCTATGATGATGGGGTAAACCATAACTTTGCTGATAGATATGCAGCGCCTCGTTCCAGTAACGAATTGCTTCCTCATTCTTTCCTATCCAGCTTAATTCTCCCAGTTCATAAAGCGCATCAGCTCGCTTAGGATGTTGCTTACCCAGTACAACTGCCCGAATCTTTTCAGCTTTCCTGAAATATTCCAGCGCTTGCGTATCGTTCTTCCGTTCCCGGGCAATTAGTCCCAGGTTGTAGAGACTCTGCGCCATTTCAGCACGCTGACGCTCGTACAATTCTTGCTTTTCCTCATATGCTGACTGAAACCAACGCCCCGCTTTGTCCACCAGTCCCTGTTGATAATACACTGCTCCCAGGGCATCCTGTATGTTAGCTCTTTGATAATCAGGGTAGGCGATAAGGGTATCAGCAAGCCTCCAGGCTCTCTGATAATAGGACTCGGCAGTCTGGCTTTCGCCCAGATTGAGGTGAAGTAGTCCCAGATTTATATAGTTGCCGGTGAGTGGAAAATAGCGTTCACCGCTCTCGTTTGAAGCAATGGCTCGGAGTAGATACGATCGGGCTGCCTGTGGGTTACCCATTTCCTGCAGGTGGGTGCCATAGTTATTAGCCAGGACCGCAAGGTGCGGATGTTCTTCTGGCAAATGATGATTGAGAATACGCCAGGCCTGTGCGATGACGGTATCAGCAGCTTGTAGTTTGCCCAGGGCATCTAGCACGATGTAGAGAGTATTAGCACTGTAGCCCAGTTCACGGTCCATCGGATCCAGTATTTGTTGCCGGAGCTGGTGGGCCTGTACCACTCGCTTTTCAGCTTCATTGTACTCACCGGACTGTAGCCGCAAAAAACCGTTAAACTCCTGATATTTGGCCAGTTGAAAGGTGTCTACTTCAGAACGTGCCAGTTCAGAGGCTATACTCTGATTGGAAAATTTTAGGGCTTCTTCAATACTACCTTCTCCCATATGGGTGTAGCCCGTTTCGTGGTACAACTTGCCCAGCAGATCCGGATCCACAGTGACATCAGAGGTAGATAAAATCTCCTTGAGAATTTTACGGGCCCTGGCATATTCGTACTGCTGTATAAGGCTTTTGGCCTCCCAGTACCGATATTCATATGCCAGCGCATAAAAGCCCTCGCCTCCGGACTGTGCCGACAGGTCGTGATACATTTGAGCAGCAGCGGTAAAGTCACCTTGTCCGTAAAGGCTATCAGCGGTATGTTCGCTAGGGATAATTTGAGTATAACCAGAAAAAAAGAAGAAAAAGCAGATAAAGAACAGAGGGGTGAAACGATGGCAGCCCATAGATTATGGTTTATGCTACAAGTAAACTATTTGTAGGATGAATCGCAATAACTTTTGTCCTTCTATGGTCGGTATTTCTTTAAAGATGTGTGAAGTGAAGTATAGTTTGACCTAGATTCTTCCTATCTCAAGAAAGTGGAAAAACACCTTTAGGCATTTCCATATCTGGATCAACCCATACGGATATCAGTCACTGCCAGAATGGTCAATCTGGAAAATTGGTGCTGAACATTTCTTAACTGGAATTTCTTTTGAAGGACCAATCCCTGATAAGGTTTAATTACAGCATGATTGAACACCGAAGAAAATCATAATATGGAAAATGAAAACCTGTTTTTTTATGCTACAAATGCCTACAAGCTCATAACGAAATCTAACGGTCGAGCAAGCAGAACTCCAGAGTTATCCGACAAGTGATGAAAGCACTAAATAATGTATGTCTAGTGTAACGATTATTTAATTAGCTAACTAGAGGATCACCCGTGTAAGTCCA
>CAZZGE010000092.1:9311-16627 GCA_964653665.1 uncultured Porifericola sp. | reverse complement strand
TACTATCCATTTGCAATGATCTAGAAACAAAGTCAAAATGATCCAGATCATTGCAGTTACGAACAAATATTTCAAAGCTGACTTTACGACAGCATGCTTCAATAAAAAATAGCGATCAATCCGGACCGGTACTTGCAAATAATAATTTTCCAGGTGCCAGACTCAGGGTCATGCTTTCCAGGTGTTCAAGTTGAACGATGCCAGGTTATTTGTTTAGTAGATATCTTTTAATGTGACCGGTTTTCCCTCCTCATCGGTTACAGTCAGGTCGTAACGAAAATGGACTGCTGTACCCACCGGGGCATGGTAGTAAATAATCCAGGCAGCGCTCTCAGAGGTTCCGATGCAGCCGTTGGAGTAGGCTTTGCCCAGGGTGCTGGGATTCGTGGTCGGGTGTATCATAGAGCCATAGCGGATACCGTTGATGGCCGGCTCCAGCCAGGGGATCATGGGCATCATGGTACGTCGGCCATCATCCCGCTTGGTGGTGGTAAAAGCGTCGCCCGTAACGGGATCCACAAAGTCGGGATTTCGGTCTATGCGTACGATCTGTCCTTCACCTACGGGAGTCCGCAGGTCTACCACCCGACCGGCAGTTTCCAGGTACTTGCGCTCGTTACGTCCCACTCGTACCGGAAACTGGTGCAGCAGGGAGTCTTGGCAGAAAATTCTGAGTTGAAACTCGGGAAGGTTGACGTCCAGCATAATCGCCCGGAGTTGGGCCTGTATGGCTGCCGCCCGTTCCGGTCCGGGTACACTCAATACCCTTCCTGCCGGTAGCACGGTTAGTTTGCGTTGATCATAAATAAAGTGTCCCTGTTCCATCTGATGGTAATAGTCAGTGCTGACCAGCGTATCAATAATCCAGGGATTGGCCCAGACCAGGATATGCTCTGTCAGGGGATACTCCAGCAAGGTATCAAGAGATAAGACGATGCTGTCCATAAAATTGAAATACTCCTCTACCCTGACGTCCTGTTTAACCTCAACGGTAAGCTTCTTATCTGCTATTTGTGCGGGAAGTTTCAGTGAATCCTGTTCCTGGGTGATAGACTGTGTAGGGGGCTGGGTACAGTGGGTAAGCAACAGAGCAGACCACATGTACGCAATAGAAAATAAAACTGAAGACGAGCGCCGAAGCTTACCTAGAATCATAGGCTGATCATAGGAAGTAAAAAAAGTAGGGGCAATGATCTATGTCATCGGTTTTATAATTTGGGAGCACTATATTCATTATTATCAAGTGAGAGATAAAAGGCAGGCTAATCACGGCCAGGTTACATGAGGATGTATGACTGAAACTGCAACTTCAATGTGGCGCAGGGAATGGAATCACAGGCTGATGTAATCAGAGGTAGTAACCGCGCTCTACCGCCGGCCAATACCGAAGCCATCATAACGGTAGCTTGACGGTTCGTAGTTTCTACGGACATTACGAAACGAAGTGGGGATCTATGCAAGTAGATGCCCGCTTGCTGTTTTGTAGGCGCTTAGCTGTGCTTTTTTAGAAATCCTGCCGCTAATGTGATTCAATTGACGTAACTCACCCGGTTCGCTGATTCCTATCACTGTAGTTCTCATTGGTATTCACCATCTTTAAACCAGGCAGGCGGTATATCGCATGTCTGCATCTTCACTTTTAAAACGGTTGATTATGGCTACACATTATTTTGATCATCATGCTTCGGAGGCCAACCAGTTCATCAACGAACTGGCTAAAGCAATCCACGCTCCCGACAATCCGAAAAAGGCTCACCGGGTCACACTGGCCGTGCTACATACACTCAGGGACAGAATTACGATACAGGAGTCTTTTCAGCTGATGGCACAGCTTCCCCTGTTTTTGAAAGCCATGTATGTGACAGAATGGAAGTATGGGAAGAAACCTTCTTCCATCAAGCACCTGGAGGAGTTTGTAGATGCGGCTATAGCCAAGAATCAGGTCATTGGCGAAAAGGATTTTGGCGACGATAAACAAGCTGTTTTCATTATCAAGATGGTCTTTAAGGCATTGGGAAAATACGTCTCCGTGGGCGAGTGGCAGGATATTCTGGACAATTTGCCCAAGGAATTGCATACCCTACTCAAGCCAGCTTTCGCCTGATGACTGGTCAGACTGCCTCTCCCGGAGGTAGTCATGGTGGTTGTTGGTAACCGGAGAGCGCTAGCGCAGCGCCAGCAGCGGAACGATGGTATGGAATATCATGTATTCCGTCTTGCTGCTGTGTATCAGTTGATCCAGCAGTCCGTGTTTGAGGGGGAGCATGGCCAGCATATCGGCCCCGCTCTCATCCAGATAAAGCTGAATCCCTTCATTGACCGGCTCATATTCCGAATAGACGAAATTAATATCCCGACCGAAAAAGTCCTTTAAGCTATCCTGAAGCTTCTTTCTGTCGCATGTATCATCCTCCTCCCGGGCATGCAAATGCAAAACTTCCAGCGAAGCACCGTAAAGATCCAGCATAGATTTCAGTACCCCCAGTACCTCAATATGCTGAACCATGACATGGTAGGCAGTCAGCACAATTTTTTTGGGTGCTACGAAACGAGCATCCTGGGGAATAACCAGTACCGGATGGTCGCTGTGCTTGACGGTATGGGTCGTGACACTGCCAAACCAGGTCTTTGCTCCTTCTGCCCTTCGGGTTCCCATAATCACCAGATCCGCCTCCTTTTCACGTGCCAGATTATTGATTATTTCTGAGGCTACGCCCGGCATAATAATACACTCGTACGGTACTTTAGGTGCGTACAAAAAATCACTTTTAAGCACTTCCATCTTTTGCTCGGCTCTTTTCAGGTACTTTTCCGGGTATAAATCCCGGGAGGAGTTAACTGAGTACGGGCTAAAGTCAGGAGTAGGAGACTGGCAAGCGTGGGCAATGACTACTTCAGCCTTGAGTTCTTTAGCCATGTCCAGAGCGTAGAGCAGCGCATTGTGAGCGGTAGACGAAAAGTCAGTGGCCAGTAGTATACGTTGAATTTTCATGTCTTTCGTTTTTTCTGAAAGTACTTTTCATTGGTTTAACAGGCGATGACTAGAATCATAAAACACTATGATTATGATTATTGACTAATGGTAAAGAAGAGTAGGAAGGTGCTGATATTGGAATGAAAATAATAACTCCGAAAATGAGGAATCGCATGATCGTCAATCTAACTTCAGCGCTGCAAGGAGGGTGTCCAGGTGATGCTCATCGCGCTGGATGATCTCCTGGAGTATGAAGACTTTAAAATCAATATCAAGATTTTGCAGGTAAGACAACAGTATTCGATAATTGCCCAATTTGTAGTGTAGGATCACCACCAGGGTCTGCAGGATGATGTCATCCACCCGCCCTTCATTGCCCATATCTTCTATTTCCCGGAAGCACTCATTCATGATTCCATTGATCCCTGATGTATCAGTATCCTGAGGATGAAGATCCATGATTCGGATAAATAAGTAAAGAGTTTCTTTTTTCTTTTGGATAGACGGTAAGAGCTGCTCTAACAGAACACTCTTGATCCACCTATCCTGTACTTTGTTTGATAATACTTCATGATACAGGGTACTGGTCTTTTCTACACCGTGTAAGTGATTGATAAGTTTCATCGCTGATTGGCGAGAACTACATAAGGTGCTTTTCTTGGTGGTGGTTTTTGATGTATTGGTCAGCTCCATAGGGATAAGGGGATTAGTGGATTTGAATTAGTAAGCGACAATTATGAGCGTTTATAATAGAACTGCTGTGGTTGATGATTTATTAAATAGGAGAGGTAGCCTAGCTCTGCCTCTCCTATTTCAGGGTTACAGTTCGTACAATAATCAGATAAACTCTCCCTGTTCATTGACTTTTACCCGCATCCGGTCGTCGCCCTTTTCCAGGATTAGCTTGTACCGCCTTTTCAGTTTTTCACTCCTACTGTGATAGTTGATCCGGTAGACATCCCGGGCGATTACCCAGTCTGGGTATTTTTTGCTTATCGCCTGTTTGATTGCTACCGGGACGTTGACGTTCTTAAACTTTTCTGCTGTGCGCAGAAGATTTCCTTGTCCGTCGTACGAAGCGAGTATCCTTCCTTCCGGAATAAAGAAAGAGACAAAATACGTTTGGTATTCATCCTGGTAAAAATCGGTACTTTGCAGGTCAAAGTCAGCTACCTTATCCTGTAACTCTCGTACTGGTACAGATACCTCCTCACCGAGTTGATTGAGGTATTTGTAGTTGGTGGCTACAATTTCAATCTCAGGTAATTCTATCTGAGCAAAAGATGGAAAAGCCACTCCCAGGATAAGCATACCCATGCCGGGTAATAACTTGAAAATTTTCATAGCATCGGGTCTTTAGTTGTGAAACAAGAATTTTGATTGCGTACTCAATTTCTAAACTTACCCCAGCGTATGGAAGGATTTTCGTCATAGGTAGTGATGATGAAGGTCATTCTGACTTTTAGAGTGGCCCTATTACTGGTTTTGTGATTTCTCACGAGTCTGAAGTTTGGTGGTAGTGGTGAACATCAGATGCAGGTGCCAAAGTTGACAGTACCTGTCTTGATCGGCAAGCATCACGATAGACGGTAGTCCCCTTAAGCCCCAGCTTCCAGGCCATGCGATAGATCTTATCTATTTCTTCTATCCGGCTGTTCCGAGGTAAGTTGATGGTTTTTGACACTGCGTTGTCGGTAAATTTTTGGAAAGCCTGCTGATGTTTAAGATGATATCTGAAGGGTATCTCGGTACTGGTCTTGAGAAGTTTTTTTGCTGCTGCAGGTAAATTCCGTATACCTCTGATGCTACCCTTGCGATAGATTTGCTCCGAAACTGAAGCACTGTACAGTTGGTGCTTCTTTAGGTACGAAACCACCTGCGGACTTACCTCATACATCGTCTCGTCATGAAGTTGGTGTTCCCGTTTGTAAGCAAGCGTATACAGGGGCTCAACGGACGGTGAGGTATTGGCGATCATGGCCAGGCTTTTCGTAGGAGCAATGCTGTTGCGGGTGGCGTTTCGGACAAATACGCGCTGGCTAAAATAAGTACTGTACCTCCAGTTTTTGAAAGGCCCACGCTGCCGTCCCAGCCGGACTGAGGCCTCAAAACTAATGCGCTGGACGAAGCGCATGATATTCCTGGCGATCTGCAGGGCCTCCAAAGAGTGGTAGGGTACTTCCAACTGAATGAGCAAGTCAGCCCAGCCCATGACACCCAGGCCAACCTTTCGGTTACCCAGCGTAACTCTTTTGATCGCGGGCAGCGTATAATCATTGACGTCAATCACATCGTCCAGGAACCGTATGCCCAGCCTTACTGCTGCTTCCAGCTTGTCCCAATCCACCTGTGCTACACCGTATTGGTACTTAAGCATGCGGGCCAGGTTAACCGAACCCAGGTTAGAGGACTCATGCGACATGAGGGGCATTTCGCCGCAGGGGTTGGTAGCATGAATGGCCCCCAGGTCCGCTAACGGATTATTGCGCTGTAAGGTGTCCAGGAAAATGATACCCGGTTCTCCACTTTTCCAGGCGCTATGGATCAGCTTTTCCCAGAGCTGCCGGGCTTTTACAGTTTTTACTACCTTGCGGCTCAGTGGGTGGAGCAGCTTCCAGTGGTCATTGCGAGATAGCGCATGCATAAAAGCATCCTGAATACCGACGGAAATAGTAAAGTTGCGCAGTGCGCTCTCGTCTTCTTTGCAATGCAAAAAGTCTTCAATGTCCGGGTGATCCATGTTCAGGACTGCCATATTTGCCCTTCTTCTGTGTTCTGCCTGGCAAATAAACTCTGTACTTGCATCAAACATTTTAATCAGCGAAACCACTCCCGAAGGCCCGGTAAAACCTTGCGTATGCGCCTGACGGGGAGGTACGCCCGAAAAATTGAACCCGGTTCCTCCGCCCTGCTGCTGGATCAGGGTTGCGTTTTTTAGAGTATGGAAAATAGCGTCTAACTGCTCATTGATCGGTAAAACAAAGCAAGCACTGAGCTGACCACCGGGCAGACCGGCATGCATAAGGGTGGGAGCGTTGGGAAGAAAAAATAAGCTCCTCATCGCATGATAAAAAGCTTCTTCCCAAAAGGCTGCATCATAATTTGAGCCATAATTTAGCTCGGCCCGGGACACGGTATGGGCTACTCGCTCAAACATCTGGTCAGGGGTTTCCAGCAATTTACCCCGTCCGTCTTTCGGTAAATATCGGCTGCCCAGCATGTGGAGTGCATTTTGGCTTAACTCAGGAGGGGCATTCTCTGAGGAATACGACAGGATGTCTGAATCTGCCTTCATAGCATTGCTTATTTCTACGGGTTATCATTTTACTTATTATCCGGATTTGGTAACGCCCTTTCTTTCGGTGATGTAGTGGACAATACTATCCAGGGTTGTCAACTGATCGTAGTCCGATTCTGGAATATCTATCCCAAATTCTTCATCAATAGAAACGATCAGGTTGAGCCAGTCAACCGAGTCAATGTCCAGCTCTTCCCGCAGGTTATCGTCTCCGTTCAGGGATTGGGTATCCACTTCCGGGGCGATGGGATGTATCAGCTGTAGTACTTTTTTTTTAATATCCATGGTTTAATTTTTAAATGATTGGGTGTCTTGTAAGTAGTGAGAAAAGGCATCCAGGAACAGGGCTCCCTGATGACCATCGGTAGCGCGATGGTCAGCGGCAAGTGTAGCGTGCAGGACGGGACGAATGCCCAGCATGCCCTGTGACACACGTACCTGGTCTGTCACCTTACCCAGACCGATGATGGCTACCTGAGGGGGATACACTACGCCGTAGACAGTTTCTACCCCTCGGTCACCGAGGCTGGTGAGCGTGATAGTAGCGTCGCTGAGCTCAAAGCTGCGCAAGCGCCCACTTCTTACGCGTTGGGTTAGATCAAGGATGCTTTTCATGATATCGTCCAGGCTCAGCATATCGGCGTTGTGGATGGCCGGTATTACCAGTCCACCCTGTCGCAGGGCGATGGCCATGCCAATGTGGATAGCTTCCTGCACCTCCAGTTGCCCGTTTTTCCAGTATCCGTTAAGTTGAGGCACTTCGGCCAGTGCCAGTGCCAGTGCCCTGACAAACAGTACGGAGGGCAGCAGTCGGTCTTTGACAGCGCGTTGGCGGTTCTCATGAGTCAGCCACTTGAGAGGCTCATGCATGTCTACCTGCGTCTCCAGGTAGTAGTGAGGAATTTCCTGGTTAGAGCGGCTCATCGCAGCGGCAATGGCCCGGCGCATGCTGCTGGCGAAGGTATCTTTTGCAGTATCGGAAGAGGGGGTAGTAGCAGGTTTTGAGGGTTTTGCAGACGCTGCCTGTTCAGCCATTGCCTGTTC
>CAZZGE010000092.1:0-9211 GCA_964653665.1 uncultured Porifericola sp. | reverse complement strand
TGCCTGTTCAGCCATTGCCTGTTCTACATCAACTCTACCGATGGCTCCGTTCGGTCGGCTACCATGCACCTGATGCAGGTCAATACCCTGCTCGGCGGCGATCTTCCGGGCGAGGGGAGAGGCTTTGATTCGTTTTGATTGATCCTTTGGATAAGGTGTAGTGGAACGGGCGGGACGATCATGGGCCTCTACCTGCTGGGCAGCTACTGAAGTAGTTGGCTTCGCCTTTCCATTGGTCGTGTACTGAGGCTTTTCAGACATCACCGGATCAGGCGTTTGAGATTCTATTTCATCCCAGCTCGGTTCGCCTTCACCCCGAATGTAAGCCATTACCGTACCTACCGGCAGTTTTTCTCCTGGCTGTATCAGTATTTTTTCCAGGATACCGTCCTCAAAGACTTCCACATCAATATCTCCTTTATCGGTTTGAATATCCGCGATGATATCTCCACGGTTTACCCGATCCCCCGGCTGCATGTACCATTCCACCAGGGTAGCGGCCTGCATGTCGGCCCCCAGACTTGGCATTAAGAACTTACCCATACTGCTTTAAAAATGATTTGGTGGTTTTTACAATACTGTCTACCTGGGGCAGCGCGGCATCTTCCAGGTGCTAAGCATAAGGCATCGGGACCTCGGCACTACACAAACGCTCTATTGGAGCATCCAGATCATAAAATGCTTGCTCCGTGAGGCGCGCACTGATTTCGGCAGAGATACTGCCACTGCGCCAGCCTTCGTCCACAATCATCATCCGGTGATTCTTTCTTAGGGAGGCCATTAAGGTAGCATCGTCCAGAGGCCGGAGTACCCGCAGGTCAATCACCTCGGTTTCTATACCTTCATCAGCGAGTTGCGAGAATGCTTCCATCACCTTATGAAGGCTGGCGCCGTAGGTGGCGATTGTCAGATCTTTCCCCTGCCGCATCACCTTCGCCTGGCTGATATCCACCGGATCGTCATCCTCGGGAAGGATGCCGCTATGGTTATACAGGGTGGCGTTTTCAAAAATAAGTACCGGATCGGGATCGCGGAGGGCAGCGCCCAACATACCCAGGGCATCAGGGATGGTCGCCGGGGTAAGTACTTTGATGCCGGGAATATGGGCGTACCAGCCTTCCAGGCTGTGGGAGTGCTGTGCTGCCAGCTGCTTACCACCTCCGGTAGCCATCCTGATAACCAGCGGCACATTGAGTTGCCCGCCCGACATATGAAGCAGCGTTGCAGCGTTGTTGAGAATCTGGTCCAGCGCCAGCAGGCTGAAATTGACTGTCATAATTTCAACAATGGGTAGCATACCGCCCATCGCTGCTCCGATGCCTGCTCCCACGAAGGCCGATTCTGACAGTGGAGTATCACGGATACGCTCGGAGCCAAACTCTTTCAGCAGACCCTGGCTCACTGCAAAGCAGCCTCCGTAGTGACCTACATCCTCACCCATGAGAAAAACACGTTCGTCTTCAAGCATGGCCTTTCGGATGGCCAAGCGCATAGCCTCCCGGTACGTAATCTGTCGCTGTTCCTGTTGGGTTTCTTCATGATGATCTGGTTTCTGAGTATACAAATCGGGTCAGATCCTCTACTGGCTCCAGGGTTCCCTGCTCGGCAAAATCAACCGCTGCCTGCACTTCTTCTGCTATCTGATCCTCCAGTTTTCCGATCATTTTGTCAGTGATCAGTTTGTGATCTTTTAAGTGGCGGATGAACATGCTGATAGGATCCTTTTTCTTCCAGGTAGCTACCTCAGTCTTGGTGCGGTAGAGTTCGGCATCAAACATGGAGTGGGCGCGAAAGCGGTAGGTCTGGCATTCCAGAAAGTAGGGCTGGTGTCGCTTCCTCACAAACTGAGCTGCCTGCGTAGCTGCTTTTTCTACAGCGAGGACATCCATACCATCTACTGAACTGGCCTGAACACCGTATCCTTTGGCTTTTTCTACCAGGTCTACCACTGACTCTGATAACTTAAGAGCCGTACCCATTGCGTAGGCATTATTTTCACAGACGAATAGCACAGGCAACTGCCATAGCGCACACAGATTCATAGTCTCGTGAAATTCTCCTTCGGCCATGGCTCCCTCACCAAAAAAGCAGCAGGTGAGCCGTTCCCGGTGCTGCATTTTATCCGAAAGGGCCAATCCGGCGGCAACCGGCAGGCCACCCCCCCACGATGGCGTTACCTCCGTAGAAACGCAGACTGGCGTCAAACAGGTGCATAGACCCACCCCGACCGCGACTACAGCCCTCCTGCTTACCGTACATTTCTGCCATGATAGCGTCGGCTGACATCCCTTTTGCCAAAGCATGCCCGTGTTCCCGGCAGGTCGCTATTACGGCATCTTCAGGAGCAAGGGCTTCCGTGACGCCTACCGCTACTGCTTCTTCCCCAATGTACAGGTGCAAAAACCCACGGATATTCAGCTTGGTATACATTTCCGCCGACCGCTCCTCAAACCGGCAAATGCGCAACATCTGGTGGAGCAGGTGCCGGGCATGCTTCTGATTTATAGACTTTTTTTCTGGAGCTCTGTTTTGCTTTTCTTGGGTGCTTTTTGGTTTCATCAATTTATGGTTATAGAGGCTGTCAGCGCTAGCCATTATTCTGTAAGTACTTCTTTATGATGGTGTTGCAGGCACGAAGTATCACACGCGTGCTGACTGCTTTGTAGCTTGGCATTTTGTCCTTCCCAAAGGTACAGTCTTACCTGATGCAAGGCGGCAAACCAGCCATGTAGTTTGTCAAGCATACCCCTTAGATAGCTACTCAGCTGATCCAGTACGTTTTCTACAGAGTCCATAAGATGCCGGATCTCAGTCACCAGAAACGAAGGAAAGCTAGGATAAGCCCCCGGTTCCTGCTCATTGCTGGAGTATCCGGGGGCGTCCTTCGTAGGGTTAGCGCAAGGACTCTCGGCAAACTGTGAATAGCAGCGTACCCATAGTGAAAATGCGCATAACGTGGCGATTAAAAAGTTGCCAGGACTCATGAAAAATGCTTTACAGGTTGATGCTTTCAGTTAATTTTTTTCTAAAGTGGAAGTATCGCCTTCCGGTTGTCCCAGCGCACGCGCCTTCAGTAGCCGCATCATTATTTTACCACTGCGGGTTCTGGGCATATCATCGCAAAACTCAATCTCTTTGGGGGCCACTGCCGATCCCAGTTTCTGTCGGGCAAATCCTTTGATCTCCAGGCTCAGGTCTTCCGTGGCCTCTGTACCTGGTTTGAGAGAGACGTAGGCCTTGACCAGTTCCCCGATCATAGGATCCGGCAGACCGATGACAGCCGCCTCAGCTACGGCCGGATGTTCCATCAGGGTACTTTCTACCTCAAAGGGACCGACCATATGTCCCGATGTTTTGATAATGTCGTCGGCACGGCCTACAAACCAGAAGTACCCTTCCTGATCCTGTTTGGCCAGGTCTCCAGTGATGTACCATCCGTCTACGAAGGCGTCGCGGTATTTTTTTGCATCGTGCAGGTAGCCCCGAAACATAGATGGCCAGTTTTTCTTCAATGCCAGGTCACCGATTTGTCCGGGAGCTAGAAACCTGATTTCTTCGTCGTTGACTTTTTCTACCACCGCGGCTTCAATACCCGGCATAGGATGTCCCATTGAACCCGGTTTGATCGGTACCGAAGCAAAGTTAGAGATCATAATCCCCCCTGTTTCGGTCTGCCACCAGTTATCACAAATGGGCATACCCAGGGTTTTTTCTGCCCATGATATGGCTTCTGGATTTAAGGGTTCGCCGACACTCAGGATCAGTCGGAGGTGTTTCAGGGTTTCGTCCGGCGTATTTTCAGAACGCATCAGCATACGAACTGCCGTAGGAGCGGTGTACCACACGTTCACCTGCTGTTGGGCCAGGATATTGTACCAGCGCTCTGCGGCAAAGTCAGCCTCATCAATGATGTTGGTAACTCCCTGGGTGAGCGGTGCAATGATACCGTAAGAAGTGCCGGTAACCCAGCCTGGGTCTGCCGTACACCAGAATATGTCATCGGGATGGAGATCTAACACATATTTGGCAGTGATGTAGTGCATCACTACTGCCTGATGGACATGTATGGCTCCTTTGGGCATACCGGTGGTGCCGCTGGTAAAATGCAGAATGGCCATATCCTCCGGGTCCGTAGGTGGAATGGTAAAGCGCTCACTGGCTGCTTCCATCAGTAGAGGTAATGACCGTACCTGGTCGCTCTGATGATTTTCGGCGTCTACCAGCAGAACGTACTTCAGGCTGGTCAGCTGCTCATGGTTCTGTTTGACTTTGTTGTTGTAAAGCTTGGTTGTGGTGACCAGTACCCTGGCGTCTCCCCTGCTCAGCCTTTGCCGGATAGGTTCGGGTCCAAAAGCAGAAAACAGAGGGCAAAAGACACTGGTATTTTTCCACGTGCCCAGCGCAGCGATATACAGCTCCGGAATGCGACCCGTCAGCAGGAAAACTCGATCCTGCTTGCCCACCGAAAGTGCCTGTAATACGTTGGCAAAACGATTGGAAAGCCGGTTTAAAGACTGATAGGTAAAGTCTCGTACCTGTCCCTTTTTTCCCAGCCACCGGATGGCAATCTTTTTAGAATGGGCGTATCGTCCGACTGCTTCGTGCGCAATATTAAGTCCCCGGTCTTGTGGTAAGCCGTCTAGTGCTTCATATACATCGTCCCAGCGGAAGTTGGTGGTGGTGCGGTGGTAGTCTTCCAGATTAGGCTTTACCTTCATATGCTCTGTAAATCCCATATTGATACCAGCTTTAAAGTGATCAAATTATCTGTCATTAAGGTAAGCAGTTAATAAGCGAGGTTCAATAATGCATATCAGCAGGGTAAATGACCCAGGTCATTTCAATTTAGCCTACTATTCCGGAAGGGGCCAATGTGGCACAATAAAGCCCGATCTATTACCAGATCGGGCCAGGGAATCAGTGTATCCGGAATACTACTGAATGGGTATTTCTTTTTTAGGAAGCTTTTTACTGGTTTCTTTTTTCTCAACAGTCAAACTCAATACGCCTTCTCTATACCTGGCTTTGATGTCATCCTGCTTGACGGATTCGGGTAGCGTGAAAGAGCGCTCAAAAGAATAGTAGTTATACTCCCGGCGACGATATTGCTTGTCCTTTTCCTCTTTTTCTTCCTTTTTTTCGGAGCTGATGTGCAAAATTCCATTTTCCACGGTTACGTGAAAATCATCTTTCTTCATACCGGGCACTGCCATTTCAATCAGAAAATGATTATCTTTCTCGCTGATGTTGGTAGCCGGCAAATTCTTGGTGCGGAAGCCATCAAATCCCAAAATTTCGTCATCAAAAAAGTTTGAGAAAAACGAGGGCATGTCCTCAAGCATTCTTCTGGGTCTGAGTGAAAGTGTCATAACGCATTCATTTTTTTGGTTGAAAAAATATACCTAACGTTAGCCTTATTTTTTTCCGCTGACAATGATCTACAAATCCCTATCTAGTGATCTAAATCATTGATTTCATTCTTCCGTGAGTAGTCGGAGTAAGTGCCAGCAGCCTGGCTGGATGTAGACCTGACTTTAGGGGAAGGGTCAACTATATTTTATCGCCACATCCCTCAGCGTATTTCGGCTATGGGTTGTCTAAAATCATCAGGTCGGGTGTGAGTAGCACCCAGGTCAGTGACCAAAATATGGATCAGCTAACGATCTCTGACCTGGTAATGACCAGTTTGCTGGAGTTTATCTACATCAGACAGCGCTACCCACTCCTTGCTAAGTGCCAAGAAGTCTTTTGGCTAGACAACAACGCTCACTTCATCTCTCAGTAGCGGCATACTCATGCAGTGGGTTCCTCCCCGGGCGCGAGACAGTTCCGCTGAAGGCAGCAGGATCAGGGTATCTCCGGTAACTACCTCATTTACATCTTTGCCGGCCTCCACCTGCTCTACGATCTCGGAAGAGCGCATAACTGCAAAGCCTCTCTTACGAAATTCTTCTTCGGTCTTGAGGTTGCGATCGTAGCCGATGACAACACCCTCGCGAATCGCCAGGAAGTTACACGCATCTGTCCATTGCTCACGTTCTGAATACGGAAACTCTCCTCCGGCGCTCGGGATGATTTCGCACCTTTGGGCACCGAAATCCTCCTTACTAACTTGTTCCATCAGCTGGTCTATGTAATCTAGGTATTGGATGTGTACGCTGAACTGGCCTTCTGACTCTTTGTGTCGGATAAACTGGGTGATTTCTACATTATAGACCGGCTCAGAATGCTGCTTTGAAAGGGATCCGGCATAATCAAACCTGCTGCTTTGCCGGGAGAGCTCTTCCCGGGAAAAAGGACTGAACAGGATCCAGGTATCTCTTTTCACCATGGTGAATACGGTGTCAATGTGCATATACGCCCGACGCTGGGGAATCTTGATGACCGACACTTTTTGAATCAGGTTTAGGGTGAACAACTCTTCTACCAACTGGTCCACGGCAGCTACCGAAGTCCGTTCACTCAGCCCGATCAGCAGGTGGCCGGGACTTATCATCATCACGTCTCCACCCTCTACTGTGACTGCCTTTTCAGCGACTACCTCCTCGCTGGACATCAGGAAAAGGTTGGGTTCCTGCAGTTCTATAACCTGCTGTGCCAGTTCATCTGCCTCCAGGCTGGTCTTCTGCTTGAGTAACTCAAAGTGGGCGATGTATTTAAAAATCAAAGCTTCCCGGTCCCGAGCGTCTTCATAGGGCTTGCTCAAGAGGATATGGTCGTGGATAGTGATACCGATATCACGGGTAAAGATCAGGTTGGGCACAGGGGAAAATATGAAATACTCCTCCCCGTTGTCTTCGCAGATTACGCCGGTAATCAGGGTGTTGGCCAATTCAGCAGGTTCCATCTCCAGCAGTCGTTTCTGCATGCGTAACCCCAACTTTTCCAGCGCACAGACTGAGGGTATTAGCAGGTATTTTACATCCTCAGAGTGTAGGATGCGTGTCAGCATCTCTTCCACCTTAAGTACATAGTCAGAGTCAAAGTGATTATGGCGGGCGGCCTCCTGATAATCCGAGTCATTGGCTTTGCCTTTGATCTTATCCTGATCCAGGAAGCAGAGTAGAATCTTCAGGTATTCGCCGTATTCTTCCTGCATCTTTTCCAGGTAAACGATATCATCGTACAGGAGCTGCTCTTTGATACGGGGGACAATCTTACCGATGCCGGCGTCCGGGCTGTGTACCAGCAGGCGTCTGAGGCTGCCGATTTCTGACGTAACACTGATGTTATGTTGAACCATATTCTATAGGTTAATGATGATCATAAAAGTCCCCAAAGGTAAGGGTTTCTTTTTCTTCATCATGATTCACAGGGGGCAATATTATTTTTTAGGTTAATGAAATGCACTTATGGAGAATTCACGCTTTCTGATAAGATTAGAAAGGGGTAGTACTATAGTTAAAGTTTACGTATTATATATTTCAATCAGGAGCTAAAGTCATTGTTTTTTGTGTTTTAGATCTCCATAAAATAGCCACTATATTTCAATTATTATAAAAATAGATTTGCATACCGCCTTCAGTTTTCACAAATTAACAAAAGATGAAATGAGAGAAATTGACTGCCAATTTTTTGAGAAGTCGGTATGAATAACCGGATAAAAATCACGAAAGTGAAGTTAGCTTTTTTCCGACACACAGACATCAGCAATGACCGATATGATCATCAAAGGATATAGCCAAAAAGTTACTTTTCAGCATGAGCATTTTAGCTGTCCCTATCCCTTCTTTGCAGAGCCCTGCCTTATTGTCAAATATGCCACATGAATCCTTGAAAGTTAATAAACAAGCCTATGAAACACTGGTTTTTATTCAATGAACAACCTGCACGGAATACAAAAGTAACTCGGCAGGTAAATTCTAATCTCTAATCTTAAACTATCAATCATGAAAGACATTTTTTTACTCAAACCAAAACTACTGCTACTCGGGCTTTTACTATTCGGCTTTAGTGCCCAAAGTCAGCAGTTAGCAAGTTTACAGCAGGATGCTCCTGAGCAAGAGCTGCTCAAAAAGCCAACATCTGAAAAAGTTATGGCTCAGGCTTCTGCTGCTCGATTGTCGCCTCAAAACTCACCGCTCAGCACGATAGCTATTGCCGTAGACAAAACCATTACCGGGACGGTCACCGACGGAGATACCGGCGATGGTCTTCCGGGGGTAAACGTGTTGGTAAAAGGCAGTAATACGGGTACCGTTACCGACGTAAGTGGTAACTACCGACTGTCCGTTCCTGATGATGCTACTACCCTGATTTTTTCTTCGGTGGGCTACAGCAGCCAGGAAATCCAGATTAACGGAAGATCGGTGATCAATGTAGACATGCAACCTGATGTGCAGGCACTGAGTGAGGTCGTAGTTGTGGGCTACGGGACACAGCAGAAAAGCGACCTTACCGGGGCTGTAGCCAGCGTCAGTGGGGAGGATCTTGAAAACGTACCTACTGCCAGAGTAGATCAGATCCTGCAGGGACGAGCGCCGGGTGTACAGGTCACCCAGGTTAGCGGAGAGCCGGGGGCAGCTACCTCTATTAGGATACGGGGAGGCAATTCCATACAAGGAAATAACGAGCCCCTGTGGGTGATTGACGGCGTAATTGTAGGTCAGAATTTTGATCTTAACAACATCAATACCAATGACATTGCTTCTATAGAAATTCTCAAAGATGCTACGGCAGTCTCCATTTATGGTACCAGAGGTGCCAATGGGGTGATCCTGGTCACTACCAAGAGTGGGGCGGGGGCCGGAGCAGGTGATCCCCAGGTCTCTTTTAATGTGTATTCCGGCGTGCAGAATATGCTTGAGACTGCTGATTTTCTGACGGGACCTCAGCACGCAGTATACGCCAATGAAGATGCAGAGTTCAGAGGGGCTGCTTTACCCTTCCCGGATCTGAATAATGTAGCCGATGTGAACTGGATTGATCAGGTTACCGAAACGGCACCCATCACCAACGTAGACTTGTCCGTTTCGGGAGTCACCCAGGATCAGGATATTAACTATTACATTTCCGGAAACTACTTCAATCAGCAGGGAATTATCAGAAACTCGGGCATTGAGAAATATATCTTCAGGGCGAATCTGGACTATAATCTATCTGATAGGGTACGTACTGGCTTCAGGCTAAACGTCTCCCGGCAAAGAAGAGAAAACAACAAGACCAGCATTCCTCAGATATTCAGAGATCATCTGTCCACGAGGGCTATTTA
>CAZZGE010000091.1:0-16664 GCA_964653665.1 uncultured Porifericola sp. | reverse complement strand
ATCAACGAGTTGGAAAACTCTACCCTGGTGAACCGATTCATCATGTCGGGTGAAGCCGGTACAGTGGTTTGAACTGATCGGTCGTGGTGGCGTGGATACCTACGATGACATCCGGAAGACGCTATATCCGGTACACTCTGCCGGAGCTTTACAAGCCGGAAATTACCGCGAAGAACTCTTCAAAGAAACTCAGCTCAATTTCGACCTGATTAGCCGTTTCAATGCCAATCTCTCTCCTAATATTACCTCTACCTACCTGATAGGTTGGAATATCAATGACCGTACTTACACGCGTCTTGGGGGTGAGATGCAAAATTTCCTGATCCCCGGTGGACCGAAAGACTTCTCCAACGCGGTAGGTGCCAACCGTTTTCCTACTGATACTGAGACCATCATCCGCTCTACCCGTACGTACGGTACGGCCAACTTCGGTTTCTACGACCAACTGTTTGTCAACGTAACCGGGGCCTTTGAATCAGCTTCTTCCTTTGGTGACGATAATCTGACGTATTTTTATCCTTCGGCTGATGTAGCCTGGCAGTTTACTTCACTGCCCGGTGTGCAGAATGTAGACTTCCTGAGCTTTGGTAAGTTGCGCGGTGGTTTTGGACAAGTGGGTGTACAGCCTGATCCTCACCGTACCGGTACTGACTTTGTTTCTGCTAGTTTCGGAAATGGATGGGGCGCCTCGCTGACTGGTGTAGGCTACGGTAACGGTGCCTTCGTACAAAGTTCCCAGCAGGGTGATCCTGACCTCCGCCCGGAAATCAAGACGGAGTGGGAGATTGGTACCGACCTCCGCTTCTTCAACGACCGCTTGAGAGCTAGCTTTTCTTACTACGAAAACGAAATAAATGACCTGTTACTGGAAGTAGCAGTAGCACCATCAGTAGGTTTCACCGAGCGCTACACCAATGCCGGTACGATGACCAACGTCGGTTGGGAAACTGACTTTGGTTATACGGTTTTTAACAATCAGAACTGGAATATTGAATTGTACGCCAATGCCAATCGTAATTTGAACGAAATCACCAGCCTGGGCGGAGGCGAGGGCGACGTCATTACTTTGGGAGGTTTCAGTACACTGACATCCTCTGTAGCCGCTGTTGGCCACCCGCTTTCCTCCCTCTTTGGGGGCCGTTACCTACGCACGGCTGACGGTTCTCTGGACCTGACGGAAGATGGCTTCCCGCAGGTAGCGCCTGACTTCGGGGTGATCGGCGATCCAAACCCCGACTGGAGAGGTGGCTTTGGTACCAATATCTCCTTCAAAGGCTTTCGCCTGGGTGTACTCTTTGAAACCTTCCAGGGTTCAAACTTTGCACCTAACACCAAGTCAGTACTCTACAACTTTGGAAAACATGCTGATACTGGAAATGAAGTAGAGATTCCTTCCGGTGGCCTGGTGAACTATGCAGGAAATACCATTCCCGGCGGACAGGTAGTACGCGGTAACATCCGTGACTTTGGTGGCGGCCCAGTGTTACTAGATGAAGAGTGGTACACTACCCTGGGACAGGGCTTTAGTAACCTGCAGGAGCAGTTTATAGTGGACGGAAGCTGGACACGACTCCGCGAAGTATCACTGAGCTATGCTCTAAATACCCCGGGTTTCCGCGAAGCTACCAAGCTGCAGAGCGTAGAGCTTTCTGTCACCGGACGTAATCTTATCCTGTGGACCGATGTGGTGGGTATTGACCCTGAGACATCCCTGGACGGTGCTACCAACGCCCGCGGACAGGACTATTTCAACAATCCCGGCGTAAGAAACCTCATCTTCTCCATCAACATAAGGTACTAATCATGAAAAAAGCATTTGTATATATATTTTTGACCATCTTCAGTTTCTCCTGCGAAAGCGTAGTAGAGGGACTGAATGACGACCCGAACAATCCGACTGACGCCCCGGCGGAGCTGATCTTTACCGGGATGCAACTTGCCAACGTTTCCACGCAAGGCGGACTTACTGCCATGATGGCTTCCATCTGGAGCGGACACATGAAAGGCGTAGACCGGCAGTGGGGTGACTTCCAGGCTTATAACGTAGGAGGCACTAACTTTGACGGAATGTGGAACAACGTGTTCTACGGTACCCTCCGTAACTCCAATTTGGTACTGGAGAAAGTTGAACCTCGCGGGCTCAGGGTCTTTTGCGGTATCGTAAAAGTAACCCAGGCGCACTGCATTGGTAATGCTACTTCTCTGTGGGGTGACATTCCTTATAGCCAGGCAGCACAGATAGAGGAGTTTGAAGCGCCTGAATTTGATCCTCAACTGGATATCTACACTAATTTGCAGAACCTACTAGACGAAGCCATTGCCGATCTGGAGACAGGTATAGGTGTTCCCAGTGTAGATATCTTCTACAATGGTAATCCTACACAATGGATAGAAGCAGCATATACGCTCAAGGCGCGTCTTTATCTGGATACCAAGCAGTATGACCTGGCAGCTCAGGCAGCGGCTAACGGCATCAGTTCTGCGGCTAATTCTATGTACATGCCGCACGGTACCACCAACGACGTTGACTACAACTTCTACTGGGACTTCTTAGGCCCCTCTCGTGGTGGTGACATCGCCGCAGAGGACAGCCAGGGACCTGCCTACATGGTAAGCTTGCTGAACCCCGATGGCGAAAGCTATCGTGGACATGCCAAAACGAACGAAACCGCCCGCTTCCGCTACTACTACCTGCTGGCAAGTGAAGCACGTAACACACCTGGCGTAATAGAGCCTAATACTGCTTCCCTGGTAACGGGTGACTCGCTGAACGGCTACTTTGCTCAGGATGCCTCTTACCCGCTGATTACTTACCAAGAAAATGTACTTACGCTGGCCGAAACTGCCGTGCGCAACGGTAGCTTTGCCGACGCTTTGGTACATTTGAATGAGTACCGTGCTTTCCTGAACGATGGTGGCTACCTTGACCCTACCTACCAGGAAGCCTTTACACTGGCCTACGAGCCTTTCGTAGCCGCTGACTTTGAAAGTGGCGGCATAGAGAATCCTGACGGACTTTCTGCCAATGATGCGCTGCTGCGGGAGATTGTAGAGGAGCGTTACGTTTCTTTCTACGGTCAGACCATCGCCTGGAACGATGAAAGACGTACCCGGGGTACTGCAGTGGGCCTGCCACTGACTCCGAACATCGGTAACCAGTTGCCCTGGCGTTTTGTGTACTCACAAAACGAGATCAACGGAAATCCTAACGTACCGACCCCGGTACCCGGCCCATTTGAAACAATGGCTATTTACCAATAAACTGACAAATGCTGAAAAGACCGCATGGGACTACCTGTGCGGTCTTTTTTGCTTCGGCTTATCGTACTGAAGTTGTAGGTAATTGAGCGAGGTTATCCACCCCCGCTTAGGGAGTTACCTTTTCTGCTTCCCGGATGCCACCTTAGTCAACCTTGGCTGTACTTTCCTTGTAAAACTCCAGGTCAGCTACCCTGACACTGAGTATTGTATCGGTGCTTTCGCTGTAGAAGCGGTAGTGAAGCGAAAGCATATGACCACTACTTTATCAGTTCCACAATAGCCGTAGCGTTCCTCGAATCCGATATCCTTTGCCATTTGACGTACCACTGTATTGGCTTCTTTATGATCGTCTGCCATGTACACATACAGCGCTACGTCACCGTAGAGAGGGTTCTGCATATTCTCAAAACCTGTAGTGTTGAAGCACTTCGCCATTTGGGCCGGGGTGATCTCTCGGAAGGTGTGATAAGCCGAAGGCACACAATGAGGAAAAAGCCACTGGATCACGAACTATTGCCACAAAATAAGCAAAACGCTCCTTTAGCTAAGCGCGCTTTTTTCCCCAAATTCAGCAGCTATGATTTATGCGGAAAGATAGCACATACAGTAATGTTATGCTCCTTTTTTCGTCACAAAATATTAAGTCGGTGTAGCACTGTTTGAACGACGTAGTACTGTTTTCCTCCACTTCGCCTTTAATACTATTTGAAACACTCCATGTTCATACGCAACTGTCCGATAGCCGTTTTGGCCTTACCGACTGATTTATTTATTCTTACAATCTCATTCTGACTCCTCTGCACATGCCGCTCATTCCGCCGGATAACACTTTTGCCCTGCTCAGCATCATGCTCCTTGCCTCAGTGCTGGGTATCGTGGGAGAGCGCCAAAGATGGTACGGAAAGTTTTCCGGAATAATCGTTACTATTTTCTTTACCATTCTGCTAGTAAGCACCAGTATAATACCTTCAGCCTCAGATCCGGAAATTGACGTTCCCCTCTACGACATGGTCTTCACCTATGTCATACCCCTGGCCATTCCTCTCCTGCTGTTCAATGTAAACATCACCCGGATGATCCGGGAGTCAGGGCGCTTGCTGAAGGCTTTTCTGTTGGGCACCCTGGGCATCTGCTTGGGTGTGGGTATTGGTGTGCTGCTATTTCCTCTTGGGGCAGAAAGCCACAAGCTGGCGGCTGTTTACAGTGCTACCTACATTGGTGGAGCAGTCAATTTTATGGCCGTAGCCGATGCCCTCAATTTTATTGACAGCCCGCTTTTTCCAACGGCCATCGCCATTGATAACGTGCTGACAAATTTTTTTATCATGCTGCTCTTCTTCCTGCCAGGCTGGAAAATAATGCGCCGTCTGATACCCACTCGCAGCCGTGATATCACCAGCGAAGAAGTGACTCCTCGACCTTCGGCTGAATCGGAGCACCCACCTGAACCGCATCGCCTGATGCTCATGGAACACATCGCCCTATGTCTGCTCATCAGTGTGGCCATCAGCGCCCTAAGCATCTGGATAGCTCCCTACCTGGAAAGCTGGCTGCAAACTGACGTCAACCTGGATATACTGCTGATCACAATTTTTATAATCGTCGTAAGCAATCTCTTTCCCCGGCAAATGGCTCGCCTGGAGCCGGTAGCCTTTCAGTTGGGATTTTTTCTCATTTTTCTTTTCCTGGCAGTCGTGGGGGCTGCTTCTGATGTAAGAGTTATCGTTGCTTCCTCTCCGGCAGTGCTAGGTTTTGTGATCGTTACCCTACTGACCCACCTGCTGGTCATGCTGCTGGGCAGCCGCCTGCTAAAGATCAGCCTAGAGGAGCTTTCTATTGCTTCGGCAGCTAACATTGGCGGAACGGCTACCTCAGCACCTATGGCCACTACCTTTGGCCTGAAAAAAGCTATCACCCCAGCAATCGTAATCGGCATGATCGGAAATGTAGTAGGTACATTCATAGGCGTGGGGATTGGCCTGCTCCTCCGATAAAAACTTTCTGAAGTAGTATCATTATCCATGTGGCTGGAGTCTATCTATGTTCAGAAAACGGGCAAAGTATCATCAAAGCCTGATAGTAATGAATTTGGTGTGCTGAATAAAAATATCTTTCATTATTTTTATTGTGGACATTATTCAGATACTCACAATGGACGCTGTACAATCCTTTATCCTGGAAAAGACCGGTACTCAAAAAGCCCTGCTGAACTATTTTCACCAAATGTTGCTAGGGCAGCCCGGTGTAGTCTCTAAAATCCGTTACAAAATACCTTTCTATTATCGGAAAAGCTGGATTTGCTACTTGAACCCGGTCGAAGGAGAAGCGATTGAACTAGCATTTTTACGGGGTAATGAACTCTCTAATGCGCAGGGGCTTCTAGATTTCAGAGGCAGAAAGCAAGTAGCGGGCATCATTTTTTACCAAATTTCCGAAGTGGCTGAAGAAGTGTTGATGGAAATCGTACAGGAAGCCCTGCTGCTGGACGAGGAGGTCGCCTATGCTTCCAAAAGAAAACCTCACAACTCATGAAAAGAATCTGAAAATACCGGATGCGCCTCTGTTCTGCGACACTTTGACCGGAACAAATGACAGCAGTATAGTATATTGCGGCTGATAATGAATAGCCGAACACTACAGCATCAGGCCATATATTGAAATTATTATCACTCTATATCAGCAGTTTATTGGTGGGCGACTCATATTTTTTGTTAATTGCTGGTATATGTTTAAATCTACAGTAACCAAAAATGACAAGGGTACTGATTATTGACGATGACGAGATCAATAACTTCACGCTGGAAGCTATACTGGAGCGAAACGCGCACGTTGATAGCTTTGAGATACAGGACGGAGGCATCAGTGCCCTAGAATATTTGGAGCAGGCGGAAGTTAGCAACGATTTCCCGGACCTTATCTTTGTCGACATCAATATGCCGGAAATGGACGGTTACGGTTTTCTAGATCAGTATCAATCTCGCTATCTCGGTAAGCATGATAGTACTCGCATTTATATGCTGAGCAGCTCTGTCAGTGAGCTTGACAAGGACCGCTCTCTGGCTTACGACTTTGTGTCGGAGTACATTAGCAAACCACTAAGCCGTACTAAGTTAGAGGAACTGATTAGTACTACTTAAATAAAAAACCCCGGCTCCTTCGTGAAAAACAGAGCCAGGGCTTGCGGATCTATAGTACCGCAGCAACGGTACGCCTGCCTACCGCAGGCTGGTTCTGGATTGGTGTTCTCTTTTGCAAACAGACTCATATTGGCAAAAGGGATGCCATTCTCCAGGAAGCTACTTTTTTTGCAGCGTTTCTGACTTTTTGACAGGTTGGGGGGAGTTAGTTTAGGCGCAGCTGAGCAGCTGCAAATCCACGTCTTCCTGATCTTCTATAGCTTCCATGCACTCTTCCCTGATTTTCCAGATATCATCAGTGCTCCACTGTCGATTCAATTTTTCAATCTGCAGCCAGTTTTTAATGTAATGGCGATGATACCTATTTTTAAAGGTTCCTGTTTGCATAGGAGCAATTTCTATTTCTGAGACGATATCCGGATAGATAGCACACTGCCTTCCACAAAGATTGTAAATACCTCCCTGGTATTTGATGAAGCACCGGGTCTCAGGTAAAGACGGAAGCCCGTACCGTTCCAGTACCGGAGCTGTTTCCGGGTGAATACGAGGGCTGACATTATAAGTACACAGCGCCAATTTTATATCGCTGACACTGTTTTCAATCGCCAGTTGAGCCAGCAGAGCATGTTTGACACTACAAGAACCTTTCCCTTCTATTAGCACCATTGCCAGGTCTCGCTTGTCGGATGTAGGGCCGTTAGGTAACTTTCTCAGATGATCAATGACGTCTTTTAGATACTTCAGTCCTCGTTTCAGACAGATTTGGGAAATCCTGCCGTCAGCTTGTATTTGAAAATTAACTAAAGCTGGATTTTTCATAACTCAAAAAAATTATAAAGTCACTGTTTACAGTAAAGATGCTAATCACCATGAGCAGGTTGCATGCACCAACAATATTTTTATACAGTACTAACTAATGTTAGGTACAGTGTAATACAAAGTAGTAGGTTTTATATTTAATATGCAAGCATATACCTAGAAATTATATTACACATTATCTCATCCGTGTACGCTATGCGGTGCCTGACAGGCTGGATGACAGCTATTCTGCGTCTTTTTCCTTTTTCACCAGGAAGTAGTAAACCAGGAAGCCAATTGAAATCATGACGGCCTCAATCCCAAAAGGCAAGGGTGAATCATATTCATAAGGAATGTACTCCAGTAGGATCAGTCCCAGGCCTCCAAAGAAGACGACCATACCCCACTTGAGGGCGGTATGCCGGTTCTCCTCCAGCCGTAGGGCCCGAATGGTGCTTTCTCCCAAATCGTTCTTATCTACAATCTTTTTGCACAGAAAGTGCTGACTGAAAGCTTTGATGATACTCACGATACCAAAGAATGCGGTACCGATAATGAGGGCAGGGCCAAGAAATTGCATGGATTGCATAATGATGTTTTTTTAAGTAGAAAATTTTTATGTTGTTTTCGCCCCTTTAGACAGCGGTGTTTTCCAGATGTTGCAGTTATTGTTGAAAAAAAAATTGCAACCTTTGTATCAGAGGGCTGTCTAATGCAGGGATGAACGAAGATGAGCTTATAGTGAGAGAGATCCTGGCAGGGGATCAGGGGGCTTTTCGCCGGCTGATACAAAACCACGAAAAGCTGGTCTATCACATATGGTCAGCCGTGTGATTGACAGCCAGGAAGACCGCGAGGATCTCTGCCAGGAGATATTTCTGAAGGTTTATCGCAAACTTCCGGGCTTCCGCTTCCAGTCGCGTTTGTCTACCTGGATCGCTACCGTAGCTTATAGGACAGCGCTGAACTACCTGAAGAAGCACAAAAAGCGGCGGACTTCATCCCTGGATGACGTAGGCCATGCGATGGCCATACCGCAGCCAGCGTCGGATCAGCACATGGACCAGGCGCTGATCAACCGACACGTGCACAGAATGATCGGGCAGCTACCTGAGAAATACCGGATTGTTCTCAGCCTATACCACCTGGAAGAAATGCCCTACGCGGAGATCGCACAGACCTGCGATATGCCGGAAGGAACCGTTAAAAATTATATTTTCCGCGCCCGGAAGTTATTAAAAGAAAAACTGGAGAAGCTATATAAAAGGGAGGAACTACTATGAAAAAGTTAACCGACGAAGAAATCCAGAAAATGGTAGAAGAAAAGCAGTTTGATCATACTGATGCGGAGTCCCAGGATTTGTATACTTACAAACTACTGTTTGATGCCCTGCGCGAACCGCCCGAGGGAGGCTTATCGCTACGCTTTGCCGACCGTGTGGCCCGACAGGCGTTTGTACAGGCCGCACTTAGACAGCAAAAGCGCCTGTGGTTATTGCAAATCTTTACCATCAGCATAGCATTTCCACTGGCGGCTATCCTGCTTTTGATGTACCAGCCCCTGGTTGCACAGAATTTATTCGATTACTTCTATGAGCTTCGCTGGATACTTATTTTTGCGATCGGCATGTACCTGCTGATACAGTGGGCGGACTACAGCCTGCTCCATAAGCATAGTACCGGTCATGATGATCAGTAATGGGCTAAAATTTGTCTTCGCTAGTAGGGAGGACAACAGCTTCCGCCTAAACATGCGAGCATATCAGGCATAGTTTCAGACCTGCCGCGGCGAATCCCGGACAAGACATCCACCTAGTTCTGCGGCTGCAGCAGTCCCCGCTCCAGCATCCACTCCTCGCAGCGCTCCGGCCAGGAGGCAAAGGCTGTTCCCGGAGCACTCAGTCCCAGGCCATGCCGCCCTTTTTCGTAGATGTGCATTTCTGCCGGGATATTCCTTTTCTTAAGCTCCAGGTAAAAGAAAATACTGTTTTCAGAAGGTACTACCGTGTCTTCCGTAGTATGTACTAAGAAAGTCTGGGGAGTGTCATCAGTAACCTGTTTTTCATTGGACAACAAGCGCACTAGCTTGGGATCAGCATCTTCTCCCAGCAGGGAAATACGTGAACCACTGTGCTGGTAGTCTTCGGTAAAAGATATAACCGGATAAAGCAGCACCATAAAGTCGGGACGGCTGCTGCTACGCTCCACCGGGTCGGCGGCACCTGATTGTCCGGCATCAAAGTGCGTACCCAGGGTAGAAGCCATATGTCCTCCTGCCGAGAAACCCAAAACGCCGATACGCTCCGGATCAATGCCCCAGACCGGCGCATTGGCCCGTACGGTACGGATTGCCCGCTGGCCATCGTTCATGGGAATGGGGTGTTTGTATCCGTTACGGCCCAGCCGGTAGGTCAGGATGTAGGCCGACACCCCGAAGCTGTTGAGCCAGCGGGCAATCTGATGGCCTTCATGATCCATGGCCAGCATATTATAGCCACCTCCCGGACATACGACCACTGCAGCCCCGGTAGCGATGCCTTCCGGTGCAGGATAGCGGATCAGCATAGGTTTGTCTTTTTCCTCCTCACCCATGGCACCCGGGGCTCCCTGAGGCCAGAGCAGCAGCGAATCCAGTTGTGCTGACGCATTGGTTACAGACAATATGCCCGCTATCAGCAGACTGAAGAGGTAGTGAGTATTTTTCATATTATTTAAATTTCTTGTTTTTCACCCACCAGCAATACCCAGGGATTCGTATCGGGAGCGTTGAAGGTCTGTGTAGCACTTTCGGTAGTACCTTCCCCAGTAAATTCTCCGGTTTTGGGATTCAACCAGCGGTAAGGCAAACCAGGCTTCAGTTCACTCAGGCTGATATCACCTCCATTGTCCAGGTAGCTCACGTAGATTTCTCCCGGCTTGGCCAGGCAGAGTTTGCCTCCTGCTAAATCAGGCCGTTTTTGTATGTCGGTAAAGGGCATACCCTCCAATGCTTTGGCCACATAGCCCACGTATCGGCTACCTTCTAGGTCCAGTGCCTGTCTCCAGGATACTTCTGAGTTGGCCCAGTCCGGCCAGCCGCCTTCGTCGGCGGTTACCTTCCACTGCCAGATGCCACCCGCCCCGTAGACTACCCCCATGGTACCCCCTGACATCAACTGCATCCACGCTTCTTCCCCCTGCCACCAGCCTGCCCCATTGCCCGGCTCCCGGATGCCTTCGTAGGTCGGTTCTCCGTTGGCCACAGCTTTGATGGGTTGATTTTCGTACATACGTTCTACTTTGTGGTACAGGTGTTCAGCTCCGTGGCCAGTCTGCGCCCACTGAAAATCCAGCCACTCCGCATCCTGAAACGATTTATTGTAATGTGGTTCGTAAGATCCTTCTTCGGCCCAGTCGGGGATAAAATCGTCAAAGGGGTTGTAGTGGATACCCGCAGGTTGGTGGTAAGCATCCCACTGTTCAACGATTTCTCCACCCTCTTTTACACCCACTGCTTTACCGGTACCATCGCCACTCACCAGCCACATGGCGGGACGCGCTCCGTAGCGAGCCACCAGGTATTTACAATAGCGGGCGTACTCCTGCGCATCCATATTCCAGCCTAATACTTCCTTACCTTTCCACCCGAAGCCGTGAAACACTGGCTGATACACCGGTACAATTTCGTGATCTACCAAGACGGCCGTCAAGCTGTCCAGATACTGAAAGTAACTCACATTTGGCTGATTGATATGTCCCTCCGGCAGATCGGTAAAAGCTACGGCAAAACCCTGCTCAATATTTCGGGCATCAGGCCCTTCAGCACCCCGGTCGGGCTGCAGGCTCATCAGCAGTGCTGTGTTGAAGCCCTTCTGCTGCCGATCCCGGGCATAGATACGCGTCTGCTCCACAGTAGCTCTCCAGGGCAGCGCCCAGGGTGTATCACCTACCATAAAAAAAGGCGTGCCATCAGCGTGCACAGCATTTCTTCCACCGGGCGACATACGCAAAAAGCCGTGACGCAGCAACAGGTTATCCCCGCCGTAAGCCTCACTTTTTAACGCACCGCTCACGCCATGCAGACCACTATCAGTGCTGTCAGAAGCAAAGGTCTGCCAAGTCCATTCGCCGCCAGCTAGCGGAGCAGCAAAGCGTATTTTCCAGTTCTGCCCACCGTCCCAGAAAGCTGGACGACGTAGCATTTGTCCTTCAGGCCCGCTGAATTCAGCAAACATATCTACATCTGTGTAAGGATTATCGTAGGTATTGGCAGCGGTAAAGGTCAACGCTACCTCCTGCCACTGAGGAGCTGCTGTGACACTTACTTCGGATGTCGGCGGAGTACACCGGATCAGTAGACCTAACATAAGTAAGTCAAAAAAAATGTGACGCATCAGGCTCATATCAGCGAGGTATAAATTGTAGACATTAAATGATTGATTAAGGCTCTTGCTCCACGGTAAAGTCCATCGGAATACCCAGTTCTTCGTAAAGTCTTTTGCGGGCATCCATGTCAATGTTCTTTTCCTCTCGGGCAGCATCGGCTACTTCCACAGCACGCTCGCGGGGCACCACAATCACGCCATCACCATCGGCTACGATTACGTCACCGGGGCGAATGTACACGCCCCCCACTACTACCGGCTCATTGTATGACTCCAGTTCATTACGTCCCGGACGGATACCCCGTCCACGCTTGAAGTAATCCATGTAGACCGGGATCTCCTGCTTGATAATTTCGTCGGTATCACGCACGCCTCCGGCAGAAATAATACCCACTGCACCTTTACTTTTCCAGATCATACTGTTGTTGGAGCCGGTCGTACCGGTATCTCCATCGTCGGCGTTGTCAATCACGATCACATCACCGGGGCGGATATCCTCGATAAATGGTTCGGCAGAAAGGTTGGTATACCATTGATCGCGAAATTTTTTGTATTCTTCGCGCGGCACTTCTCCCAGCGAAGGCACACGATTGGTAGGTACGTAGCGCACTGTAAAGGCAATACCCACCATCTGATGCGTAAAATTTTCAATATCCTTCCAAAGGGGTGAGATCTTCGGATCCATCAGCCCCACATCCATCAGGCCGATCATGTCCATGCCGTCAGACACATCGGCGACGCGCAGCCCTTCGTAGAGGCGGATCAACTGGTCGTTAGTCACCTCTTGCTGGGCCTGTAAAGTAGACATACTTAGAAAAAAAAGTAAGATAAGGGCAGTTAGAAAACTTTGCATAAATAATTATTTAGTAGATTACAGTTTAGGCAAATTAGTAAAACAAAACAATTTTTCATCCTGTCCTTGAGGTTTCTTCCTTGGACTTACGGCAGACAAGGGAATACAGGATACCTAACGGGGCTGTTTACTTTATATTCAAGCATGCACAAGCTAAGAAAAGTACAAATAACGATATTCTTACTGGCAGCTTGCCTGTTGTCCTTTTCCCTAACGCAGGCTCAGTTTTTGGAAGACTTTGAAAAAAGCACACCCATTTTTCAGGAAAACGGCTTACCAGGCTGGAACAGTATCCACGGGGATGGGGAAGTTCATTTTACACAAAAGATTGAGAATGGCCACGCTATTTTGAAAGTAGATACCCGACAGGATAAGCGAAATATCTGGTACGCCTTTACCCAGCGCAGTGTCACCGATGCGATGAACCTGAAAGAGCTATCCCGACCCCATAGAGCATTACGGATTGAGGCCCGGGTGCGCCCTAGCCACGCGCCTCGCAGGGTTAACCTGTACCTGCCAATTGCTGGTCAAACCAGGCAATATGACAATCTGCTGGAATTTGATCTGCCCAAAGCCAACGAATGGTATACCATCAGCATGACGGTGGAGGGCATGGATGTGAAAACCGAAGACCGTCTGATCGCCCAGATCTCCATGATGGATTGGGGTAATCAGGGTACTTATCAGTTGGACGTTGATTATATGCAAGTGGAGATCATTGATACACGTAGAGCTGAACCTGATCAGGGCAATGCAGTGCGCTACAGGCCGCCTCTGGCTGATCCTGCTTCTTTTGCCATCAGCCGCCAGGTTGCTGAAGATGTGAGCATTGACAGCAGTTTTCCTGAAATTAACTTTCACGAGTGGATAGCAGAAGGTGAACGCACACTACCGGTAGATGCCACCAAAACGATTCTGCTCCAGTGGGATTTCTCCGACCTGCGGGGCCAACAGGTGGCAGGCGAGGGGCAACTTGAATTCTTTACTCACCGCCTGGCCCGACTTAGAGAAAACCCCAAAGATTTTGGCGAAGTCCGCATCAGCGAGATTATTGCTGGAAACAAAATGTGGCAGGAAGCATCGGTTACCTACCACAGCTTCCTCCGAGGCCAGCCATACCACGAGGTGATCAACGAGCAGACGACCGTGGATACGCCGCTAGCTTCTGAAAAGGGAAGTAAAGTAGTCGTTACCCTCTCGCAGCCAGTGCTACAGCGGCTGGTAGACGGCGTCACTTCCGGCCTAGCAATCAGACCGCTAGGGCTAATAGATGCATCACTGATGGATCAAACAAATGAAGAGGGTCGCTATGCCGCACGAATCCGCCTGAATGTACAACCCTGAATTTGAATATTTTTAATCACAAAACGCAACCACAAAAGCGACCCATGAAGAAAGTGCCATTTACCTTCCTGTACTTGATTATATGCATAGCGGCTTCAGCTGCTATTGACCCACCCCAAAACCTGCGGGTAGACTACAACACAGAACCCCTGGGTATGGACAACCCGCAGCCGGCTTTTAGCTGGGTCGTGGGCGACCGGAGCCGGGGCGCGATGCAGTCGGCCTACCAGCTGCTGGTCAGCACCTCAGCGGAAAAGCTGGAACAGGATGAAGGTAATGCCTGGGACACGGAAAAAATAAATTCTGACCAGACTTTCCAGATTATTTATAACGGAGAACCTCTGCAGCCTTCCACCCGCTACTACTGGAAAGTCCGTACCTGGAATGCGGAGGATGAAGACTCGGAATTCAGTGAAGTCAGCTGGTTTGAGACCGGGCTCTTCTCTCCGAACGACTGGCAGGCGGAGTGGATCTACGATGGCTCCGCCCCTCCCGAGCAGGATGAGGATTTTTATGAAAGCATCCCTTCTCCCCTGTTTCGCAAAGCCTTTGACCTGGAAAAAGAAATCTCTTCCGCACGCCTCTACATCAGCGGCCTGGGTTACTACGAGGCTTACCTCAATGGCGAAAAAGTGGGCGACCATTACCTGGACCCGGGCTGGACGCAGTATGCCGAAACGGTCTATTACTCCACTTTTGACGTAACCAAAGACCTGCAAAATGGCGAAAACGTGCTGGGTGTGATGCTGGGCAACGGCTGGTACAATCCACTGCCGATGCGCCTGTTCAGCCGCTTCAACCTGCGGGAGATACTCACCATCGGCCAGCCCAAGCTGATCGCTCAACTTCAGGTGACCTACGCCGACGGCAGCAGCGAAACCATCCATTCTGACACTTCATGGAAGACCACCGACGGGCCAATTTTGCGCAACAATGTCTATCTGGGCGAGTGGTACGATGCCCGCCGGGAAAAAGAGGGCTGGTGCGAGCCAGGTTACCAGGACAATGACTGGAAAGAGGTACGCCAGGCCGAGGCCCCCTCCGGTGAGCTCAGATGGCAGTATATTCCGCCCATCCGCCATACCCGCAGTGTACATCCGGTAGCCATTGACGAACCTGAAGATGGCGTGTACATAGTGGATATGGGTCAGAACTTTGCCGGGGTGATTCGCTTTCAGGCACGAGCACCGGAGGGTACGGAAATTAAATTCCGCTACTCTGAATTGTTATACAATAACGGCCTACCGGACTTCCGTACTACGGCAGCTGCCCAGATCAAGGAAGATGGGCTAAGCGGTGGACCGGGCGCGCCGCCTACTGCCTGGCAGGAGGACCGCTATATCTGCAAAGGCGAAAGGATGGAAATTTTTGAACCTCGCTTTACCTTTCACGGCTTCCGCTATGTGGAGATTACCGGCCTGCCCTACAAACCCTCACTTAATGACATAGAAGGCCTGCGCCTCAACTCCGATCTGCCCGATGCAGCTTCTTTTCGCTGTTCCAACGAACTCTTCAACCGGGTGCAGGACATTACCGAATGGACCATGCTCAGCAATGTGTTCAGCATAGAATCCGACTGCCCCGCCCGGGAAAAGTTTGGCTACGGCGGCGATATGGTGACTGCCGGAGAAACCTACCTCTACAATTATGACATGGCGAATTTCTACACCAAGACGGTACGTGACTTTGAGCGGGATGCCCGGCCCAACGGTAGCATGACGGAATGCGCCCCCGATATCGGCATCAACATCCAGGGTGTAGACGAGGGTGCCGGCCCTCCCGGCTGGACGCTGGCACATCCTTTCCTACTGGACCGGCTTTACAAGTACTATGGCGACAAACGCCTCGTAGCGCAGTCGTACCAGCCGATGAAAGAGCTGGTGGAATTTTACCGCGAGCGTGTTCCCGGCCACATCATCATGGACGGCATCGGCGATCATGTGAGCATAGACGAACGCCCTACTCCGGTAACCAGTACTGCTTTTTACTACCATCATGTAAAAATCCTGTCCGAACTCGCGGGCGTACTCGGCAAGGGAGACGATCAGCAAACCTACGGACAACTAACCAGTGAGATCAAGCAGGCATTCATAGACGAATTCGTTAACCTTGAAACCGGCGAAGTGTATACCGCTACGCAGGCCGCGCAGGTATTTGCGCTGTACTACAACCTGCTGCCCGAAGACCGGGAGGTCAGGAGAAAAGCCATGGATAAGCTACTGGACGAAATTTACCGGGAGCACCAGGGGCATGTGTCTACCGGCATTTTTTCTACCAAAATGATGCTGGAATACCTCAGCGAAATCGGCCGAAGCGACGTGGTTTATGATATGGTGAGTAAGAAGGAGTTTCCCGGCTACGGCTACATGGTGGATAATGGAGCGACTACCCTTTGGGAAAACTGGACTTTCAAGGAAAATGACTCCAAGAATCACCCCATGTTCGGCTCGGTGAGTGAGTGGTTTCACAAGTATGTGCTGGGCATCCGGCAGACACCGCAGTCAATAGCGTTTGAGGAAATCATCATCAAGCCGGCGATCATCGGTGGGCTGGAGTGGGCCGAAGGGCATTACGAATCCATCCGCGGCAGGATTGGCAGTAAGTGGTGGAAATTTGGCGACGATCAGCATGTAGAGGTGGAAATCCCGGCCAACACCAAAGCTTTCATCTACCTACCCCTGGAGCGGCTGCAGGATCGCCCTACCATCTACGAGCGGGAGACCTTGCTGGTGGACCAGGGCGAGATTTTGCAGGATAAAGCGGATGATGCCATGCGGGTAGAACGGCAGGGCAGCTACTATGTAGTGGAAGTCGGCGGGGGAAAATATAATTTTGTGGTGCGGTAGGGCCTACTAAAGTCAGACCGTCTCATAACTAAAAATTAATTGAAGCAGTA
The DNA here is from genome assembly GCA_964653665.1 of uncultured Porifericola sp. GTDB lineage: Bacteria > Bacteroidota > Bacteroidia > Cytophagales > Cyclobacteriaceae > Catalinimonas. The sequence continues at coordinate 11 of CAZZGE010000091.1, read as the reverse complement.
ATTAAGAAAGT
>CAZZGE010000090.1:0-16686 GCA_964653665.1 uncultured Porifericola sp. | reverse complement strand
AAGAAGAGATGCGTCAGAACATGGAAGAATTAGCTGCCACCCAGGAAGAAATGCGACGCAAGGAGAAAGCTTACCTTAACAAAATTGAAGATCTACAGCAGCAAATGGCTGCGGAGCCTTCTTAAATCGGGTCAAAAGTACGACGCCTACGCTTACGATCAGGTCGAGAATATTTATATGGGTCTATACAGCCAAAAATAGAATTGGTAGGCGTGAACTTAATCTTAAGGCTAAACATCCCGTAAATATCATTTTCCGCAGTGCTACCCCCCCGTATTGTAGTTTCTTCCCTTACCCGACGACCCACACCTTCCGACAAAGACTCGTAGTAATCTACCGCCAGGGGACTTAGGTCATCGGTCTGGATGATCTCTTTGCTAATGGCATCCACCTGATCGGACAGTGCATACCGCACCGAAAGATCAGCCACTACTGATAAGACTGGGGTTATTTCGTATTCAACACCAAAGCCCAACGGCACGATGCCCACAACGCCCGGTACATCCGTAGCTTCTGGCTGCACGTCGTGCAAAGCCCACTCACCCAGGCGGCTGAGCCCCATAGGATTGTTGGTCGTGATCCCTAAACCTGCGTAGGCAAAAGGCTTGACGAACCCTTGCGGAAAGTAGTAGAGTAGGGTAGAATAAATTTCAAAATTACTGGCTTCAAAGCTTCGCAGGCGTAAAGTATCACTATCGGTTGCCCTGATACGATAAAAACTCACACCAGATTTGATCTGAAAATTGTCATTAAGATAGTACCAGGCTTCTGCATTCAGAGCGAAGCGGGAAGTACTCAGCCTCTGCTGGCTGGCATCACCCAGAAAACTGGTAAATCCAGGACCAACAGCAAAGCTCCAGTCTTGGGCTTTGAGAGGCGTTAAAGCAGAAAAAAATAGGCAGCACAGTAAAACTCTTTTGATCATCACCTGTACGCCCTGCAGTTGGGCCAATCCAAACATAGGTTGGTAAGTTTGAGGTAGTTTTTTGTGAGTTAAGCTAACTTTTGTGTTATAACCCCAATTCATAAAACTTTATTGTGGATGAAACCAAGATTAGCAATATAGCTTAATTCATCAACCTGTCGGAGAGTAAATAGTTAGATGATACTTCCTTCACAGTCAGAATGATTAAGATGCCGGGCATAGCGATGTATCTCTCAGCCATAAATTTCATTTTGCGTACGGGATAACTCATCGTGCTATGCGTATTGTCCGATTTTTACTTTGGGCAGCCCGGCCTGACATTTTGTTTTTGTATAATGAAACCACAAAATATAATAACTGTGATTGATCTTGAATCCCTGCATTACATCGCCCAAAAAGATCCTAACCTTTTGCTGGAAGCGATAGATAACAAACAAAAATTCGTCTTCTACCAAATTTTTACCCGCCTGTTTGGCAATATTATAAGCCAGAATGTACCGTACGGCACCATTGAGGAAAACGGCGTGAGTAAATTCAACGATATCAATGAGGTTGCCCTGCAGAACCTGAAACAGATGGGTATCACCCATATCTGGTACACCGGTGTCATAGAACATGCTGTCCTGAGTGACTATCAGGCGTTTGGCATTCCGCTGGACGATGCCGAGGTGGTCAAAGGAAGGGCCGGCTCGCCCTACGCTATTAAAGATTATTACGATGTTGATCCTGACCTGGCCGCGGATGTACCTCACCGCATGCGGGCGTTTGAAGCATTGGTAGAGCGCACCCATGGTGCAGATATCAAAGTGATCATTGACTTTGTGCCTAACCACGTCGCCCGGCGATATGGATCAGATGCCAGGCCTGATGGAGTAGAGGATTTTGGTAACCGTGACGATACCGGTAAAGCGTTTGACCCTAACAATAATTTCTACTACATCCCCGGTGAGGCTTTTCAGGTTCCGGCCGACTACCAGCCACCAGGTGATAGGGAGTTTGACACTGAGGACAGTAAATTTGAGGAATTTCCGGCTAAAGCGACCGGGAATGACCAGTTTACTGCTAGCCCTGGCATCAATGACTGGTTTGAAACCGTAAAGCTCAACTACGGAGTAGACTATCTCAACGATCGCCAGACCCACTTTGATCCTATGCCCGATACCTGGCACAAGATGCTGGATATACTGCTATTCTGGGCCGGTAAAAATGTGGACGGCTTCCGTTGCGATATGGCCGAGATGGTACCGGTAGCGTTCTGGAACTGGGTCATTCCCAAAGTGAAGGAACAATACCCGGAAATGATCTTCATTGCCGAAATCTACAATCCCAAGCAGTATCGCAATTACATCGACACCGGCCGCTTTGACTTCCTCTACGACAAAGTACAACTCTACGACACACTGCGGAATGTGGTGGAGGGTACTGCCGACCTGCAGCACATTACTGATATCTGGCAATACCTGCGGGGTAAGAACCAGAACATGCTACGTTTTTTGGAAAACCACGATGAGCAGCGTATCGCCTCCCGCTATTTTGCTGGCAGTGCCGAGAAAGCCAAACCTGCTATGACAGTCAGCACCCTGCTCCATACCGGCCCAGTAATGGTATACTTCGGGCAGGAAGTGGGTGAACCCGGCCTTGGCGATGCCGGATTCAGCGGTGATGACGGTCGTACCTCCATCTTTGACTACTGGGGTGTCCCAGAGCATCAAAAGTGGGTGAACAATCTGGCCTACGACGGCGGGCAACTAAGTGAAGATCAATGGTCCCTACGAAACTTTTACAGTTCGGTGCTGCAACTGTGTCACGAGCCGGCCATTGCCTCAGGCTACTTTTACGACTTACATCCTCACAACCGCCGCTACACTCCGGGCTACAGCGATCTGGTATACAGCTTTTTGCGCTTCAGTGAAGCGCAAAGGCTGTTGATCATCGCCAATTTTGATGCAGAAAAGCCGCAGCGATTCAAAATCAAAATACCCGGTACAGCCATAGAAGCTATGGGCTTATCTACTGATAAGACTTATGGGCTAAAAGATTTGCTACTAACCAAAACGCAACTGCAAATGGACGCCGGTGAGGTAAGCATCAGCAAAGGAGACAGTGGCATAAGCATACGAATAGCGCCTCTGCAATCGTTTGTATTCAGCATTGACTAACGGCAAACTTCGTTGCCTGACCAAAAAAAGTTGCTCATTATTCTTCGTACATTGTACATTGTGAAAAACAACCGTTTATCTATGAAAAAATTATTTTGGATGCTTAGCCTGCTATGGCTGGGAACAGCAACGGCCATGGCCCAGTCCCCTATGGATGGAGCCTGGCAACTGAAGCAGAACAACGGTATGGCCGTCAACAACCGGGAGATGACCGTCATCTTTGCTGAAGATTACTTCATGTTTGGCAATCACTACGACAATGGCCGCTTTATCAGTGCCGGAGGGGGCATATATAAGATCGACGGCGAGCAGGTGGAGCTCACTTTTGATTTCTTCACTGAAGAAAGCTCCATCGTCCGTGTTCCACTGACCTTTGACCTGAACTTGAAAAAGAACAGTTTCACCCTGGACGGGAACGTGCAGGGGCAGCGTATCAGCCAGCAATGGGAACGTATACCCGCTAAATCCGACGCACTCAATGGTGCCTGGCGCTTCGCCGCCCGTGTAGATGAAGATGGCAATATGGGTGAACGCCGCAAGCTCGGTCCCCGGCAAACTATTAAAATATTGAATGGAGGCCGGTTCCAGTGGGCGGCTTTCAACTACGAAACCAAAGAATTTATGGGTACCGGCGGTGGCTCCTACACCGCTGAAGATGGTAAATACACCGAAAACATTGAGTTCTTCTCCCGTGACGACAGCCGGGTAGGTGCTTCTCTGAGCTTTGAATTCCGTCGTGAAGGCGATGACTGGTTCCATAAAGGCAAGAATAGTAAGGGCGACCCTATGCACGAAGTCTGGATGATACTGGGCAGATAATACAGTACTATTGAAAGACACACCAGGGGGTACAGTCATGTATCCCCTTTTTTGATACTTTTTTACTTCATGTTGAGTTTTTATACATCAAAGAGGTGAATGTTTACTAAATTGTAGGAGATAGTCTTTAAAATGCATGAGTGCTTACTACATTTTTTTTCACTTAATCTCCAGCCACCATGAAGCTTAATGTTTTCCTCCTTGTTTATGTCTTGCCACTTTGCATCATTATTTCCTGCCAAGAGGAAGAGCCATCAGATACCGAAACCCGAGAACTTACCTCTACTCTTCATCAGGAAATGGTCGCTCTCAATATAGAACCCCTGCGTTGGACTGACGAAGAATTACGTTTTCTGGACCCAGTATCATATAAGCCAATCATAGCCCTGGGAGAATCTACGCATGGAACCGCTGAGTTCTTCAATGCTAAGAAACGTATATTTCAATACCTGGTAGAAAATCATAATTATAAAGTTTTTGCTTTTGAGGCAGATTTCGGCGAATCTCTGTTCATCAATGAGGCGGTGCAGGAGGGACGTGCTGACCTGATCCCCGGACTCATGAGCGAAAAAATGCATTTCTGGACCTGGAAAAACCAACAAGTTCGTAATTTACTGGAATGGATGAGTAGATATAATCGTGATAAGGCTCCAGAAGAACGGGTGCATTATGTAGGTGTAGATTGTCAGTTCAATACTTTCCATCCCGATCTTCTGGAGGAATTTTTAGAAGATGCCCAGGCTCCTTTTCTGGATCATGCCAGAACGGTACTGAATCAGGCCAGAACTCATTTTGATACACGCTTCGCTGATCTCGGCCAACAGGATTTTGATACCTTTGTATCTGCGTTAGATGCGCTACAGGATTCCTTACAGATCCATGAAGCGGCATTAGTTTCCTCCTCTTCCCCTTCGGACTATGTACTTCACCAAAGAATGCTGAAACTTGTACGTCAGGTTTCAGAGGTTCATTACCATAGGAGCATCAATGATTATTCGGTCAATTATAGAGATAAATATATGGCCGAAAACACTCGCTGGATGCTAGACTATTACCAGGGCCAGAAAGTAGTGCTATGGGCCCACAATGCTCATGTCGCCTATGATCCCGACTACGGCTCAGGGTCTGTCGGACATTATATCATGCAGGAAGACCCCGACACATATACCAATCTGGCCTTTATGTTCTCCAAGGGGTCATTTGTTGCAGTAGGTAGAATTAATGATCAAAACCAGGGGTTAAATACGTATGAGATTGACGAAGAACCATTGACAAATTCTGTAAATGGCATTTTCAACGAAGCCAACACGCCAGCCTTTACCGTAGCGCTGCAGGATTTACAAAAACACCAGGCATGGAAAGATTATTTTAATCAGAACCTTAGTTATCTTTCTTTAGGAGCGGTATTTCTAGGAAAAGCTCAAGACCACTACCGCTACTTTCAGCCGAGTCTATATGATCGTATTATTTACATTGACCAAACTAAAGCTGCATTACCTTTACGTATACCCTAAATTTAGGGTATTTCATGCTCACGAGCCCTTAGTTTTTGACAGATAGTTCTATGCCCCCCTTACTTATACCAGTTTTTACCAATCGGCGCACTCCTTTGGTATTTTTAGGCAATTATTCTATTTCTTTCTTATATTCCGTGGCTATAAATTATTCGGCTTATTAAGCCGGTATAGATTAACCAAATTTTTGTCTATGAGAAGTGCAGGCATTGCCATCATCACCTTACTTTCATTATTTACTGCTGCTACCTTACTCCTTTCTTTTAAGCCGCAGCAGGAAGCCCCGAGAGAGATTGTCATCAAAGCTATCTCCGGCCTGCAGTACGATTCGGTTAGACTGAAAATCACGCCCGGCGAAACCGTAAAAATCACCCTGGTGAATGCTGATGAGATGGCCCACAACATGGTCATTACTGAACCGGGCGAACGAGTGCACATTGTGGACATGGCCCTCAAGATGGGTACTGAAGGACAACAGAAAAACTATATACCCGACTCCGACAAAATACTGGCAGCCATTCCCATCCTAAACCCAGAAGAAGAATACAGCATCACTTTTACTGCACCTGAGCAGGAAGGCGTCTATCCGTACGTCTGCACCTATCCCGGTCATGGTACCGTGATGTATGGTGCCATGTACGTAACTAATAACCTGCTGCCAACCCTGGCTAACGATACCAATATTCCCGAACAGCGACGGGAAGAGGGGGCCGAAACAGCGCAGGCATCCGGTCATCCCTACCCCAAAACTTTTCCGATGATGTATCGGACCTTTCTGCCGGAAACCGGTCCGGCCAGCATCGCCGTGGGTATGCTCAACAACCTGAGCTACTGCTGGGACGCCGGTGCCTGCCGCTTCCGTTACCTCTGGAAGGGCGGCTTTCTGGACATGACCCGCAACTGGGGTGGAAAAGGTAAAGAAAGGGCCGATATTGTAGGTGTCGTTTTCTACCGCGAGAACAACGATGCTCCGTTTCGCATCGGTAGCAAAGACCACATGCCGGAACCAGCGTATAAAGGCTACCGCATGAAGAACCGCTACCCTACCTTTATTTACATGCTGGATGACGTGGAAGTCACGGAACGGATTACACCAACTATTGAAAAATCTGGTATGAAGCGAGTACTGACGTTCAAAAACCTGAAAGAACCAATCTGGTTTGTGAAAGAGGATACCGCCGTGGAGTACTACGTGAACAAAGGCAGTTGGGAAGGGAACTTTTTGAAGCTAAGCCCGGAGGAGGCGCGGAAGTTTACCATCACTATCACCGAAAAAACGCAAGGCACTTAAATTATGGTTAGCATAAAAAAGATTTACAGCAGACTAAGAGATGCAGACTGGAAGCCCTTTGGATATTTGTCACGCGGCAGGCACCAAGCGACTGCAGCAATAAGTTTGAAATCAGCAAATGTCGCCGATGTCCTGCTTTTGATGGCTTTCTTTTCCGACCTCCAGTCCGGGCCACTCCTCCACAAGCCTATTCAGTACCTCTACAGACCTGTGTGGGTGCTGCTTTTACTCCTGCTTCTCTGGTCTTGCTCTGATCCCAATGAAGATAAGATAGATGACTTTTACACCGTTGAAGACATCGCCCTACCCGAAGGGCTCACCACTGAAGTAGGAGGCATGGATTTCCTGCCCGATGGCCGGCTGGTTGCCGTTTTCCATCGCGGCGAAGTGATGGTTTATGACCCCCAAACCCAGGATTGGTCGCTGTTTGCCGAAGGCTTACACGATCCTCTGGGCGTACAGGCGCTCAGTAATGATGAACTGCTAATCATGCAGCGCCCCGAACTGAGCCAAGTATCCGACAACGACAGTGATGGCATCGCCGACACCTACATGACCGTCACTGACGACTATGGCATGTCCGGCAACTACCATGAGTTTGCCTTTGGCCCCGAACCAGACGGCGAAGGCGGCTATTTTATCTCGCTCAACTGTGCCTCCAGCGGTGCAGGTATCTGGGATGAGTTGCGTGGAGAATTTAATCCTAACGGTCGTCCCGGTCGCATGTATTCTACCGTTCCCTACCGGGGCTGGGTATTACGCCTCACCAAAGAGGGCGAACTGGAGCCCTGGGCCTCCGGCTTCCGTTCTCCCGACGGCATCGGAATGGATCTGGAAGGCAACCTGTTTGTCACTGATAACCAGGGCGACTGGCTAGGTACCAGCAAGTTGTACCATGTAGAGAAGGGAAAACACTACGGGCACGTCTCCAGCCTGGTGTGGCGGGACAACTGGGATGAAGAGTTTAGGGTTGATCCCCACGAGCTACCGGTAGAAATACTGGACAGCCTTCGTACCAAAGCGGCCGTACTGTTCCCGCATAACCTGATGTCCAACTCCCCTACCCAGCCGGTAGTGATTCCTGAAAATGTAGATTTTGGCCCTTTCGCCGGTCAGTTACTGGTCGGTGAGATGGATTATCCGCGAATTATGCGCATCATGCTGGAAGAGGTACAGGGTCAAATGCAGGGGGCCTGCGTTAGTTTTCTGGATTCTACCGGGCTTAGCATCGGTAACCACCGCATGAAGTTTGCGCCTGACGGCAGTTTATGGGTAGGTAGCACCGCTTACGTCTGGGTAGGTGACAAGGGCATACAGCGGATCAAATACAACGGAGGGACTCCTATGGATGTACTGCACATGAACGTAAAAAGTAATGGCTTTGACCTGACTTTTACCCGTCCGGTTAATCAGGAACTGGCAGCCAATCCGGAGAACTACAAATTTCAGCGCTACTACTACAAATACCATCGCAAGTACGGTTCTCCTCGTATGGACGAGCAGCCGGTAAAGGTGACCAACGTACAAGTGTCTGAAGATGGCAGAAAAGTATCACTGGAATTAGACGAAATGGTCACCGGCTACGTCTATGACCTGGAAATAGACAGTCTAGCCTCCCAAAAAGGAGCTAACCTCGACAACTGCCGACTTTTTTATACACTCAATAACCTACCGCAATAAGGCGACAGATACTTTGGACATCCGGTAGAAAGTACCTACGGCATAACTTACCCGTATGTGCTGGCTGTGTTGGAGAGCGTACCGGCATCAGATACGCTGACCATACATGAGAAGACCCACAGCCAGATACGTCGGTATCTTTGCCTCAAGAAGTGCCGACCAACCGAGCCTCTAGCACACACATGGGTAATGGTACGCTGAGATGCCCACAATTTCAGCACATCACTGCCGGGCCCACTGCCTGATACCGGAGTTTCCGTCATAAATTAGGCTTCTAGGAGGAAATAAGAAGTATCCTTTATAAATTGTGCTTAAACCTAACCTTTAGATAAATGAAAGCTACTTGCTTAAGCCTATGTTGCTTGTTTCTTGCCCTTTCGCCACTGCTCGCCCAGGACTGGCAGATCGTTGCTGAACCAGCCGAACTGACGCTGGATATGGAAAAGGCTGCTCAGATCAGTGCCAAAGTCGTAGATGGCAGCGGCAATGAAGTCTCCGGCAAGAAAATCTTGTTTTACTCCCGTAAGGGCAAAGCTGTAGAGGTAGACACCAGCGGGCTGGTCACGGCTCATATGCCCGGTGAATACCAGATCATCATACTCACTCCCCGCTCAGCAGCAGGTAAGCGGCTTCGGATCGATTACCCCGTCAAAGTAAACTATCCTCCCATTAGCGAAATTAAAGTGGACGATGTGCCCAACAGTATGTACGCCGGTACTACCATTCCCCTGTCAACCAGTGTGCTGGACGAGATGGGGATGGAGCGACAGGGTATCAATGTCAGCGTAAGCAGTTCCGCTCCGGATGTGGCATCTGCTGATCCCTTCTTGAATGTGAAGGCAGAAAATACCGGAAATGCTACCCTGACCATCAGTTACGAAGATATCAAAAGCCAGGTAAAAATTGATGTAGTGCCCTTCCCGGCGAAAGAAGTTGTACTGGAGGCTGACATGGAGCAGGCCCGTACCGGCGATGTGTTCCATTTTGACGCCAAAGTGGTAGACGAAGCAGGTAACCAGATTACTGATGCACCGATATACTACTCTTTTCAAGGCGTGGCCGACGACGTTTCTTCCAGCGCTTCCGGCCTGATCAAGCAAGACGGACGTTTCGTCGTCGATGAAGCTGGTATGTATACCATCATGGCTAAGTCGGGGCCTTATGCTGCCCAGAAGACCGTCCAGATTGTTCCCCGTGATGTCGAGCGGGAGATAGAACTGGTAGGTCGGGGCTCAGTAGATGACAAACATACTTCCGACTTCTGGGTATGGGAAGGTGTGGACGGGCGTGACTATGCTGTCACCGGCACCTGGGGTGCGGATGGCAAAGCTTACTTCTGGGACGTGACCAATCCGGCTAATATCTCGCGTATTGATAGCGTACAGGTAGATGCCCGCACCGTCAATGATGTGAAAGTATCTGAAGATGGCACGCTGTGCATCATCAGCCGCGAGGGGGCATCCAACCGTAAGAACGGTATCGTCATCATTGATGTCACCAATCCCGGTGATGTGGAGATCATTTCAACCTTTACCGAGAACCTGACCGGCGGAGTACATAACCTATTCATTTACCAGGATCATGTATACGCCCTGAGTGCTGGACAGAAATACTACATTATCAATATTGAAGACCCTGAGCAGCCTCGCATCGTCAGTAAGTTCGAGCTTGAGACTCCAGCGCACTCCATCCACGATGTGTGGATAGAGGACGGAATCGCCTACTCCTCTAACTGGTCGGATGGCCTGCAACTGGTAGATGTGGGTAACGGCATTGCCGGAGGTTCCCCGGAAAATCCTCAGCAGTTTGCCAGCTATGCTTATCCTAGTGGCGCCAACCATGCAGCTTTTCCTTTCCGTAGCCAGTCTACCGGTAAGTTCTATGTAATTGGTGGTGATGAGATTTTCCCCTACGGACTGGATGTCAATAAGGAAAACATGGCCGCCGGCTTCCTGCACTTTGTAGATTTCAGCGACCTGGACAATCCTGACGAGATCGCCCGCTTTGAGGTACCTAATGCCGGCTCGCATAATTACTGGGTAGATGAAGAAAATGAACTGCTCTACGCGGCTTTCTACAACGGTGGCGTGCGGGTGATTGACATCAGTGGTGAACTGATGGGCGACCTCTACAAGCAGGGCCGGGAGATCGCCTGGATCATTCCCAGCGATCCGGATGGCTATATCCCCAATGCGCCCTTTACCTGGGGTGCACAGCCCTACAAGGGTCACATCTTCTACTCCGACTGGAACAGCGGCCTCTGGGCAGCCAAACTAGAACCGGAGAAGCCCGAAGAAACTACCCTGGAATCAAGATAAGCTTTTCCCTTTTGAACTTTGCCGGATTTCAAAAATCTGGCAAAGTTATTCTTTTACATGACTACCAGAAAAATGAGAAACATACTTTTCTTAACTGTATTCTTCCTTACTACTATCTTTCCTGTGCTGGCACAGGAATACTACATATATGTCACCGCTGAGTCAGAAGATGAAGTAGCTCTTGTCAAATTTGACGGAGAAAAGGCGGAGACTATCAAACGTATTCCGGTGGGTGTGTGGCCGGCCGAGATAGAAGGCCCCCACGGTATAACGGTGGCGCCTGACGGTGAGCACTGGTATCTTTCAATGGCCCACGGCAACCCCTTCGGCTATCTCTACAAGTTTGAAACCGGTACTGATAAAAAAGTGGCAGAAACTACTCTGGGACTTTTCCCTGCCTCTATGCAGATTTCAGAAGCCAACGGCATGCTGTTCGTGGTCAATTTTAATCTGCACGGCGATATGGTGCCCAGTACAATCTCAGTGGTGGACCCCGAAAGTATGACTGAGCTCGAGCAGGTGACAGTAGGTACCATGCCCCACGGCTCGCGGATTACGCCCGATGGTATGCATCAGTATTCGGTAGGCATGATGTCGGGTGAACTGTTTGAGATCAATACCCTGACGATGGAGGTTTCCCGCATCCTCAACCTGGATACTAATGAAGCTATAGAACCCGGCGGCGACGACGCCCATGCGATGCACGGTGACCATAGTCAGCATGACATGCAGGGAGACAACGCTATGGCTTCCATGAGCGAGATGAGCGGTATGGCATCCCACCACCACTCGCCTACCAAACCCACCTGGGTCATCCCCCACCCCGAAAAGCCACTGGCTTATGTAGCGGGTAATGGTTCGGACGAAATCCTGGAGATAGACCTGGAGGCGTGGAAAGTCGTAGACCGCTTTAAGGGTGGCAAAGGTCCCTACAACCTGGACATTACTCCTGACGGCAGCAAACTGGTCGTCAGCTACAAGAGCGATGGAAGTACCGGCGTATGGGATTTGAAGAAGAAAAAAGAGACCGCTCGCATTGAGAATATCCGCAAAGTTACGCATGGCGTGGCCATGTCGCCTGATAATCGCTATACTTTTGTATCCGTAGAGGGCATCGGTGGCGAACCCGGCACCATGGAAGTGATAGACCTCAAGAAAGGCAAACGTGTGGCCTATGCCGAATTGGGTAAGCAAGCCGGCGGTATCGCCTTTTGGAAGATGGTGGAATAAAGTCCGTACCTAATAGTGATCAGGCGGCTTGAAGTAAGAGTCGCCTAATCACTGATTAGCCATTTAGGTTTTAGGTTACTACCTGATATTTACTTTTTAGAAAAACGATGATTTCTTGTTCCATATGTCGCCTAAGGTGGCCATGGAGACGAACCTCGTACCAACCACACTGTCCACAGGAGCTAGTAAAGCACTCCAAAAATAGGCATATGTACCCTCCACCTGTACTTCATGCTGACCGCTATAGCTGATTTGCACTGCGTGCAGGGGCGATCGGCTGGCGATGATCGTTTTGAACCTGCCCAAGCCAAAGAAGCGTACCTGCCACTCCCTGCCTGCAGGTCGCGCAGCAGCCTTTCTTTTTCATGGCGAGGGTAAAGTTCTATCTGCATCAGTCCTCAGCATCCGGTAGCAGCCAGTCCATGCGCCGGGCCCAGTCATCTAAATATGCTTTACGGTGGCGGTTGACGGTACGGGCGCCGGGCCGCTCATTCTCTACTAATTTGGGATTCTGGTCATCGGTCCAGTAACTAGGGCCGTGACTGTCTTTGACGAAAGTACCACCCCAGCTTTCGTCAGTAGGGTCATCCGGACTACCGGAGAGCATGTAAAACACAGATGGCGTATCACCCATCTTGATGTCTTGCTTCTTCTCCCAGAAGAGATCGCCCAGCGCCCCGTGTCCCTTCACGTTTTTTTCTACAAAAGCCGTGTTTTCGTAGTCGCCCTCCTGCAGTCCGCCCATGTACATGCCCCGGAAAGTAGTATTGTTTTCTACCCACCATAGGTCGGGATGGTTCTCGTAGAGGTAATCACGGGAGTTAGGGTCCAGTCGGGTATTCCAGGAGCCGATGGAGTACACCCGCAGGTTTTCTTTGATGCCGGGGTCAGCATGGACGGCCTGGGCCACGTCGGTGATGGAGCCCCACACCAGCACGTAGAGCGGCGCAGCCTCTTCCCTGGCCTTCCGGATGATCCACTCGGCGCCCTCGCTTAACTCGGTGGGTGCATCGGCTTCCAAGGAGTCAATCGCGCCCTGCTTACTAACCTGCCGCAGGTGGCCAGGTGCAGGGAAGTCGCCATGCTCTTTCAGGTTGGGGTAATCCTTTTCGTAGGCATCAATGACTTCCATGATATGTTCTTTCCGGCCCTCATGCGGCGGCGAACTGATCAGCCCTTCCGTGTCAAAACGGTCGGCATAGACCAGGAAGTGCACCATAGACTGAAAGTCGTCGGGATCGCTACCCCCGATATCAGTAGAGACGATGATGCGGGGGAGCGGCCCTTCCTCAGGACTGGACTGGCAGACCAGCAGAAACAGGTAAAGCAGGAGGCTGAGGTAGCGCATAGTTTGTGAAGCTTTTGGTTGATCTTAAGGCAGGAAGATACAGCTTTTGGGGCTTAGGAGGCAAGGGGAAAGATAATTTTGGAGTAAGTGTAAGTAGGGCGTCTGGCTTGTGTTTTTGACTTGTGAGGGTGGGGATAATGGAGTATATTTCTGATATAGGTGTACATATCTCCTATGGCGTGTGTAGGATCGTTATATTCTACAGGTTAGATCACAAAAAAAGAAATAAGCGAACGAATGAAATCAGTTAAAATCATCTGAAAGCGGGTAACAAATTTGATGCTTTAGAAGAGCTTAATTCACTTACATAAGTCCTTATCCAAACAAAAAAGTAGCCGTGCTATTGATAGAATGACAATGAATTCGGGAGAAGCATCGCTGTTGCATTCAAAGGGAAAAGAGATACGAAATTCTTTGGTAGGCCAACTTATGGATTAGCTACTGGAAATCAGCAGTATTTGCTTTGGAATGGAGAAAAACTACTGCTAAGTGTAAGCTATTTCGTAGATAGGGACAAAAACGTATATACATCAGCTATCCAGCCTGACCTAGAAATCACAAAACAGAAACAAGTTGTTGATGCTGCAATTGATTGGTTAACTGAAAAAAATGTAACAGGTTTGTAACACTGTGCAATTCAGAGCCTTTCTACGCTGCGGCCCTGGCCTACACTGCTCTTTATAAATATCACCGCAATGAATAACTAATGAGAGAGAAGATATGGAGCAACTTTACACGAACTAAATATTAGGCCTTGTATCTGTGTCATTTTAATGCCTATATCTGAACATTTGATAGAATCGCTAACATTGTAATTACTACTGCATCTTCAGGGACTATAGGGGCTTGGTTGATTTGGAAACAATATCCAGTTATCTGGACATCTATTCTTGGAATTTCTCAAGTAACTAATATCATCAAACCTCTGCTACCATATTTAAGAATCAAAGAAGTTTTGGCTGAATCATATATCTTTTATGAAACACTCCACCTTGATTACGAGAGGTTATGGATAGAATATGAAGCGGATGAAGACGAACAAACTACCACTTCAAAATACTTTCCACTCAAAGACAAAGAACTTCAAGTGATTGATAAGTTGAAAAGTATTAAAGTGAACAATTATAAAAAGATCGAGCTTCTCGCAAGAACTGAATGGGCTGACTATCTGAAATCGAATTACAACGTAACTGTACAAAACTAATGGCAAAAAAAAAGACCAACTCCTACACCTCCACCTGGACCATCACCACCACCTCCGAGTACTCCGAAAAGGCAAAGTATTCCAACACCTAGAAATCCTCCACCGCCACCTCCAAAAAAAAGTAGAGACTGCATGTAATAGATGCTATTGGTTATATGCCAGAGTGCTTTCTGTCTGGTTTCAGTGCAACTCGACCGTGAATCTGCCGCTGAGAGATGGCAGTGCAGTCTACTTACTTCTGCCTTCAGAAGATTTTGATTCTCAGAACGTAGGTAGTGCCATTTGGAACCGTTGTGAGCTTCGGTAGATTTCATTTGTTTAATATTATTCATTAGCAGTGGGCATACAACCGATAGTTTTAAGTTACGGCACATAGTGTTCAAGAAAGGATCAAATTGCTACAGAATTTGTATATTAGGAAATAAACTAAAGAAGAATAGATATGCTCGTTTCTGAACTTAGAGAGATACTTATACATCGTATTCAATCCATAGATGATGAGGATTTTTTAAATGCTATCAAGGTACTTACTGATTCTAAAATAGTAGATCAACCCTATGAACTTAGTGATTTTGAAAGCCAAAAAATCGCTAATGCTAGAACGCAAGCAGAAAATGGAGAGATTGTTACTCAGGAGGAAGTATTTGAAAAAGTTAATGTATGGCTCAATGAATAGTTTGGTCAAAAGAAGCGCAAGATGACTTCTTGGCTACTTTAGGCTATTATGCTGAACGAAATAGAAGTAAGACATATAGTAAGAAATTAGCTGATCAGATACAAGAAGTTACCGAGAGATTGCGAGAATATCCTTTATTGGGTAGACATACCACTGATGAAAAGGTTCGTATTTTGAGACAGGGCAATTATCAAATCTATTATGAACTGAAGAAGGATGTAATAGCAATTTTAGTAGTTTGGGATATGAGGAGAAATCCCGAAGAGCTGAGAAAATATTTGCCATAATCGTATAGGTAAAAGCAGGAATTGACTTTTAAATCTACCCAAGGGGCAAAGGTTCGGCCCGTAGCTTCGGTCGTATCCTGCTTCAGCCCTAACAGACTAATTTTCATACCGACCAGCACAAAACAAACAGCTTAATAAGCTTACCTCTGGAGTGATGGTTCTACGGCATTTACGCTGGAAGTCACGGAGGCTGGGACTTATCATGTCAGCATCCCTTCAGAAAACTGCCTGATCAACGATACCATTGAAGTAGCCTATGCCGAATGTCCCAGCTTTATTACCAATGTCTTTACCCCGGATAATGATGAGCAGAATGAGACTTTCTATATCGCTAATATAGAAAACCGGCAGTGGCAGTTACGCATCTTCAACCGCTGGGGCAAAGAGGTCTATTACAGTCCGGACTACCAGAACGACTGGGATGGGGCAGGCCTTTCATCAGGCATGTACCTCTACCACCTTTACTCACCCAGCTTACAGCAAGAGTACAAAGGCTGTACGGAAATCAAACGCAACGCAATTTTTTTACAAACCGATAAATCCTCTTCACGATGAAAACTACGTTGATCGCACTTTGCTTCATGGGCATGTTCAGCCTCGGCCATGCCCAAGAAGTATCAGAAGATACACTTCAGCCGGCACGTAATAGCTTGTTTGTAGAATTGGGAGGCAATGCAATGCCGGTCTTTACTCCATCAATTACGACCGCCTCCTGCACCGAGGCGAGTGGTCCCATGCCTCGGCACGCATAGGAGCATATTACAATTTTTTGGGGGTAGGAGGCTTTGGTGTGCCTTTAAAAGTCAACGGGCTATTCGGTAAAGACAGACATTTCTTAGAACTTGGGGTAGGTATTACATACACCTATGGCCGTGAGGCAGTAGAATAGCACACCTCTAACGCATTTGGCAAAGAAGGGGTGGAAAGATTCTCGGGTTTATATACGACAGGAAGATTAGGTTAACGCTTTCGAAAGCCGGTGGGTAGTATATTATTTCAATAGTGCCTAAATTATGGTACTAACAAGCCATGAGCAGAAAGCTACGGCTGCGCCTGTGCAACCCCTATGGAAGTCGTTGTGCTCTATTACGAAATGACGAACTACCAATGAATAAACTACCAGAAATTAAAACAGAAAGACTAATTCTAACCGAATTGAAAACTGAAGATATAAGAGACATAGTCAAATATGCCTCGAACAAAAAAATATCGGACTTTACATTAAATCTTCCACA
>CAZZGE010000089.1:0-16902 GCA_964653665.1 uncultured Porifericola sp. | reverse complement strand
GCTGAGCGCCCAGCGGAAGAATCTGGAGCAAGGTCTTGACCAGATCATTGCTGCTTATCCCAAAGTAAGCGGCCAACAGCCCTACTTATCCAATGATTCTGCTGCTGCTTTGCATAAGGCTGAAAACTACCTCAAGGAATTTGGAGACGAGTTTATCGCCATTGAACATATTATCCTGGGGCTGCTGACTGGTAAAGATAAGACCGCTAAGCTTATGAAAGACCAGGGGTTCGCCGAGAAAGAGCTCAAACTGGCAATTCAGGAGCTTCGTGGAGGAGATCGTGTTACCGACCAGAACGCCGAAGCCAAATACAAATCACTGGAACGATATTCCAAAAACTTAAATCAACTGGCTAAAGCTGGTAAAATAGACCCGGTCATCGGCCGTGACGACGAAATTCGTCGTGTGCTACAAATCCTGGCCCGACGTACTAAGAATAACCCCATTCTTCTCGGTGAGCCGGGTGTGGGTAAAACTGCTATCGTTGAGGGTATGGCACAACGCATTGTAGACGGTGATGTGCCGGAGAATCTGAAAACCAAAACCATTATTGCTCTGGATATGGGTTTATTGGTGGCGGGTGCCAAGTACAAAGGTGAATTTGAAGAGCGACTCAAGTCAGTCATCAAAGAAGTTACTGATTCTGATGGTGAGATCATTCTATTTATTGACGAGATACACACCCTAATCGGGGCAGGTGGTGGTGGTGAAGGAGCCATGGATGCTGCTAACCTACTCAAACCTGCACTGGCAAGGGGTGAACTTCATGCCATCGGTGCTACGACACTCAAGGAATACCAAAAGTACATAGAAAAGGATAAGGCACTGGAACGCCGCTTCCAGGCAGTAATGGTAGATGAGCCTGACGTACCAGATTCTGTTTCTATACTGCGGGGTATTAAAGATCGGTACGAACTGCACCACGGAGTCAGAATCAAAGACGATGCGGTGATTGCTGCTGTAGAGCTTTCTAATCGTTACATCTCTGACCGTTTTCTGCCAGACAAAGCCATTGACCTGATGGACGAAGCCGCATCCAAACTCAGGATTGAGATTGATTCACTCCCTGAAGAACTGGATGAGCTAAATCGGAGGATTATGCAGCTTGAGATTGAGAGAGAGGCCATTCGCCGGGAAAAGGATAAAGAGAAAGAGAAACAACTCAATAAAGATATTTCCGAATTGTCAGAGAAGCGGAACGATCTGAAAGCCAAGTGGGAGAACGAAAAGTCGGTCATCAAGGGTATCCGTGAGGAAAAAGAGAAGATTGATCAGCTCAAGATTGAAGCCGAGCAGGCTGAACGCGCCGGTGACTACGGTAGAGTAGCAGAAATCCGTTACGGAAACGTAGGCGAAAGTGAGAAAAAACTAGCAGCCCTCCAGCAGCAACTTACAGAAATGCAGGGCAGTGGATCGCTGCTCAAGGAAGAAGTGGGTGCTGAAGACATCGCCGATGTAGTGGCTAAGTGGACCGGCATTCCGGTATCCAAGATGCTGCAGACCGAACGTGAGAAGCTACTCCACCTGGAAGAAGAACTGACCCGGCGGGTCGCTGGACAATCAGAAGCCATTGAAGCATTATCCGACGCTGTTCGACGCAGCCGAGCTGGTTTGCAAGACCCTAAGCGCCCTATCGGTTCTTTCATATTCCTGGGTACTACAGGAGTAGGTAAGACAGAGTTGGCCAAAGCCTTAGCTGAGTTCCTGTTTGATGATGAAAATAATATGGTACGGATCGATATGTCTGAGTATCAAGAGCGTCATGCCGTCAGCAGGTTGATCGGAGCGCCTCCCGGATATGTGG
This sequence comes from uncultured Porifericola sp., assembly GCA_964653665.1. Classification (GTDB taxonomy): domain Bacteria; phylum Bacteroidota; class Bacteroidia; order Cytophagales; family Cyclobacteriaceae; genus Catalinimonas. Next base: position 15,097 of record CAZZGE010000089.1, on the reverse strand, counting down.
GATATGACGAAGGCGGTCAGTTGACTGAGGCGGTTCGCAGAAAGCCCTATTCAGTCATTCTCTTGGACGAAATTGAAAAGGCACACCCTGATGTTTTCAATATCCTGTTGCAGGTACTTGACGATGGCCGGCTGACAGACAACAAGGGTCGGGTCGCCAATTTCAAAAATACCATTATCATCATGACTACCAACATCGGTTCTACGCTGATACAAGAGCGATTTATAGATATTAATGACTATAATGAGGCAAAAGTGATTGAGAACACGAAGAATGAGGTATTTGAGTTACTGAAAAAATCTATGCGGCCCGAATTTTTGAACCGGGTTGATGAGACTATTATGTTCCGTCCGCTCTCCAAGGCTGATATGCAAAAAATTGTGGACATTCAGTTCAAGATTATCCAAGACAGACTGGAACAGAATGGCATTAAACTGGAAGCCACGGATGAAGTACTGAGATACATTGCGAAGCTGGGCTACGACCCTCAGTTTGGGGCAAGACCGCTCAAGCGAGTCATGCAGCGTGAAGTGTTAAACAAGCTATCCAAGGAAATACTTGCCGGAACAGTTGATAAAGACTCTATAGTAGGTGTAGAATTATCTGATAACCAACAAATCAAGTTCATCAATTTGGATGAGATACAGATTTAGTGTCTGAGATTTAGATGAATAAAAAGGCACGACTCCTGATGGGCCGTGCCTTTTTTAGGTAACTATATCTGGCTTACTTCACCTGACCTGATACGGGGAACAGATACCAATCAGGGTTGACGCTACCGCCACTTTCAGCCCAGGGTTTAAACTGGGTATAAGCCTTGGTGATCTCAAGATCTTCCAGTGGATAACTAAAGCTAACCGGAGTATATACTGCCCAGGGCAGTCCGTTAGCCGTTTTGTAAGTCATAGTGGGTAAAGAACTTGCATCGTCGTACGTGCCCAATAAACCTAAATTTGCCAGGCTGGTAGGCTGCAAGTCAGGCAAATGGACCTCTACATCTCTCTCATTGACAAAGATGAAAGGATTAAGATTGGCGACATAGTCTTCCATTAACATCAATGAGGCTCCATCCTTAAAGTCTATTGTAATTTTGATTTCATAAGGTGTAGCCGGATGTGTAAACGGCTCTACCAGATTGGAGGCGTTATCAAACACAATAATCGTTGTAGTACCATCTACGGTATGTCCATCTTCGTAACCGGCGGATGCGTCCTGTATAAAGTTTTCTGTTCTCACTACACCATCAACACTGCTGATGTAAGTAGGATCAATGGGCAAGTTGATACCAAAGCCATTTTCAAATGTGGCACCTGTCGTACGTAGTTGAAAATCCAGTACAAGTTGATGGATATTAGCGCCTTCATAAACAGCTTTTACATTGAAGTCAACCACCACATCGTTGAAATCATAATCACCTTTTTTAGGCCAAAAGTCTTCGTACGCCAGTGAACCATACATATCTTGTCCGGGAAAGTAAAAAGTATTGGTACAGGCCTGCCCTCCCGATGCTTTGGTACGACTTACCTCATTGCCCTCAGCATTGTTCCAAAAAATCTTGGTGGTATTAGCTCCTCCCACAGTAGAAGTTTCAAAGAAAGAATCGCCCGGCGTAGCCGTGATTATACCGTTAATGCCGGCTCCTACTACTACATATTCTACCTCTACATCAAAATCATTCGGGTTACGAACTCTCCAGCGACGAGTCTGATCTGGATTATCTGAACAAACTGAAGTCAGATTCAGGTTTTCCAGTTCACAAAGCATATTCATTGAAGCTTTGGTAGAGCTTTTCTCATTGCCAAGGAGGTCGGTCCAGAATATCTTAGTGGTATTAGCACCACCTACATCCTGTGTGGTAAAGAAACTGTCTCCTTTCGGGACTTCCAGGCTTCCACTCTGCTGTGTACTGACCACTTCCCAACGTACCGTAAAGCTCTCATCGTTAGGGTTACGTACCCGCCAGTTACGTATACCTGGCGCTTCGGAGCAAAGAGAAGTAAGTATCAGATTTTCAGAATTACACTGTGCGCCACCTGATGCCTTAACGGTAGACTTATTTTCTTCCCCGTTAAACCAGCTAATGCTTAAAGTATTGGGACCTGATTCAGTGTTGGTAAAGAAAAAGTTATCACCCGGTTCGGCTACGAGGCTACCGGACTGCTGAGAACCTACTAAATCCCAGTTGTACTCAACTGATGACTCATTGGGGTTTCTGACCCTCCACTTGCGCTGCTGCTCAGGTTGGTCTGAACAGATAGAAGTAAGTATAAGATTTTTAGATAGTTCTATCTCAAAATAAGTATCTGTAGAGAGAGGTACATCGTAAATTCTGGATTCGATGTTGGCTCTACCATTCATGGCTGCATCATCATCAAGCAAGCGCTTTAAATATAGCCTTTCAATATGGGAAGGCAGGTTAATTTTCTGTAAAAAACGGCCATCCTCGTTTGTAGATGCTGTTAAGAGCAGGTTGTTGAGCCCCTTATCCGAATATAACGCAAAAGGCTCTTCTTGCACAGCTTTTCCATTGTACTGCATTACTACATTGAACTGAATAGTTTGAGTAGTGCGATAATTGAAGTCATTCGGAATATTTGCATTTTCCAGGGAGGAATTATCCTCAATTCCTTGGTCAGAGGGTGCCAATTCCTGCTGTTCACATGCTGCAAACAGTAGAATAAACACTAGTGAGATGATGTAAGAAAAACGTTGTTTTATCATGATTTAAGTATTAATATTAACAAAATATTTAACACAATTATAACTATTGAATAATTATAAATCAAATATTTAGTTATATATTTATATTTTTGATGAAGCAATTTTTTTTCAATAAAAATATAGCGTGTAAGTAATTTTGATTTTTAGTGTGGAAATGAAATAAAAATATCCCCTCAACGGTAGATATCGCAACAATGCAGACAAATGAAAAATCGTAAATTTTTTTTCAAACTCTTACGCCCAACACCAGTACATCATCAGTCTGCACCTGCTGGCCCTGCCAGCGCTCAAAGACCTGTTCTACGACCTCTCTTTGCTGAAGTGTAGGTTCTTTATGGATTTGCCTGAGTAGGGAGCGGAACTGGGTTCTTAAGAATTTCTTGTCGTAAGGCCCTCCGAACTGATCTTGGAAGCCATCTGAGGCCATGTAGATCATATCGCCATGCTGTAGCTGAATACAACGATTGGAAAAGTTTTTCTCAACATAAAGTGTCCCGCCCAGGGAGTAACGATTGGGTTTAAGTTGCTCTAGTTTGCCGTTTCGGGTATAGTACATACCCATTTGGGCACCACTGTAGCACAACTCCATGTTGGTACGATCAATGATGCAGACCGCCATATCCAGCCCGTCGGTACTGGCATCATGGTTAGGATGGTTTTGGTGGAGAGCTTCCCGAATTTTGGTATCCATGACTGAGAGAATCACGTTGGGTGAATTGACACAGTTCTCCAACACAAGTTCGTTTAAAATTGCGTTGGCCAAAACCGTCATGAACGCCCCAGGCACGCCATGACCCGTACAATCTATTACTGCTACGATCACTTTTTCGCCTACTTCATGGATCCAGTAAAAATCTCCGCTCACGATATCTTTGGGGCGGAAGAAAACAAATGAATCGGGAAACAGGTGCTTGAGGCGTTCTCTTTCTGGAAGTAGTGACAGCTGGATACGTTTTGCGTACATAATGCTGTCGGTGATGTCCTGCTTGCTCTCCTCCAGTAATTTGCTCTTGATGATAATCTCATCCCTTTGTCTTTCAATCTTACTCTTTTGCTTATTGATCGCATTCTTTTGTTCTTCCAGTTCGCGGTTGGCCCGTATTTTCAACTGATACTTACTAAATAACACCATTCCAATTCCTGATAGCAATACGACTCCCAGGATCAGCCCATAATTTACAATTCTTCTTTCGTTGGCCTGTAATTCTTGTATTTGATTTTTCTGCTGAAGCAGGGCGATGGTCTGTTCTTTTTCGGTTAGCTTATAAAGGGTTGAGAGTTCAGCCATGCGCTGAGCGCTCTCCTGTTCATAAAAGCGAGACTGTTCTAAGTCGTAGAACTTAAAATTAACCAAAGCACTCTCCAAATCACCGATACTGTAATAGTAGTTAGCCAGGTTGAGATAGCACTCCTTCAGCAACTTACCATTGCCGATCCGCTTGGCGTGCCGCAGGCTTCTGTTCAAAAAAGTGAAAGCATCATCATTGTTATTGAGATTGGAGTAGGATTTTCCTATTTCCAGAGATGCTTTTCCTTGCATATGGATGTCCCCGTAGTCTTCGGCAATTTCCAGAGCCCCTTCCAACAGTGGTAGTGCCCGCTCATATTCTCCTTGCAGTACAAAGGTCTTTCCGATATTTAGGAAAGCATAACTGACACCTTCATCATCCCCATTACCCCGGTCTATCTTCAAAGACTGCTTGAAGTAATCCAACGCGCTCTCAAACTCTTCGGTTTCCCTCAGTACTTCCCCCATGCTCAGATAGGCATCGGAAAGCGAATACTCCATATTTAGTTTTTTTGATAATTCTATTGACAGGAGAAAGTTTTCCCGGGCTATGTCGTAGTTTTTGATATCATAATTGATACTGCCAATTGTATTGTAGAGAGCCGGTTTCAGTGTTTCGGCGTTCAGCTCGTCAAATATCTCAAGCGCATCAAAGCAGTAATCAGATGCCAGTTTATTATTACCTATATAGTTTTGTATTTCGCATAGCAGCGAAAGCGACTGGCCTAGCATGCGCCTTTCCTTCGCGGCCCGGTAGATATCTACTGCCTTCTTACAATACTCTTTGGCAATTGGATAGTGATCACTCAGATAACAGCTGAAGCTTAGCTGGTAGTATGTCTGTGCCATGCCTAGCGAGTCTTCATTACGCTGGTACAGGTCAATACTGCTTTTGAGATAATGAACCAGGCTGTCAAAATTGAAGTTTTTACTGTGGCTGTAATAGGCTGCCATGTTGCGAAGAGCCTGAGCCTTTCCCCGATCATAATCTGCCCGCTGGGAAATACTGTACGCTGCCTCCGCTAAATAGAGCGACGTATCAGGACGATCCTGCTCGAAAAAGGTTGATAGTTGATGATAAGCATCAGCTTGTTCTTCCAGACTACTTGCCTGTTCCAGTTTACGCGTCAGGCTGTCTATTTGCGCATACAGTGATGAGGATAAGGTCAGAAAAAGCAGCAAAACTCCTCCCTTGCGTAAGTAATCTATCACAATACACTTTCGCCAACTTTTCATGGACTTTGTTTTAGTTGCTTTTACCTATCACATGGTGAAATAAACCTACAAAGAACTCAGGCATTCTGCCAAATTTAGGCCTCGTTTTGGTCACATCAATTCCTGACAAACGCAAAACATTACCTGACTGGAATATCTACCCAGATTTTTTCTTGTCCTATGTAGCGTTCTAAAACCATACTGTTGAGCTCCAGCGACTGATCCTGGGCAAAATCTATGATACGCTGCTGAGTTTCTTCGGGATGGGGCATCACCAGGGGATGTGCCTGGATGATAGCCCTCACCGCACAGCTAGCAGGGATCGTATCTACGCTCATACCCTCAGGCATGGCTGAGGGAAGTTCAGATAATTGCACACCAATAAGCTGATGCACACTATCTCGTTTCAAATCCTGAAACTGATAGTTGACAACCGTGACTGTTCCCGCCAGTTTACCGCTGTCTACAAGATCACTTACTTGAAAAAACAAGTCCTGCAGCGCTTCCTCCTTATAAAGCCCGATGTATTCATAGCCTGCCACAACGTAACTATCAGTTTCTACTAAGCTCAATTGCGTATCTTTGAACCCGCCCAGGTAGTAGTAAAAAATCAACAAAACCAGCAGAATGGGAAGGCCGAAAATCAGGGTTTTTCTAAACACTATTGCTTCGCTTAATAGAGTATTTGAGCTCAAATTTGATAATTTTTTTTTGAAGGACATACACTGCGGTAGGCTTGTTATTTGCTAGGATCATTTTGTAGCTTTACAAAAATCAAGTTTTTAAGCTTTACTACGCTGACGGTTAGTGCCTTTCAAAATGTAATTGTCATTTCTCTAAAAGCCGTTAAAACTAACATCTACAAAGAATCCTTTGAATTGACCTGTTGACCTAACACTATGATTGTAATTAATGCACGCTGAAAACCGTCAACCTTATTTATTTTTATGTACGCATACATTGAAGGTAACATTGCCTACAAAGACCCGACCTATGTGGTGCTGGATGTTAATGGGGTGGGTTACGAACTTAGAATATCGCTGAACACCTTTGATTTGTTGGCGCAAGTAAAGCGTTACAAACTCCACACGCACCTTTATGTAAAAGAAGATGCCCAGTACCTGTTCGGTTTTGCTACTGAAGGTGAAAAATATCTTTTCCTGGATCTGTTATCCATTTCTGGCGTTGGTCCCAGCCTGGCGCTGATGCTTCTTTCCTCCATGAAGGTAGATGAAATAAAGGCAGCTATTGTACAGGGTGATGTCAAAAGTATCCAGCGGGTAAAGGGTATAGGTGCCAAAACAGCGCAGCGGCTGGTGCTTGAACTACAGGATAAGTTGAAAAAAGAAGGAATGCTTACAAAAGATGCGCCTGCCACTTTCGGTGGCGTAGCAGCCGGATACAATACCACTCGGAGTGAAGCGTTATCTGCATTAATTACACTGGGCATAAGCCGAACAGCTGCTGAAAAAAGCATTGAAAAGGCTTTGAGTGAATGGCAGAAAAAAAACAAGGATACCGCAATCAGACTGGAAGATCTGATTAAGCTGGCGCTCAAAACTACTTAGTGAAAAAATTCAATAAGCTGAACTTTGATTAACTTTCGTAAAAGCCTGCAACAACCAAAGCGTGGGATGGACTTGTGCGTGAATTACCGGTTTTGTTGTCTGCTGGCTTTGTGCTGCTTTCTTCCCCGACAATCATGGGCTCAGGAAACTCCTTCTCCGGACGAGAACCAGACAGTACCTGCAGATACCATACCTGCTAATTCTACGCAACAAACGTACGAATCAACAACCCGGCCTGCCTTCCAGCTTCAAGACCGATACGGAGACCCCTTTGCCAATCCTACTACCCCTACCCCATTTCAGTTGAGTACGCCTGCTCAGCTAGACTACGAAATAGAAGTAGACAGCAGTATCAATTACTCACTGAAAGAAAATATCAACGGACTAGACTACCGGGCGCCTACTTACCTTAATTACGATCAGTTGTCCAGGTATCAGGAGCAACAGATCAAGAAAGAGTACTGGAAAACTCGTTCCATTGGGCTGGATGGCGAAAGTGCTGTCAGTGGTAAAAGGCTGTTTCCTCCGATTTACACCACTCCAGTATTTGACCGTTTGTTTGGAGGGTCCTACGTTGACATTCGGCCCAGTGGCTTTGTTACCCTGGATTTTGGGGGGCGGTTTCAACGAATTGACAATCCCCAGATACCCATCCGCCAGCAGCGAAATGGTAACTTTGAATTTGACCAGCAGATCAGCCTGAATGTAGTGGGTAAGATCGGTGAAAAGCTGGCAGTGACTGCCAATTTTGACAACAACAACTCTTTTGACTTTCAGAACAATGTAAAAGTAGAATACACCGGCTACGAACACGAGATCATCAAAAAAATTGAACTGGGTAACGTAAGTCTGCCTGTCAGTAACAGCCTGATCAGCGGATCGCAGAGTTTATTCGGCCTGAAAACGCAACTGCAGTTCGGTAAGCTCTTCGTGACTGGGGTAGCCTCAGTACAGCGAGGCCGTACTGACAATGTAGTGATTGAGAGTGGCTCACAGAATCGGGAATTTGAGATACGGGCTTCCGACTACGACGAAAACCGACACTTTTTCCTAGGTCATTTCTTCCGAAAAAACTACGAAAACTGGCTCAATCAGCTACCTCAAATAACTTCGGGCCTCAATGTAACCCGGGTAGAAGTATACGTTCTCAATCGTAATAACAATACCGAAACCCTGCGTAATATCGCAGGATTTATGGATCTGGGCGAAGGCAATGTCATCTACCAGGAAAGCAACCCTCGCATCGCTCCAGGTGAGGGTACTGGCCCCACCCGCAACAATGCTAACCAACTATTCAACAACCTGCTAAATGCACCAGCTGTACGCGATGTCAGCCAGGCCAGCGAAGCCCTGACGGGTGATTTCAACCTGGTGAAGTCCACTGATTTTGAAATTGTAACCTCTGCCCGTCGCCTTACCGAACGTGAGTTTTCGTTTAACAGCGAGCTGGGGTATATCTCACTGAACCGCAAGCTGCAGAATGACGAAGTACTGGCCGTAGCCTACGAATATACCTTCCAGGGACAGCGGTACAAAGTGGGTGAACTTACCGAAGACTACCAGGCCCGGGGTGATGACGACGTCATTTTATTGAAGCTGCTACGCCCCGGAAAGATCAACCCCGAAGTCCCTACCTGGAACTTGATGATGAAAAACATCTACTCCCTAAACGCCAGCCAGGTAGATCCTGCCGGTTTTCAGTTTCGTGTGGTGTACCGTGATGACCGTACCGGTATTGACAACCCGAGTCTGCAGGAAGGGGAACTGGCTAATCAGCAACTTATCAGGCTAATGGGCCTGGATCAGCTTAACCAAAACAATGACCCTCAGCCAGACGGTAATTTTGACTTTGTACAGGGAATTACGGTCAATACAGATTTGGGTATTATCATTTTTCCACTGGTAGAGCCCTTTGGTGACCACCTGGAGCAACTTATCCGGGAGGGGCAGCCCGAAGAAGATCTGGTTAACAAGTACGTGTACCAAGGACTGTATAACACCACCAAGGCTGACGCTGAGCTAAATACCACCAAAAACAAATTTTTCTTGGTAGGTAGCTTCCAGGCAGGCTCGGCTAATGAAATTATGCTACCGGGGTTTAATATTGCTGAAGGCTCGGTTCAGGTACTGGCCGGTAATACGCCTTTGGTAGAAAATGTAGACTTTACCGTTGACTACAACCTGGGCAAGGTCACTATTATCAATGAGGGCGTGCTGAGCTCGGGAAAACGGATTCAGATCTCTTTTGAAAAAGCCGATCTCTTCAATTTTCAACAACGTACCCTGCTGGGCACCCGCCTGGATTATCGCTTTAATGAAGACATCAACCTAGGGGCAACTGTCCTGCACATGAATGAGCGGCCGGTGGTGACGCGGGTGGCTATCGGAAACGAACCCACGCAGAATACCAAGTACGGCTTTGACCTGAATTATCGCAAAGAGTCGCGCTTCATTACCAAAATGGTAGACTTTCTCCCCATTGTCCAGACCAAAGAGCCGTCCAGTATTACAGTAAATGCAGAATTTGCCCAGTTGGTACCGGGAACCTCAAATGTCATTGACGGAGATGGACAGTCGTACATTGATGATTTTGAAAATACAATTACGCCCTTTAACCTAGGCGGCTGGCAGAGCTGGCAACTGGCCTCAACGCCCACTACCGAAGATAGCCGTTTTTTGGGCAACGGTGAACTGGGTGAAGGGTACCGCCGTGCCAAGCTGGCCTGGTATATCGTAGATAACAGTGTCTTCTACGTTAACCGGGGCGGGTTGAAACCGGATAACATTCCGGACGATATCACCAACCATTACGAGCGGGAGATTGCCCCTCAGGAGGTTTTCCCCAACCAGGATGAGCAGGTGGTCAATGTGCCGCTGCCCGTGTTTGACGTGGCTTATTTTCCCGATGAAAGAGGCCCTTACAATTTTAGTCCAAACCTTACCCCCGAAGGTAAACTGACCAATCCCGAACAGAATTGGGGAGGGATTACCCGCGCAATTACCTCCGAAGTTGACTTTGACAAAACCAACATTGAGTACCTTGAATTCTGGATGATGGACCCTTTCATCCAGGGAGAAAATGGCCAGGTACTGGGTCAGAACAATACGACAGGCGGAGAACTGGTGTTTAACCTGGGCAGCATTTCTGAAGACGTAATCCCTGACGACCAGCATTTCTTTGAAAACGGCTTACCAGAAGACTACAGCGAAGCAGACGTCAATATCAACGAGTGGGGCCGTGTTCCTTCCGATCAGTTTCTGACAGATTTTTTCAACAACAGCTCTTCCGAAGCCCGTAGCAACCAGGATGTAGGCTTTGATGGTGTCCGTAACGATGAGGAGATCAATTTCTATAACGACCTGATCAGCCGTATGCCGACTTCTGCACAGACAGCAGTGCAACAGGACCCCTCGGCGGATAATTTTGAGTACTACCTGGGGCCTCAGTTTGACGAAAGAGATGCTCAGATCGTAGAGCGCTACAAAAACTTTAACGGGCAGGAAGGCAATACCCCCATCCTGACAGGAAACGAAAGGTTTACACCTTCTGGTAGTCAAATGCCCGATAACGAGGATCTCAACCGGGATAATACACTCAGCGACCTGGAAGAATACTACGAATACCGCATCAACCTGCGTCCTGACCAGATGCGCGTAGGGCAAAACTACATCGTAGACCAGACGGTCGGCCGTAATACCGGCGTTGCCTGGTATTTATTCCGTATTCCCATTCGCCAACCTGACAATAAGGTGGGCAACATTCAGGGCTTCAAGTCCATACGTTACATCCGCACCTACTTAACCGGCTGGCGACAGCCAACCGTACTGCGCTTCGTCAAATTTCAGATGGTGGGTAGCCAGTGGCGCCGATATACCGAAGATCTTTTCCGCAAGGGCCTTAATGAGTACACCGAGCCCTACGATCCTAATTTTACAGTATCGGTAGTGAATATCGAGGAGAACGCCACCAACGATGGAGAGGGCTCTCCGTATGTGCTTCCGCCCGGTTTTATCCGTGACCGGGACAATACTTCACCTATCCAGCGACGGCAAAATGAACAGTCTATTCAGCTCTGCGTGGAAAATCTGAAAGACGGGGATGCCCGGGCAGTGTACAAAAACATGACGCTGGACCTGATCAACTACGGTAACATTCGCATGTTTCTGCACGCGGAAAGCCAGACCGCCGAAGACAGCACAGTGACCGGTTTTCTGCGATTGGGTACTGACTTCACCGAAAACTATTATGAAATAGAGGTGCCCCTGGTCATGTCACCTCCTGGTGTGGACGAAGAACGAACAGTATGGCCGGAAGAAAACGAAATTGACATTGACCTGAATGACCTGTATCGCTTAAAATCCCAGCGGAACAACTCTTCAGACAACATTAGCCTGCCCTACACCCGCAAAATTGGGAAGTATATTCTGACGGTTGTAGGCCGTCCGGAGCTGAGTACTGTACAGACGGTGATGATCGGTATCAGGAACCCACAGACGCCTGATCGGGCTCCTAAGAACGTCTGTATATGGGCCAATGAATTACGGGTCGGCGATTTTGATCGTACTAGCGGGTGGGCTGCCAATGCTCGCGTCAATGCCAAGCTGGCTGATGTCGCCAATATTACTGCCTCTGCCCGTCACATGACATATGGGTTTGGAGGTGTACAGTCTCGGATATCAGAAAGATCCCGTGAATTAGCTACTGAGTATGACGTATCGGCCAATGTGACCGTAGATAAGTTTCTGCCACAGCAGTTGGGCCTGAAAGTACCGATGTACGTCAGCTACGAGCAAGGTAATATTGAGCCCCAGTTCGATCCCCGCGACCCAGACATACCGCTGGATGCAGCACTGGCTGCGCTTCCGGCGGAAGAGAGGGCAGAGTATCGGCAGTTGGTAACCGACCAGGTGACGCGCCGCAGTCTCAACTTTACCAACGTGCGAAAGATCAAACTCAAAGAAAACGCAAAATCTCACTTCTTTGACTTGTCTAATTTTACTTTCTCTTACTCTTATAGCGATGTAGAGCGGAGTAATTTCAACATCGCTCAGTATGAGCAGCGTTTGATTCGGGGGGGTATAGGGTACAACTACAGTTTTCCCGATATCAATGTACAGCCTTTTGCCAACATCAATGCCTTCAACTCTCCCTGGTTTGCCCTGATCAAAGAGTTTAACTTCTCGCCACTGCCTTCAACAATCAGTTTTCGGGGCGATATCAACCGAAGTTTCGTCAAAACCATCTACCGGGGGGCTGACCTTGATCCATTGGGTGAAGCCTTCCACGAAAAAGCTTTCACCTTCAATCGTATCTACGACATGCGGTGGAACCTCAGCCAAAACCTCGCACTAGACTACGGTGCCCGGACATTTGCCATTATTGACGAACCCGACGGCGACCTGGATACAGAAGAAAAAAGAGACGAAGTTATGGATAATCTTCGTCGTTTTGGACGTATGAAAAATTTTGATCAGTCCCTAACCGGAACTTACACCGTCCCTTTTGACAAATTACCACTCACTGACTGGTTCAATGCGGATGTACGTTACGCTACCGGGTATACCTGGAGAGCCGGCGCTCTCGGTATCGCTGATACACTGGGTAATACCATTGAGAATAACCGCGACCAAAGCCTGAACGGTAAAATTGACATGGTGAGCCTCTACAACAAAGTAGGGTTTTTGAGGAACGTCAACAGTAGCGGAGGACGAGGCAGACGTTCCCGGGCAGTACGCCGACCTCAAAACCAGGAAGAAGAAGAGTTGGAACCGAAAGACAATAAGTTTGTGAAAGGCTTTTTACGTTTATTAATGTCACTCCGTTCCATCAATACGACTTACAGCCTGAGTGAGGGCACACTTTTGCCCGGATATATGCCAAATGCTTACCTGTTTGGTATGGACAGCAGTTTTGCTGCACCGGGCCTACCCTTCCTGTTAGGCAGTCAGGATCCTGAAATTCGTAATAAGGCAGTGAAAAACGGCTGGTTGACTACCAGCACCGCTCTAACCATGCCTTTTCAGCAATCCAGCGTTGAAAATATCAATGTACGGGCTGATGTAGAGCCCTTTCGGGATTTCCGAATCCAGCTTGATTTCAAGAAAACTAAAACCGCTACCTACCAGGAAATTTACCAGCTGGATACCCTGAATCTCGACCCGGTAACGGGTGGAGTAGAGTATGCATATGACGCGCAGAACCCGGCACGCATCGGTAATTATAACATCACGTATTTTACGCTTCGGACATTATTTGCCCAGGACGATGCAGAAAACAACTCAGAAGTATTCCGACAATTTGAGGACAACCGTGCAGTAATAATGTCCCGATTACAAAGACTAAACCCTACGGATAAGCCCTATAACCAAAATTCGCAGGATGTACTGATCCCTGCCTTTCTGGCTGCCTACAGCGATCAGCAAGCCGATCAAATCAGTCTTAGCCCTTTTCCAAGAATTCCCTTACCCAACTGGAGAGTAGACTACGCCGGACTACCCAGGTTGTTACCTTCGGTAGGTGAAATATTCAGTTCAATCAACATTTCACACGCTTACACTTCTACCTACGGGGTTAGTAACTATACCAACTCGTTATTATATGATAACAACGATGCTGGATTGTTACTGAGCAGTAACATTGAAGACTACCCACTGGCTACCAAAGTAGACCCTACGCTTCCGGAAGATCAGCAGGCTCTGGTTCCAGTCTACCAAATTCAACAGGTAGTGATTACCGAACGCTTTTCTCCTTTGATTGGACTAAACATCCGCACTAAAAGTCGACTGACCGGCAGAGTTTCTTACGATATTGAGAGGAGCCTGGCGCTAAACATGTCAAATGCTCAGCTTACAGAGCTTAACAGCCAGGCCATGAACTTCACGTTAGGTTTTACCAAGTCAGAAATTACGTTGCCGTTCCGGGTACAGGGCCGCACCGTAACTTTGGAAAATGATGTTACTTTTAACCTGAGTATGACCCTCAAAGACACGAAGACAGTTCAGCGGAAGCTTGATGAGGAGAGCACAATTACCAACGGGAACGTCAATTTCCAGTTGCGCCCTACGGTAGACTATCGCATCAATGATAAGCTGAATATACAGCTGTACTTTGCCCGCACGGTCAACGATCCGCGCGTGACAAACTCATTTAAGCGCACCACCACCGAGTTTGGCGTTCAGGCCAGATTTAACCTGGCTCAATAAGTCTTATAAAAGTGGCAGTAGAATAAGTTAAAGGCGCTTTGTGCTTTATCAAAAAGCCCTTACATTTGAAAAAACTTCTTACATTTATGAACCTACCTGAAAATTTAAAATACACTAAAGACCACGAGTGGATAAAAGTAGAGGGAGACCAGGCTACTGTAGGCATCACCGATTTTGCACAGGGTGAGTTAGGCGATATTGTTTTCGTGGAGGTAGAAACAGAAGGCGAAGCACTGGGACAGGGCGATGTTTTTGGTACTGTAGAAGCGGTAAAAACCGTCTCAGATCTTTTTATGCCAGTAGATGGAGAAGTGCTTGAATTTAATACAGAGCTGGAATCCTCTCCTGAGGTAGTCAATGAAGACCCTTACGAAAAGGGCTGGATGATTAAAATCAAAATTACCGATCCATCACAGTTGGATGAGCTGCTGGAGGTGAAAGCTTACCAGGAAGTCATTGGTGAATAAATCCATGCCCAGGGCTCCGAAATTTTATGTTTCTGAGGTTTAACCTTTTTACAATTCTTTGGGCACTTATCATTTTATTTCTGATACTGACGCCCGGTCAGCAAATGCCGAATGTTAAAGATGATTACCTACTCAGCATTGATAAGATAGCCCACACTATTGTGTTCATGGTGTTGTCTTTTCTGATGATAGTTGGCTTCAAAAAACAATATCGCTTTATTAAGATCAAAAACAACGCAGTAGTAAGTGCATTCATCATATCTGGGAGCTATTCTTTAATTTTAGAACTTATGCAGTTGCTTAGTTCAGAAAGAATGGTACAGTTAACCGACATGGTAGCTAATCTTACTGGATGTTTTTTGGGATATATCGCCTTTATTGCCATTTACAGGCTTTAGAGTGCCGTTCAGTTAACAGATTTCTTGCATTCGCCCTTTTATTTTTCTATTTTAATGGTTATTATTACGCTACAACCATTAAATGATAACCTATGGAATCAAAAAAATCACCTAGCGCCGATCTCAATAAGAAAACTGGCCTTCATCTGAGCATAGGCTTAGTAATAAGTCTGGCGCTCATCACACTCGCTTTTGAGTGGAAGTCGTATGACGGTCAGAACCTGGTTGACCTGGGTT